>CALCRR010000443.1 GCA_937894495.1 uncultured Ruminococcus sp. | reverse complement strand
GGGGCGCTTTTGTGGCTGCTAGTATTTCGATACGCTGCGCGAACCCTGCTAAATGTTGACTTGGTGCGGCTTACCGATTTTTGATTTGGCTTAATATCGCCCCACTGAAAGTGTGTGGAGTTTTTCTGGAAATTTGCATTTGTGCGGCTTACCGCAAATTTTTGTAAAACGTTTTTCCAGCCACTAGCTCTCTAACCCCTGGTGACTAGCAGGGCATAACATCGCCGATAGGCGATACCTTCAATTATGAATTGTGAATTATGAATTAAACTCGAAAACTTGCCCACTCCACAATAGTGCGGCAGGCGGGGGAAATAAAAAACTGAAAATTTTTTTAAAAAAGCCCTTGACAAACGACAAAAGAAGTGATATAATAGACAAGTACCAATTGAGAGGTACAAAAATATCGCGGGATGGAGCAGCTCGGTAGCTCGTCGGGCTCATAACCCGAAGGTCGTAGGTTCAAATCCTGCTCCCGCAACCAGAAACGCCCTCGTTGCTATCGCAGCGGGGGTTTTGTTTTTTATTTGTGCATAATGCCCGACCCGACTGCTCGTTTTTTGTGCAAAAAACAGTCTCGGAAAACTTTACTTTTTTATAGAAATATGTTAAAATAGTGTTAATGCTTTTGCGATTTTAAGCTTTTGTGCTTTCGCATTTTAAATCGTAACAAATCTTGCATAAAAGATCAGGAAAGGAATATGAGAAAAAATGCCAATAACCGACTTTTTAAGAAAAAATGCCGCCGAGCACCCCGATATGGTGGCTCTGGTGGAGCTCAACCCCGAGATAAGAGAGAAAAGAAAGGTGACCTGGAAGGAGTATGAGCTTATCGAAGCAAACCCCGACCACCCCTACAGGCGTGAGATAACCTGGCAGGTGTTTGATGAAAAGGCTAACCGCTTTGCCAACCTGCTCATCTCCCGTGGTGTTAAAAAGGGGGATAAGGTGGGCATACTGCTTATGAACTGCCTTGAATGGCTGCCTATCTACTTCGGCGCTTTAAAGGCTGGTGCGCTGGCTGTGCCCCTCAATTTCAGGTATACCGCCGATGAGATAAAATACTGCGTTGAGCTGGCTGAGGTGGATATACTCATGTTCGGGCAGGAGTTTATCGGCAGAGTTGAGGAGATAGTTGACGATATCAGCCAGGGCAGGCTGCTTTTCTACGTGGGCGAGGGCTGCCCCACCTTTGCCGAGCACTACGACAGGTTGGCTGCCAACTGCTCCAGCGTAGACCCCGACATAAAGCTCACCGATGAGGATAATGCGGCTATCTATTTTTCTTCGGGAACCACGGGCTTCCCCAAGGCTATACTGCATAATCATGAGAGCCTTGTGCATTCCTGCCGGGTGGAGCAGAACCACCACGGTCAGACTATCGACGATGTTTTTCTGTGCATACCGCCCCTTTACCACACGGGCGCTAAAATGCACTGGTTCGGCAGCCTGCTTTCATGCAGCAAGGCGGTCATTTTAAAGGGAGTAAAGCCTAAGTTCATTCTTGACGCGGTGTCAAGGGAGAAATGCACCATCGTGTGGCTGCTGGTGCCCTGGGCGCAGGATATACTCGACGCTATCGACAGGGGAGATATCGACGTAAGTGAGTATCAGCTCAGCCAGTGGAGACTTATGCACATAGGCGCTCAGCCTGTTCCGCCCTCGCTTATCGCCAGGTGGAAAAAGCAGTTTCCAAACCACCAGTACGACACCAACTACGGTCTCAGCGAGTCTATAGGACCCGGCTGCGTTCATCTTGGCGTTGAGAACATACACAAGGTGGGAGCTATCGGCAAGGCTGGCTTCGGCTGGCAGGTGAAGATCTGCGGCGAGGACGGCGAGCCTGTTGAAAAGGGTCAGGTGGGCGAGCTGTGCGTAAAGGGTCCCGGCGTTATGACCTGCTATTACCGTGACGAAAAGGCAACTGCCGAGACTCTCAAGGACGGCTGGCTCTACACAGGGGACATGGCGCAGGAGGACGAGGACGGCTTTATCTTCTTAGTAGACCGCAAAAAGGACGTTATCATCAGCGGCGGCGAGAACCTTTACCCCGTGCAGATAGAGGACTTTTTAAGAGCTCACCCTGCTGTTAAGGACGTGGCAGTGATAGGTCTGCCCGACAAGCGCCTGGGCGAGATAGCAGCAGCGATAATCGCAGTAAAAGAGGGTGCGCAGTGTACCGAGGAGGAGATAAACGACTTCTGCCACAAGCTGCCCAGATACAAGAGACCCCACAAGATAATCTTCGCAGACGTCCCCAGAAACCCCACAGGCAAAATAGAAAAGCCCAAGCTCCGTGAGATCTACTGCGGCGAAAGCGTAGTGGCAGCGCAGAACCGTTCGTAATTCCCCCGCCTACCGCACTATTGTGGGGCAGGCAAATGCTCGAGTCCTCCCCTCCGGGGTGCTCACCGCACGGGGTATTTCCCCCACCTGCCGC
>CALCRR010000442.1 GCA_937894495.1 uncultured Ruminococcus sp. | reverse complement strand
GGACAGCGGGGGGACGTCCAGCAGCACGATGTCCTTGACGTCGCCGCCCAGCACGCCGCCCTGATATGCAGCGCCGAGAGCTACGCACTCGTCAGGGTTGATACCCTTGAAAGGCTCCTTGCCGATGAACTTTCTTACAGCGTCCTGAACAGCAGGTATTCTTGAAGAACCGCCTACCATCAGCACCTTCTGCAGCTCGCCTGCCGAGAGACCCGAGTCGCTGAGAGCCTGTCTTACAGGACCCATTGTAGACTCTACCAGGTCAGCTGTCATCTCGTTGAACTTAGCCTGTGTCAGTGTCATCTCCAGGTGCTTAGGACCTGTGGAGTCTGCTGTGATGAAGGGCAGAGAGATGGTTGAAGATGGAGTTGAAGAAAGCTCGATCTTAGCCTTTTCAGCTGCTTCCTTAAGTCTCTGCATAGCCAGCTTGTCGGCTGTGAGGTCAACGCCCTCAGCGCTCTTGAACTCTGCTACCATCCAGTCGATGATCCTCTGGTCGAAGTCATCGCCGCCCAGTCTGTTGTTGCCTGCTGTAGCAAGAACCTCTGTAACGCCGTCGCCCATTTCGATGATAGATACATCGAATGTACCGCCGCCCAGGTCATATACCATAACCTTCTGGTCCTCTTCCTTGTCGATACCGTAGGAGAGAGCTGCGGCTGTAGGCTCGTTGATAATTCTCTTGACATTAAGACCTGCTATCTGACCTGCGTCCTTTGTAGCCTGTCTCTGTGCGTCTGTAAAGTAAGCGGGAACTGTGATAACAGCCTCTGTTACCTTCTCGCCCAGATAAGCCTCGGCGTCGGTCTTGAGCTTCTGGAGGATCATAGCGGATATCTCCTGGGGAGTATACTGCTTGTCGCCCATTTTAGCCTTATAATCCGAGCCCATATGTCTCTTGATAGAGATAACTGTGTTATCGTAGTTTGTAACTGCCTGTCTCTTAGCTACCTGACCTACCAGTCTGTCGCCGTTTTTTGAGATACCTACTACCGATGGGGTAGTTCTTGCGCCCTCGCTGTTAGGGATAACAACAGCCTCGCCGCCCTCCATAACTGCTACGCATGAGTTAGTTGTTCCAAGGTCTATACCAATGATCTTTGCCATAAGTCATTCTTCCTTTCTGATAAAGTTTTATATTTTATTGTTTCTGTTTTCATTCAAAAGCTATGGGTTAGCAACTACTACCATAGCGTATCTTACTACCTTACTGCCTATCCTGTAGCCCTTCTGGAATACCTGAGCTACCACATTTTCGCCCAGCTCGGGGTCCTCTATCTGGTTGACGGCGTTTGCGATGTTGGGGTCAAAGGTCTCACCCACGGGGTCTATTACCTCGACCCCCAGCTTTGTCAGCACATCGCCGAACTGCTTGAATATCATCTCGACGCCCTGTTTATAGGCGGTATCCTCTGTCTCGGTGCCCAGCGCCCTTTCAAAGTTGTCGATTATGGGGAGTATCTCCTCAACAGCGCTGCCCCTTGCCGACTCGGTTATCTCCAGTCTCTCCTTAGCCGAGCGCTTTCTGAAATTGTCATATTCAGCCATCAGCCTTAAATACTTATCCTTAGTATCGGCAAGCTCTGCTCTGAGCTTTTCGGTCTCATCGGGCTCTTCCTGCACCTCTTCGCTGCTGTCTTCTGTCTTTTCCTCCGTCTCTTCTTCGTTCTCTGTATCTTTTATCTCCTCCTGAGCCTCCTGCGCTGTCTCCTCAGCGTTCTGCTCAATATCTATATCCTTATCCATTCGGGTCGCCTGCCTTTCTGTTATTTTTCTTCATCGTCATACTCGTCCCTTTCTGATATCATATCAGATATCCTGCCGGTAAAGTATTCAAGGTAGGGGATAAACTTTGCGTAGTCTATCCTCATGGGTCCTATAAGCCCCAGAGCGCCTGCTGTTTTGCCGTCCTTTGAGAAAGGCGAGGTTATTATCGACGAGTTATGGATAACAAAACCGTCCTTTTCGGGCGAGAACATTATGTTGAGCCCCGAGAAGGTGCTGTCGATAAAGCTTCTCAGCTCTCTCTGATTATCAAGGAAAGAGATTATCTCGTTCTGGTTCAGGTCCTTTGAGGTAAGCAGATTTAACTGCCCTTTAAGGATTATGTCCGAGTCCATCTCCTTGCTCATCTTCAAAAGCTCCGACACCAGCGGCGAAAGGGTCATCATATAGGTTCCCATTGCCTCGGTGAGCTTTTCGATGTATGAGTCCGAAAGCTCGCTCAAAGGCATTCCGCTGAGATTTTCCTTGACGAAGTTATCAAAGAACTCCAGCTGCTCGTGGGTCAGGTCAAATTCCAGCCTGCACACCTTGTTGCGTATAGCTCCGTTTGATGTTATCATCAGTATAACATACATTCTCTTGCCCGTAGGTATTACCTCTACCTTTGATATAAGAGAAAACTTAGGCGTTGAGTTTGCCACCACCGCAGCGCACTTTGTAAGCTCTGCCAGTGCCAGCGATGCGTGCTCAACAAGGTCCTCCTCAGTAAGAAAATCCTTGGGCAGCATGGCATCGAGCCTTTGCTTTTCCTCATCGGTAAGGGGGTTCTGCTCCATAAGCTGGTCTACATAAAGCCTGTAGCCGTTGTAGGTAGGTACTCTGCCTGCCGATGTGTGGGGCTGCTCGAGGTAGCCCTGCTTTTCAAGCTCTGCCATCTCGTTCCTGATAGTTGCCGATGATGCCTTTACGTGGGACATTATCACCTTAGAGCCCACAGGCTCACCCGTGACGATATATTCGTCAACCACCGCCGTCAGTATTTTCAGCTTTCGTTCGTCCATCAGCTCACCGCCGTTCTCACTGAGATTAGCACTCTGTTTTATCAGGTGTTAGCACTCCATCTCTTTGAGTGCTAAATATAGTTTATACCTTTTTTCTGATTTTGTCAAGGGGTTAAGACTTATTTTTTCTCCAAACTTTGAAAATATTTCACTGCTTAATTGGTAATTTTGCACAAAGCATTCGCATTTGCGTGTTTAAAGGCTGATTTAAAACCTGTTTTTTGGCACAAAAAAGCGTCTCCGCATTAAAAGCAGAGACACTTATCATTATTTTACTTAGGTCCGTTCATGCCGTTTTTCTTCATCAGAAGCTTCATGAATGTGGGCATCAGTATGAATATCAGCACATATCCCACCAGCAGGCAGACCAGCAGTGAGGGCAGCAGCATTATCACAAAGGGCGGTACATCGCCGCCGTGTGATGACGCCTGGCGGTGTGCCATTGCCACCATTATAATGGTCATTACGGGGGTGTATATCAGGTCTGACACTGCGGACTCGATACATCTGGCTTTAAGGGTCTGCGGCTGTGCGCCGAGCTTTTTATCGGCGGCATCGCCAAGCTTTTTCATGGGTACAAAAAAGCCTATCACAAGGCTTATCACCGTGCTCACCACAAAGCTCACCAGCCAGCCCTTTACGGTAAAATGGCCGCCCATAAGGTTGCCCACCAGCGAAAGCCCCAGACTCATGGAGATACCCATAAGCAGGCTCATCTGCCTTCCTATTTTCTTCATTTCCATTTTTATAATCCGCCTTTCTGCGAAAGGCACCAATAGGGTTATGAAAAAAGG
>CALCRR010000441.1 GCA_937894495.1 uncultured Ruminococcus sp. | reverse complement strand
CATTTTTGAGTTTTGTAACCACAGCTACGCCATGCACACCCTTAACGGCAGGCGAGGCTTATTGCAGCTTGAAAACGAGACCTATGAGCAGTACCGAAAGAACATCTACAACGATGTTTTCGCCGTGCAGCAGCTTTTAGAGGAAAACTGCGGTTTCAGACCCAATGTTTACACCTACCCCTTCGGCTTTAATGATGAAGTATCCAGGGAGCTTATAAAAAGCTGCGGCTTTGAAGCAACTCTCGGGGTGCAGGAAAAGCCCAATTATCTTATCAAAAAGCGTGCTTCCACACTTTTTGAGCTCAACAGGTACAACCGCTCGGGCTATATCACCACCGAGGATTTTATGGAAAAGGCGTTAAGCTGCTAGTCACTAGTGTTTAGAATGCTAGTGGCTGGAATAACTGTTTTACACAATTATGTGTTACAACGCACAAAGTCAACATTTACCAAGGTTCGCGCAGCGTCACAAAATACTAGAGGTCACAAAAGCGCCCCCTCCCCTCCGGGGATGACTCGATATCTTGCCTACTACACAATAGTGCGGCAGGTGGGGGAAATACCCCGTCCGGTGAGGACAGGTGTTGACTTTTTTAAAAATTGAGTTATAATGTATATGGACAACTAAATTAAAAGGAGATAATAAATATGAGGATTTTAAAAGGTTTAGCTGCATTTATAACAGCGGCAGCAGCTGTAAGTGTGTTCAGCTTGACAGCTTATGCCGACACCGGTGCAGCCATTGAATGTGACAAAAACGTTGCCAACGGTGAGCTGTTCAAGGTGGAGGTGACTATCAACTCAGATGAGGACATCGGGCTTTTATCAGCCAACTTGTCTTATAACGAAGAGGTCATCGAGTTTGTGGACGGCGACGGTTCGGGGGGCGGCGGACATATAAATGTTCAGGGTTTTCCCGATACTGACCCGCAGATACTTACCCTTACGCTGTATTTTCAGGCTGTAGGGCAGGGTGACAGCCAGCTTATGCTGCAAAATGCCTACGTCTTTTCGCCCGAGGGCATAGTGATCGGCAACCCCGGGGTCTCAGCAAACGTCACCGTTACGGGGGAGGTCGAGGTCACTACTGCTGACATCGTGCTCGAAACAGAGCCGACGACTGATACAACTACAGAAACCCAGCCAACGGCAACAGAAGCCCCCGAGACCGCCCCTGTTCAGACTAACGAGCCTGCTGTCACACAAGCCCCCGAAGAAACAGAAACTGTTGCCGAAAGCACAGAAACAGAGCCGACAAGTGATGTGCCTTTACAGGGCGTTCTGGTGTCGCTGACCGTTGACCACGGCAAGCTGGTGCCTGATTTTTCCTACGATGTGTACGATTATACAGTAAATGTGGGCTATGAGGTGGATAACGTTGAGATAGAGGGCGTGACCGCTTCTCCCTATGATTACATATGGTACGAGGGCAGCAGCGAGTGTGCTGTGGGGGAGAATATCCGCACCATAACCGTTACCGACTCAAACGGTATTTCCACCGCCTATACCGTCAGGATAATCAGAGCCGAGGAGGGACAGGCTGTCAGTGAGGAGGAGAGCAGTGAGGTCACAAAGGACAGCTCCGCCGCATCTTCACGCAAGGATAACAGCGAAAAATACAAAAAGACCCTTAACCCTGCGCTGGCAATAGTTCTTATAGTGCTGGTGGTATCACTGGTGATAATAATCATGTGGACTGTGGGCAGGTTTAAAAAGCTGAAGAAAAAGTAGACATAAAAAATGAACTGCTGCATAAAAACGGCAGTTAATTGCATTTAAGCTATGGCAGGGCAGTATGAGCTCTACGGCGTCTGACTGAAAAAAGTCAGTCCTCGCTTATGGGCGTAAACCTCAGAGTCCCCTTGTCATCGACAGTCTCGTTCCACATTTTTGCAGGGCGCACCCATATCTCGCCCTCGCCGTAAAGCGCTTTGTAAACCACCATAGGCTCCAGCGTTTCCGAGTGCCTTGCAATACCCGTAACTTCATATTCATTGCCCTTATAATGGCGGTAGCGACCCTTTGCTATCGCCTTTTTTGCTGTCTCAAAGGTCATGGCTTTGTTCCTCCTGTTCTTTTTTGAGCTTTACTCAGGATATATCCTGCGACCTCATCAGCGCCCAGATAGCCGCAGTTTTTGTCACGCAGCCTGTGGTCTGCACCGACATATTTATGTATCACCGCCATCGGATTTGCCGCTTTAAATGCGTTTATATGCTCCTGTGTTACAAGGTCGTCAAGTGAGCCGTGGAGCACAAGCATATTTTTGCCGAAGCTTTTCTGAGACACATCATAGGTTTTCAGATCCCTGTAAAAATCGGGGCTTACGTAAAGCTTACGCTCAAACCCCATAACAGCGCCGTTTTTCTCATAGGTATCAAAGGGTATGTCAAGCAGCTTGTTTTTAAAGGTCTCAGCCATATTCACAGCAGGGGAGCGCAGCACGATAATTATATCCTCAGCCAGCTCATCAAGGCTCAGCAAGGTAATATAACCGCCGAAGCTGGTGCCGAAAACCGCTTTGTACCGCACATTTGCAAAGCGCTTGCAAGCATATTCAAAAATCCTCAGCAGGTCGAGCTTGCAGTTTGAAACGCAGAAATGCTCGTCCGCCCTGCTTACCCCATGTCCGGCAAAGCAGAATGTTACCACCGCACAGCCGTCCTCAGTCAGCCTTTTGGCATACAAACTTATCGCCGTGCTCTCCATATCACCGCCAAAGCCGTGTGCCGCAGCGCAGACACCTGTTACCTCACCCTCGGGCTCATAAATTTTAATCGGAATATCATATTTTGCCGAAATTTTTTCGTAAGTGACCTTCATGGTATCACCTCGCATATTATTGCTCCCCCAACTAAACCTTGCCAAAAATGCTTGACACAAATAAAAAATCTCTGCGTTGTAAAAGCTTGAAGGGCGACAGCCCATCTGCGCTTTTACGCCTTGATATTTTTTATTTTTGCCTGCGCCTTTCCGGCAAGGTTTAATTGGGGGAGCAATATTAAGCCTTTACTTACACGATGTAAATTATTTAACAAAAATGATACAGACCTTTTATTCAAATCAATCATATCATATTAAAGGCTTATTGTCAAACAATAAGGGTATTTAGGTACCCCGAACGTTTGTATCTAAACAAGTTAATACAAAACCCTTGAAATTATTTTCACGATATGTTATAATAATATGAAAAACTATATCATAATGAGGATCAGAGGGTATTTTTGATGAAAAAGTGGAAAATTAACAGGTGTGACGATCAGAAGGTTGCTGAGTTTTTAAGAAAATGCGATATTAATAAGCTTGCATTGGAGATACTCTCGGCAAGAGGTTATGATGATTTTCAGCAGATAGTTGATTTTTTCACCGAAAGTGAGCTTGAGGACCCCTTTGCTGTCAAGGACATGGATAAGGCGGTGCAGACTATTAATGAGGTGGTCGATGCCTACGACCTTATCTGCATATACGGCGATTATGACTGCGACGGTGTTACCTCAACCACCATACTATATAATTATCTTGAGAGCATGGGCGCTAATGTTACCTATTATATTCCCGAGCGTGATGACGGCTACGGCAT
>CALCRR010000440.1 GCA_937894495.1 uncultured Ruminococcus sp. | reverse complement strand
CTCATCTGGTAGAGCGCCACCTTGCCAAGGTGGAGGTAGCGAGTTCGAGCCTCGTAATCCGCTCCACAAAAATGCCCCGATACAAGCTGTCGGGGCATTGAAATATGCGGGTTTATTTCAACGTCAGAATGCCTTTCTTCCTGAGAGGAGATACTTGTTTAACTCAAGTGACCCGCTCCAATCATTCGCCCCTATACTGTTTTGTATAGGGGATTTTTTTAACTTAAATTTTTAGGACTTTAGTTCGGGAGATTTCAGAAGCGCGCACAGGAGGAATAGTTATGAAGCTTATATCATGGAACGTAAACGGGTTCAGGGCTTGCCTTAATAAGGGCTTTAAGGAGTATTTTGCTGAGGCTGATGCGGATATCTTCTGCATTCAGGAGACAAAAATGCAGCCCGACCAGGCTGATTTTTCTCCCGAGGGTTACTATAAATATTTCCACAGCGCCGTTAAAAAGGGCTATTCAGGCACGGCTGTATATACCAAAACGGAGCCTGTTGAAGTCACCTACGGCATACACGGCACCCACCTTGACGAGGGCAGAGTCATCACCTGCGAGTATGAGGATTTTTACTTTGTGTGCTGCTATGTGCCCAACGCCCAGAACGAGCTCAAACGTATCGACTACCGCATGGAGTTTGAGGACGACATGAGAGCCTATCTCAGCGAGCTTGACAAGAAAAAGCCTGTTATCTACTGCGGCGACCTGAACGTTGCCCATGAGGAGATAGACCTTAAAAATCCCAAGACCAATGTGGGCAACGCAGGCTTTTCCGACCAGGAAAGAGGTAAAATGACCGAACTGCTGGGGGCAGGCTTTGCCGATACATACCGCAGGCTCTATCCCGATACTACAGGGGTATACTCCTGGTGGTCATACCGCTTTAATGCCAGAAAGAACAACGCAGGCTGGCGTATCGACTATTTCATAGTTTCCGACCGCCTTATGGACAAGGTGGAGGACTCGCTGATATACACCGACATCACAGGCAGCGACCACTGCCCTGTGGGGCTTATTATCAGCCTTTAAAGCGGGAAACTGCTAGTCGCTGGTGGTTAGAGTGCTAGTGGCTAGAAAAACGCTTTACCAGATCATGCGGTAAAACGCACAACAACTCGTTTACAAGGTTCGCGCAGCGTATCGAAATACTAGCTGCCACAAAAGCACCCCCTCCCCTCCGGGGAGGACTCGAGTATTCGCCCACCACACAAAAGTGCGACAGGTGGGGGAAACGCCCCGTCCGGCGAAGACATGGGGCTTGCTTTTTCGGTGTGGATGTGATATAATAGGCGTTAACAGGAAAAATATTGACATATTTTGCGTGCAGGAGCGAGAGCAGCGGAAGGTTAAAGCGTTCTTGCCCGGGCATGGGAATGGAGTGATCGTATGAGTAACTTTTGTATGTTCTGCGGACGTCCCCTTAATGAGGGCGAGATGTGCAGCTGCGACGATGCAGTTAGGTTCAACGGCGGCGCTGCACCTCAGGTGAATTACAATGCGCCGCAGAACGGCTATAACGGCGCAAATAACGGCTTTCAGCAGCAGGGAGCTAATGGCTATCCCCAGCAGGACGGCTATTCTGCGCAGAATGGCTATAGCCAGCAAAACGGTTATCAGCAGCAGGGCGGCTATCAGCAGAATGGCTATAACCAGCAGAACAGTTACCAGCAGAACAGCTATCAGGGACAGCAGAATAATTATCAGTCAGGCGGCTACTATCAAAACGACCAGCCTGTGAACAACAGCTATAACAGGCAGCAGTATATACCCGATGAGCCCGAGGTGTCGGGAGACGGCTCTGCGGCAGTGAGCTCAAACGGCAAGATTATTGCGCTGCTGGTGTCTGTTATCGGTATACTTTTTGCCTCGCTGGTGCTTGTGGCAGTGTTTGCTCTGAAGGGTAAGACCAAGGAGAATGACTCCCCAAAGGGCGATGTACAGCAGCAAAACGCCGTTACCACAACTACTGTGGCTGAAACTACAGCTCCCCCCGAGGAGGACGACCTTCCTGTGATATCCGAAACTGAGGAGTCTAAGAAGGAAGAGGAGACCACCACCACTACCACAACTGCGCCTGAAACTACAACTACCACAACTACTACAACTACCACCACCACGACAAAGGCGGCAACTACCACAGCACCTGCCCTCAGCAGGTCGCTGGAGTCTCCGCCCAAGCTTTACGGCGGTATCGAGGAGGGAGATATCTACTACTACGACGGCAGCGGCACATGGCTCTATTACGGTCCAGACCCCTCAAAGTACGATGTGACCTCGATATATGTTGACTCCTACGATGATGTTCAGGAGCACGGACGCCTTAAAGACGGCTCGTGGCTTTATGTTTCAATATACGGCACAAATCAGTTCGGCTGGATAAAGAATGACTCCCAGCTGGTGGAGATAACCGAGTATCCCACACAGTCGGGTCTTACCAGCTATCTCAGTGACTACTACAGCGCGACAGCTACCAAAAATCTCGACCTGAAGAGAGGTCCCAACAGCATAAGAGATAATGTCAAGGAGTGCCCCACCGTACCCAGCGGAGCAAGCATGACCGTTATAGGCAGGGCAGACGGCTGGTACTATGTGACATATAACGACTATGCAGGCTGGGTAACATCAGACGGTGTCAGACTGGGCGATGTCTGCAACACAGGTCAGGGCGGCAAGCCTGTTATATACCTCTACCCCGAGGAGGAGACAGATGTTGATGTATCGCTAAAAATCAACGGCGGCCATCTGACCTATACCTACCCCGAGATAAACAACGGCTGGCACGTGACCGCAAGACCTGACGGCACTATAATCAATAAGGCTGACGGTCTTGACTATAACTACCTTTTCTGGGAGTGCCTGTATGACACATCTGTTATGGATACCACAGAGGGCTTTGTGGTAAAGGCTGAGGACACCGAAGCCTTTCTGAGAGAAAAGCTCTCATATATGGGTCTCACCAGAGAGGAATATAACGAGTTTATCGTCTACTGGGCGCCTATAATGAAACAGAACGAGTATAATCTTGTGACCTTCCACGGTGAGGATTATACCGATATGGCACAGCTTGATATCTCACCGAAGCCCGACAGCCTGCTGAGAGTTTTCATGACCTTCAAGGCTTGCGATGAAAATACTCAGGTGAGTGAGCAGAAGCTTGAGAGCTTCGAGAGAAAGGGCTTCACAGTGGTCGAGTGGGGCGCTACTGATCTTGACGATACAAATAAAGAGGTAAAATGATCGGCGTATGAATAAAATTTTTCTGATAGCGATATCCACGATATCTGTGCTGCTTGTCACTATCGTTCTTACCACGGTGCTGGTGCTGGGCGGCGAGGATATCGAGAAAAACAAAGATATAGCCAGGCAGGCGGCAGGCGGGGGGACATTGGAGATAACCCTTGACAGCGACGCCTATGCCTACACAGGCAGCGAGGTAATACCCCGGCTGACCGTCACAGAGGGCGGTAACCCTGTGGACAGCAGCGAGTATACTGTTGAGATATCTGATAACATAAATGTGGGCGTCGCTTTGCTGACAGTCACTGACAAAAACAGCTGCGAGTATGATATGACCTTTCGCATAGTGCCCCCTGCGGCTGAGTTTGAGGACAGCTTCGACACCACCTCATCTCAGCTGAAAATAAGCTGGAAGGAATGCCCACAGGCTGCCTATTACCGCCTTTATAAGCACGACGGCAGCGACTGGCAGGAGCTTGCAAGGCTTGATAACGGACAGCTGAATTATACCGATACCGAGCTCGAAAGCGGTACGGTATACCACTATGCAGTAAAGGGCTGCGCTATGGTGGGGGAGGAGGAGTTCAAGGGCTTTTCCTCAAACGAGCTTGAAGCGGTGACACTGCCCGAAAGACCTCAGAACATAGCTCTTGATGAAGATACCCTCACATGGGAGGCTTCAAAGGGTGCTTCGGGCTATGAGGTATATGCATTTCAGCCCGGTGAGGAGATGCAGCTTATTAGCGACGGCAGCGTGCTCAGCTGCCTTATCAGCGAGGATTACAGCTACGGCTATGACTTTATGGTAAGAGCTTTCTGCGAGCTGGGGGGAGCTAAATACTACAGCGAGTTCTCAGACAGCGCAAAGAGCGAGCCCGAGGAGACCGAAAGCGATGACAGCAGTCAGGCAGAGCCCGATGAAGATGAAAACAAGGAGGACAATGAGGACAAAACCTCTGATGACAGCTCACAGAGCAGCGAAGAAAAGGAAAAAACCGAGGAAGATACCGATACTGATGAAAACTCCGACAGCAGCAGCTCAAAGCAGATAGCCGTCACCAATATCATGCAGCGACCCGAGCTGCCCACAGGCTGTGAGATAACCTCGCTTACCATTCTGCTTGACCACCTGGGCTTCGGCGCGGACAAGCTCACTATGGCAAGAAATTATCTGCCTAAGCTTGATTTTTACACTGAGGACGGGGTGAACTACGGCGCAGATTTCCGCACCACCTTTGCAGGAAACCCCGAGACCGAGTATTCCTACGGCTGCTATGCCCCCTGCATAGTCACGGCGGCTAATTCATATCTGGCAGATAACGGCTCGTCAATGACCGCCCACAATGTTACAGGCGCTTCCTTTGACAGCCTGCTTACCGATTATATCGACAAGGATATCCCTGTGCTTATATGGATAACCAGTAATGAGCTCCACGAAACTGCCCTGACGTCTATATGGACTACCCCCGCCGGGGAGCAGGTGCAGTGGGTAGCATATGAGCACTGCGTGGTCCTCACGGGCTATGACCTTGACAGCGGACTTATCTATGTATCAGACCCGCTGGTGGGCAACACTTCTTATAATTTGCAGCTTATCAGGCAGCGCTACATCGACCTGGGTCAGCAGTGCGTGTGGATAGGCTGAACCGCAACTTAAATCCCAATAGCTTAACAGCACTTCTGAGGGGAGACCTTTGGGAGTGCTTTTTTTCTACCTTTTAAACAATTAGCGCAGGTAATAAAGGGGCAAATATCTGTTATTTTGACGAAGGCTCAGAAAACCGACCGGGGCGGTGCGGAAAACCTTTGTGTAATATCACACTTTCAGCCCACAAAAATTAAGTTGATTTTATAGAAAGTGCATAAAATCTGCCGTCTTGCCTCTTAACTTTTTTTGATTTGCAAAATCTGTTTTCGGGATATATAATAAGCTTAGACCAAATCAAAAAGCTGTTAGATCCAGCTGCTTTGGTAATATTGCGTGAGAGCTCAAAAAGTCGCAAGCACAATATCACGAAAAGAGGTATATAAAAATGACCACCGCAGTTAAATCAGTTAAATCGGAAGGCCACGAAAAAATAAGGCTGCTGACCCTTACCGGGCTGTTTGCAGCTATGGTATATCTGCTCACAGCATATCTTCACATACCCACAGGCGCAGGCTTCACCCATGCAGGCGACGGTGTTATCTTTCTGGCAGCAAGCCTTTTGCCCACACCCTATGCAGCAGCCGCAGGAGCTATAGGCGGCGCACTTGCAGACGGGCTCAGCGGCTTTGCTGTGTGGCTGCCTGCCACCCTGGTAATAAAAGCAGTGACAGCACTGTTTTTTTCAAGCAAGGGAGATAGGGTCATAACCAAGAGAAATATTATTGCAATAGTGCCCTCTCTGGTGCTATGCGTGGTGGGCTACAGCCTTTATCAGGGAATTTTTATGTCGGATAATGTCTCGGCGGCAGCGATAAGAGCAGCCTTTGTACAGACCCCTGCCTACTGCATTCAGATAGCAGCAAGCTCGGTGCTTTACATCTTCACAGGCGCAGCCCTCGACCGTATCGGTATAAAGAAAAGGCTGTAAGAGTAATTGACTAGATAATAAAAATATACAGGTTAGTAAAAAATCGCAGACCGTCAGCCCTGAGCTGCTAGTCGCTAGGCATTAGAAAGCTAGTGACTAGAAAAATAAAAAATTATAGGTTAGTAAAAAAACGCATTTAGTTCGCCCTGAGCCAAACAAAATGAAAAGCCCGTGCAAAGTATTGGGCGAAGGAATTACCACGTGCGGTGAGCACCCCCCGTGCGGTGAGCACCTTTACTTTTTGATTGATTTGTGGTAAAATATTATCATCAAGTATAAGGCGGTGAGGTCGGTGAGCAGGGGCTGGGTCACTTCTTCAAAAGGCTTTCCCATGAGGGGCGTAAGCTTTATTCTGAGGAAAAAGCGCTTTGAGCGTACAAGAGCTAATTATGAAAAAAATACCCGGGTGTTTTCGGCTCACAAGGGCAAGCTGCTGCATGGGCAGGGCACCGAACCGCTTTGCAGCATGGTCTACGGCAAAATGCCTTTCAGCTGGAACGGCTGCGAGCTTATCGCCGTGGCAAATGTTATGGAGATGCTGACAGGCGTGCAGGACCTGCCCCGTGTGGTCTATGAGTTTGAGCTGAATAATATGCACTATGTTTTTCCCTCGGGCTATTGGGGAACTGCCCCAAAAAAGCTTTACCGCTATTTTGACAGCCACGGCATTGCCTATAACAGCTACAGAAAAGCAGAGGACTTTGAAGCCGCTGCCGAAAATTCAAGCTGCGGCATAGTCTCTTTCTGGAACAACAAGCGCTCACAGGCAAGGCTATGGGGGCTCGACTTTTTCAGCGGCGGTCTGCATACGGTGGCATACCGCAGAAGCGGAGGGAAATACTACGTTTGTAACCTTTATTCAAAGGATACCTCGCCCGGGATATACAGCGATATCTCGCAGATATACCTTGAAAAACGCTTTATAATCGGCTATACTTTCAAGGGTGTATGATAAATTCCAAAATAACTGTTTGCAGCTGTCAGTGAATTGGCGGCTGCGTTTTTTTTGCCCCGAAAATCAGACATTTTGTGGACCTGTAAAAAAATTTGATGAAAACACTTGAAATTTTTTCTCAAACGTGTTATAATACTATTAATACTACTAATTAAATATGATTTATAGGAATGCTAGGTTATAAAGCAGAAAGGACAATGAATATGAAGATATCCACCAGGGTCGAGTGCGGAATAATCGCACTTATCGACATTGCGGTCAATTCGGAAAACGGCAGAGCGGTGTCTATTGCAGGCATTTCGGCAAGGCAGGGCATAAGCGCAAAGTATCTTGAGCAGATACTTATAGCCTTGAAGCAGGCTAACCTTATCAGGGGTCAAAAGGGCTCCAAGGGCGGCTATGTGCTCTCCAAGGAGGCTGACAAGATAAATTTCAGCGAGATAATCAACGCGCTTGACCTTACCATACTCTGCGACAGCGACCCCGACCGTGACGAGGTGCAGGAGGGATACAAAGCAACGGTGAACAATATGCTGTGGGACAAGATAAATCTGTATATTCAGGAGTACACCGAAAAAATAGCCCTTGCGGATGCAGCTGCCAGGTGCGCCCTCACGCCTGTGGGCGAGGGTGAGTATATGTACTATATTTAAAAGTCAGAGATAAGAAAAAAGGACTGGGAGTCAGCGCGGCGGCGGTAAAGAAGTATTTGTATATCAAGCTTTAGTGTGCGCCGCTGTTAAGTGAATAGTGAATAACGAATAGTGAATAGTGAATTATTAAGGAGTCCGCTTTGCGGACAAATCAAAAAATCATCGCCGAAAGGTGATACCTTAACTATTCACTATTCACTTTTTTACTCTTCACTATTCACTTAGCAGGCGCTGCACAAAGTAACACAAAGTAACGCAAAGGCACTTATGTCAGTTTCCTGACACAAGTGCCTTGAATATTACTTCTTTATCGCGCCTGCGCCTTGATCTCAGTCCTTTTTGTTTTCAGTTTTTCTCAGGCTTATCAAAGCTGGGATTAAATGCGTAGAAGTTTTTGCTGTCAAGCATATCCTGCACCATGCGAAGTCCCTCGCCGAACCTCTGATAATGAACGATCTCACGCGCCCTTAAAAACTTTATGGGGTCACGCACGTCGGGGTCGTCGGTCAGGCGCAGGATATTGTCATAGGTGAGCCTTGCCTTCTGCTCGGCTGCAAGGTCCTCATTAAGGTCTGCGATAGCGTCGCCTGTGCTCTGGAAGGTGGCTGCGCTGAATGGCACGCCCGAGGCGGCAATGGGATAAACTCCCGTAGTGTGGTCGACAAAATAGGTGTCAAAGCCGCTCTCTTTTATCTCCTTTATCGAAAGCCCGCGGGTGAGCTGGTAGAGTATAGCCCCCACCATCTCAAGGTGGTTGAGCTCCTCCGAGCCGATGTCGTTAAGGATAGCCTGCACCTCTCTGCAAGGGGCAGAGTATCTCTGGTTGAGATATCTGAGCGCCGCACCGACCTCACCGTCAGGACCGCCAAGCTGTAAAAACAGGTAATCATGTGTAGTAAAAAATAGTGATCATA
>CALCRR010000439.1 GCA_937894495.1 uncultured Ruminococcus sp. | reverse complement strand
CATAATAATATCTGTTGATGAAAACGGCGAAGCCAGGGGCTCGGCAAGGTCTGTAAAGGGCTTTAATGTGTTTGAGTGCCTGACATACTGCAAAGACGTGCTTATAAAATTCGGCGGTCATGAGTGTGCAGGCGGACTTTCTCTTAAAGAAGAGGATATCAGTGAGTTTAAAAGGCTGGTGCATGATTTTGCAGCAAAGCTTGATAAAGCCCCTGTGGCTGTGCTCACAGCCGATAAGCAGCTTTTGCCCCGGGATCTGAGTATCGACGCTGTAAAGGGGCTTAAAGTGCTGGAGCCTACGGGTGCTAAAAACTCACAGCCTGTGTTTGCTATGCTGGGGGCAAGGGTCGAGAGGATAACACCGCTTTCTCAGGGCAAGCACACTAAGATAGATTTCAACTACGGCGGTGCTAAGGGGCAGGCGCTGATGTTCGGGCTTTCACCCGATAAGCTGAGCTTTAAGGTCTGCGATAAGCTGGATATGCTGGTAAGCCTTGATATAAATGTTTTCAACGGCAGAGAGTCTGTCTCTGTAAGAGTAATAGACCACAGGCTCAGCGGAGTAAAGCAGGAGCGCTATTTTGCCGCCAAGGAAGCCTATGAACAGCTTATGAGGGGCGAAGAGCTGCCTGTGAACTTTATCAAAAAGATGACTCCCCGGCGCAGTGAGCTGATAGCTGTTTATAAATACATAAGCTCCGTAAAGGAGACGACCCTTGATGATATGTTCATGAGACTGTCGGACGATGCGCTTAATTACTGCAAGCTGCATATCTGCATAGATATTTTCAGAGATAAGCAGCTTATCGAGTTTAAGCCTGCTTCGATGAAAATAAAGCTTCTGCCTGTATCTCACCGTGTGGATCTTGAGGACTCGGACACGCTGAGAAGGCTGAGATCAATGATGGAAGGACGGGGTGACTAATGTCAGATATGGTCAATAATACAAGCAAAGAAGAAAAAAAGACTCAGGCGACCCTGTCAGGATCGGGGGTAGCTATACCCAGCCACATCTATAAAGCGAGCCAGACTGTGTATACCATTGATATGATATTGCAGAAGGTGCTGGACTCTGAAAAGCAGTACGACCTTTCAAAAATAGTTTCAGCCTATGAGCTTGCGGAAAAGTTCCACCACGACCAGAAAAGGGAGTCAGGCGAGCCCTATATCTCTCACCCTATCGCTGTGGCTTATATCCTGCTGGAGCTGGGCATGGATACCGATACTATCTGTGCCGCACTGCTTCATGATGTGGTGGAGGATACCGACTGTACTCTTGAAGAGCTGAGAAAGCTTTTCGGCGCAGATGTGGCTATGCTGGTAAACGGCGTCACAAAGCTGGGCAAGGTAGAGATATTTACCAAGGAGGAGCAGAAGGCTGAGAATATCAGAAAGATACTTCTTGCCATGAGCGAGGATATAAGGGTCATAATCATAAAGCTGGCAGACAGGCTGCATAATATGAGGACGCTGAATTTCTGCCATGAGGAAAAGCGCAGGACTATCGCTCATGAGACTATGAACATCTATTCCCCCATAGCCCACAGGCTGGGAATACGCTCTATCAAGGACGAGTTCGAGGACCTGGCGTTTTTCTACCTCGACCCCTATGCCTATGAGGATATCGAGCAGCAGATGGCTATCCGCAAGGAGAGCAGGGAAGAGCTGGTGGAGGGTATAAAGGAGCGTATCCACGAAAGGCTCAGTAAAGACTTTGAGCCTGTGCCCACCATTGAGGGCAGGGTAAAAAGCAATTACGGTATCTATAAAAAGGTCTACCGTGACGGCAAGGAGATCGACCAGATATATGACAGATATGCCGTCAGGATAATAGTCAATACAGTTACCGAGTGCTATAACGTGCTTGGTATAATACACGATATGTTCAAGCCCATACCCAACAGGTTCAAGGACTATATATCTACCCCCAAGGCAAATATGTACCAGTCGCTGCACACCACCGTTATAGGCAGGGCAGGCATACCCTTTGAGGTGCAGATAAGAACATGGGAGATGCACAGAACTGCCGAATACGGCATCGCAGCCCACTGGAAATATAAGGAGGGCGTAAGAAGCAGCTCAAAGGACGACCACAGGCTGGCGTGGATAAGGCAGATAATCGAGTCGCAGCAGGAGTCTAACGACGTTGAGGAAATAGTAAGAGCCATTAAAAATGACCTTGCTCCCGAGGACGTTTTCGCATTTACTCCCAAGGGGGATATGATAACACTGCCCGCAGGCTCAACGGTCATCGACTTTGCCTATGCTATACACACCCAGGTGGGCCACAGAATGTGCGGCGCCAAGGCTGACAAGAAAATGGTCTCCTACGATTATCAGATCAAAACAGGGGAGATAATCGAGATACTCACCACCAACGTGCCGGGGCACGGTCCCAGCAGGTCATGGCTCAATATCGCCAAGACCAATGAAGCTAAGTCGAAGATACGCTCCTGGTTCAAAAAGGAAAGGCGAGAGGAAAATATCTTCGAGGGCAGGAGCGCTCTGGAAAGAGAATTCCGCAAGAATATGATAAGAGTTCCCGAGGAGGAGCTGGAAGATTTTCTCAAGCTCGATATGAAGCGCCACAACTGCGATACTATAGACGACTTTTTTGCAGCCATAGGCTACGGGGGAGTTCAGCTTTCAAAGCTTATGCAAAGGCTCAAAGCCGAGTATAACAAGCGCTACGGCGACAAGGCTGACGATACAGCGCTGGAGCTCCACCCAAAGACCGTCAAGGCGTCGTCGGGAGTAATAGTTGACGGCATAAACGACTGCGTTATCAAATTCGCCCAGTGCTGCAACCCGCTGCCGGGGGACGAGATAGTGGGCTTTATCACCAGAGGTCACGGCATATCTGTCCACAAGGCGGACTGTTCAAATTATCTGAACCAGAAGAAAAACAACGATAATGAGGACAGGTGGGTAAAGGTAAGCTGGGAAAAGAACCGCAGCAAGAACGACACCACCTATTTCAAAACTACCCTTGATATCATAGCGGTGGACAGGATAGGTCTGCTGGCAGACGTTTCATCGGCGCTGGCGATGATAAATGTATTTATTTACGAGTCTACATCCAGGGAGCTCAAAAACGGCAATGCGCTTATGTCTGTAACGGTGAGCATCGCAGGTATGGAGCAGCTGAAAACGGTGATATCAAGACTGCAGAAGATAAAAAACGTTATATCGGTTGAGAGAAGCGGAAAGTAGGAGGTAATCATGAGAATTTTCAAATTAAAACCCCTGAGCATCTGTGAGACCAACAGCTATCTGGTGGTCAGCGAGAAGAACAACGCAGTGCTCATAGACGCCCCTGCGGACGCTGATTATATAATGGATCAGATAGAGTTCTACGGGGTGGAGCTCAAAAAAATATTTCTCACCCACGGCCATTTTGACCACATAGGTGCGGTGGCAGACCTGGTTGACAGAACAGGCTGCGAGGTGTATATTCACCCCATGGATAAGGATAAGCTCACAGATGAGAACAGTATGCTAGCAAACCATTTCAGAGCAAGAGGCTGCAGAAAATACACGGGGGAGGTAAAGCTGTTTACCGAGAACGATATACTCACCCTTGACGAGCTGGAGTTTGACGTGCTGGACACCCCGGGGCATACCAGCGGCTCGGCTTGCTTTATATGCGGCAGCAGTATGTTCTCGGGCGACACCTTGTTTGCACGCTCCATCGGCAGAACAGATATGCCCGACGGCAACAGTCAGCAGATGATGAAGTCACTTGCGAAGATCGCTGACCTGGGGGGCGACCTTACCATTTACCCCGGGCATATGGTGACCACCACTCTTGAAGAGGAAAAGAAGTTCAACCTCTACCTTAAAGAATTTGTGAGAGACCCCAGATGATCATCATATTCAGCGGCAACGACTATAAATATGAGATAGAGGGAGTGCTGAAGCTTTTTATCCCTGCTACAAAATTCACCCATATTTACAGCGATAAGATAGAAGTTGAAAATAATTATATTTTTGTCAGACAAAAGGAATGCAAAAGTTACACGCTGCTTTATATCATTTGTAATTACGAGGGTAAAACAAAGCGACAAGGCGAGATACTTTACAAAAATGTCAGTTTAATAAATTCCGACAAGGAATTACACTTGTCACGTATTTTATACAAAATTCTATCTGGATTTACGGGTATTGTGCCTAAGTGGGGAGTTATAACTGGTATCAGACCCGTAAAGCGTGTAAACAGCTTTTTAAGCGAGGGCAAAAGCCGGGAGGAGATATATGATCTTTTAAAGTGCGAGTATCTGGTAAGTAAAGAAAAGTGCGATATCGCCTATGAGACCGCCATGACCCAGAAAAAGATACTTGATGAGCTTGACGGCAGGTCATTCAGCCTTTACATATCCATACCCTTCTGCCCCACAAGGTGCTCATACTGCTCCTTCATATCCCAGACCTACGACAGCGGCATAAAGCTTATACCCGAGTATATTGATAAGCTCTGCCGTGAAACACGCTATACTGCACAGCTGGTGAAAAGGCTTGGCTTAAAGCTGGATACCGTCTATTTCGGCGGCGGCACCCCCACCAGCTTCTCGGCGCAGCAGCTGAGCGCTGTTATGAAGGCTATCGAGCATTCCTTTGATATGTCAAACGTGAGAGAATACACCGTTGAAGCAGGCAGACCCGATACCATAACCGAAGAAAAGCTCAGAGCCATTAAAGCAAACGGCTGCACAAGGATATCAATAAATCCACAGACCTTAAACGACAGCGTTCTTGAGGTCATAGGCAGAAAGCATAACTCGGCACAGTTTTTTGAGAGCTTTGAGCTGGCTCGCAAAATAGGATTTGACAGCGTGAACACCGATATAATAGCAGGGCTGCCCACCGATACTGTGGATAGCTTTAAAAACACTGTGGATAAGCTCACAGAGCTTTCTCCCGAAAACATAACGGTGCACACTTTGTCAATAAAAAGGGCGGCACTTCTCAACCGCGGCGACAGATCTGTGCTTGAAAACCCCACCGATGTAATGGTAGACCATGCATCAAACAGGCTTATGGGCAGCGGTTATCACCCTTATTATCTCTACAGGCAGAAAAACATGGTGGGCAACCTTGAAAATATCGGCTGGTCAAAAACGGGACATGAGAGCCTTTACAATATCTACATCATGGAAGAGGTGCAGACTATCCTTGCCATGGGCGCAGGGGCTTCAACCAAGCTGGTGGATAAGAATAAGGGAATTCAGCGTGTTTTCAACTATAAATTCCCTCTGGAGTATAACAAGCATTTTGACCTGATGATTGCCAGAAAAAACGAAATTGAGGATTTTTATGCAAAGACCGACCCTGAAAAAGAATGAACTTTATGATACCGAGATAGAAGATATCACCAACGAGGGCAGCGGCGTTGCCAGATGTAACGGCATGACCGTGTTTATCCCCGATACCGCAGTGGGCGATAAGCTCAGGTGCAGGATAGTTAAGGTGAAAAGCTCATACTGCTACGGCATTGTTGATGAGCTTTATGAGCAGGGTGAAAGCAGGATAAAGCCCGACTGCCCCGTGAGCCGTCAGTGCGGCGGCTGCTGTTTTCGGCATATAAGCTATGATGAGGAATGCAGGATAAAGGATAAATTCATAAGAGATTCCTTTGAGCGCATAGGCAGGCTCTTCCCCGAATATCTGCCGTTTATGGGCTGCGAGAATACTGATAACTACCGCAACAAAGCCCAGTACCCCGTGGCAGAGCTCAACGGCAGAGCGGTCTGCGGCTTTTACGCAAGGCGCTCTCACAGGGTGGTGGAGTATCACCATTGCAGGCTGCAGCCTGAGATCTTTTTGGATATCCTGGAAACGATTATGGCTTACGTGAACATAAAAAAAATACCTGCTTATAACGAGGTCACTCTGCAGGGGCTGCTCAGGCATATTTTTATCAGAAGAGGGGAGCACAGCGGCGAGATAATGGTGTGCCTTGTGGTCACAAGCCTAAAAAAAGCCGAGGTCTTCGGCGATCTTCCGCCGCTTCTGGTCTCACAGTTTAAGGACATAAAAACTGTAGTTTTAAATGAGAACCCCAAAAACACAAATGTTATACTTGGCACTAAGCTAAAGCCCATATACGGCAGCGGCGAGATGACCGATGTTATGTGCGGTAACAGGATAAAGCTTTCGCCCCTGTCCTTCTATCAGGTAAACACTTTGCAGGCAGAGCGGCTTTATAAGGCAGCCGAGACTCTTGCAGAGCTTGACAAAGACGATGTGCTGCTGGACCTTTACTGCGGCGCAGGCACTATCGGGCTTTCTATGGCGGCTAAGGTAAAAAGGCTTATGGGAGTTGAGATGATCCCCCAAGCCATAGAAAACGCAAAACAGAACGCCCTTGCAAACGGCATTGATAATGCAGAGTTTATCTGCGCAGACGCTAAAAAAGCCGCAGCTATACTTTACGATAAGGGCGTTAGACCCGATGTGATAATAGCAGACCCAGCCAGAAAAGGCTGTGACAGGGAAGCCCTTGAATATATGTCAAAAATGTCTCCCAAACGGATAGTTATGATATCCTGTAACCACACCACCGCCGCCCGTGACTGCGCAATACTTGGCGAGCTGGGGTATAAGACCGAAAAGGTCATGGGGGTGGATATGTTCCCAAGAACGGGACACGTTGAGACAGTCTGTCTGCTGACACATGACCCGTGCTGACGGAATTTGATCAGGACAGCTGAGCCTCTTCGGCGGAATGTACGGGGACGAACCGCCCTACGGCAGTGATATTGAGGATTTTGAATTTGACCCCGAGGAATACAGCTTTGAGCCTTATACCGAGGCTGAAAAACGAGATGCTCTCAGAGCTGAGAATAAAAGATAGATCATAGGAAGTGATGAAAGTGAATATCACAAAAATAGTTATCACAGGCGGACCCTGTGCAGGCAAGTCTACAGCAATGAGCTGGGTGCAGAGATCTTTCGCGCAGATGGGCTATAAGGTCCTGTTTGTTCCCGAAACTGCCACTGAGCTTATCACGGGGGGAGTCGCCCCCTGGACCTGCGGCAGCAATGTGGAGTACCAGAAATGTCAGCTCAGACTGCAAATGGAAAAGGAAAGGATATTCGAGCAGGCTGCCCTGACTATGGATACCGACAAGGTGCTTATTGTGTGCGACCGTGGTGCGCTGGATAACAAGGCTTATATGACCGAGCTGGAGTTTTCTCAGGTGCTTTCATATCTGGGCACCAACGAGATAGAGCTGAGAGATAATTACGACGCAGTTTTTCATCTGGTAACAGCTGCCAAGGGTGCAAGGGATTTTTATACCACAGCAAACAACTCTGCCAGAACAGAAACTGCCGATGAAGCAGCTGCCCTTGATGATAAGCTAATATCTGCCTGGACAGGTCACCCGCATCTGCGTGTGGTGGATAATTCGTTTGATTTTGAGACCAAGATGAAGCAGCTTATAGCTGAGATATCCTCATTCCTGGGTGAGCCCGAGCCGCTGGAGATCGAGCGCAAATATCTTATCGAATACCCCGATATCAGCTGGCTGGAGTCTCTGCCGAACTGCCGGAGGGTGGAGATAATACAGACCTATCTAAGATCGGAGAACGATGACGAGGTACGTGTGCGCCAGAGGGGATATGAGGGCAATTACATCTATTTTCTCACCACAAAGCGCACAGTCAGCGACCTTAAACGTGTGGAGATAGAAAAAAGGCTTTCAGAGCGTGAATATCTTGACCTGCTTATGAATGCCGATACCACCAAGCGCCAGATACGCAAGGACCGCTACTGCCTTACATATGAAAACCGTTATTTTGAGATAGACGTTTACCCCTTCTGGAAGGATAAAGCTATCGCAGAGATAGAGCTGAACGACGAAGCTGCCGAGATCACATTCCCAAAAGAGATAAATGTGATAAAGGAAGTCACCAATGATAAGTCCTACAGAAACAGTTCGCTGGCTGAGCTTCAGCCGTAAGAAAGGGTATGCCGTCACATCAGTGATACACCCTTATGACAGCACACTTAAAGGAGAGTTTTTATGACTGAAACTAAAAATCCTTCATCAATAAGATCACGTATCGGGTTAATGCGCATATCAGCTCTGTGCCTTTTGGGCATACTGCTCAATCTCGGCGGCTTTGGCATAACAAGGGTGTTTGATATACCCATGTTCTTTGATACGCTGGGTACTGCTATAGTTGCAGCGCTGGCAGGATATCTGCCGGGTATCGTGGTGGGCTTCTGCACAAATCTTATAAAGGGTATACTGGTAAGCCCCGAAAGGTATTACAGCCTGCTGAATATGCTCACAGCGGTCTGCGTGGCGTATTTTTCCTCAAAGGGATTTTATAAAAAGCCCCTCAAAGCGCTGGTCACAGTGCCTGTTATAGTTATCATCACCGCAGTGCCGGGCGCTGTGCTGGCGTGGTTTTTAAATGACTCAGCCATTGGCGGAGTCGGCAAGAGACTGGCAGACTTTCTCAGCGAAAAAACCGCTCTTAAAGGCTTTGGTGCGCTGCTCACCGCAGATTTTATCACAGAGCTTGCCGATAAGGCGCTTGTTATAATCATTCTTTTTATAGTGCTAAAACTGCTGCCCCAGCATATCAAAGAGCTTTTCACAGGCACCTCAGGCTGGCAGGCACCTCTCACCGAGGAAATGAAAGACGGCATCAAAAAAAGCAAGTGCCGCTCGGTATCGCTGAGGACCAAGATACTGCTGATACTTATAATCGCATCACTGTTTATCGCAGGCACGGCAACGGTCATAAGCTATATGCTTTTCAAAAACTCAACCATAAACGAGCACATCAAAATGGCTAACGGTATCGCAGAGCTGGCAGGCGCCAGCATCGACGCTGACAGGGTAGATGAATACATAGAAAAAGGCGAAGCTGCCCAAGGCTATATTGATACCGAAAATATGCTCTACAGACTGAGAGACAGCTCCCCCGATGTGCAGTATGTGTATGTTTATAAGATAATGGAGGACGGCTGCCACGTAGTTTTCGACCTTGATACAGACGAGCTTGAGGGCTCTTCCCCCGGTGATATTATCGGGTTTGACGAAGCCTTTGAGCCTTATCTACCCGCACTTCTGGCAGGCGATACCATTGAGCCTATAATATCTGACGAGTCCTACGGCTGGCTGCTCACAGTGTATACTCCCGTTTATGACAGCACAGGGGAGTGCAGGTGCTATGCGGCTGTTGATATCTCAATGAACCTGCTCTCTGCCTACAGCTACAGCTTTATTGCAAAGCTTATCTCACTGCTGCTGGGATTTTTCATACTGGTGCTGGCTATAGGTCTGTGGGTGGTAAACTATAATGTGATACTCCCCGTAAATACTATGGCTTACTGCGCAGGCGCATTTGCCTATAACAGTGAAGAAGCCATAGAGGACAATGTTGAGCGCATAAAGCAGCTGGGCATCTGCACAGGGGACGAGATCGAAAATCTCTACCTTGCCTTTGCAAAGACCACCGAGGACAGTATGCAGTATGTGGCTGACATACAAAACAAGACCGAGACCATATCCCAGATGCAGAACGGTCTTATCATGGTGCTTGCTGACATGGTGGAGAGCCGTGATAAATGCACAGGCGACCACGTCCGCAAGACCGCTGCATATGTTGAGATAATCACTGACGAGATGCAGAAAAAGGGCTTTTACGCTGACCAGCTCACCGATGAGTTCGTCCAGAACGTTAAAAACGCCGCACCTCTCCACGATATCGGCAAAATACACGTTTCAGACGTTATACTCAACAAGCCCGGCAAGCTCACCGATGAAGAGTTTGAGATAATGAAGAGCCACACCACCCTTGGCAGCGAGATAATCTCCAGAGCTATCGACATGGTGCCCGACTCGGGCTATCTTGAAGAGGCTAAGAACCTTTCGGAGTATCACCACGAGAAGTGGAACGGCAAGGGCTATCCCCACGGCATAAGCGGCGAGGACATACCGCTTTCGGCTAGGATAATGGCAGTGGCAGACGTTTTCGACGCGCTGGTATCCAGAAGAAGCTACAAAAAGCCTTTCCCCTTTGAGAAAGCCATGAGCATTATCAGGGAGGACGCAGGCACCCACTTTGACCCCCTGGTGGCAGAAGCCTTTTTAGGTGCTGAGGACCGTGTAAGACAGGTCGCAGAGGACTTTGAGCATATGAACACCAATACCTTCACTAACTGATAGACCTGCCGTACCCGTTATAAGACCAAGACCCCCTTGAGCTTTATTTTGGAGGAGCTGTGTTGTATAAAAAGTATTTACTACCGATACCGCGCTTTGCAGCACAGCTTTATACCGACTTTGTTTGATGTGAGATATGTGGTATACAGGTTTATCTCGTTTCTGCCGTTAACTATCATTCTCTGCTGGTATTACTGCAAAAAACGAGACCCTCTGCCTATCATGGCGGGTCATGCCCTGATAGATGCGGCAACGGTCATGCAGATACTTGCTACCTCTGTTGTCCCGGGCTTTTATGAAAGCATTTCTAAGATGTAGTCAAAAAAATAATATGTCTCTCCTGCAGCCGGCAGGGGAGACTTTTTTTGCCAATAAAATCGCCAAAAATATTCGTATATTTGTACTTGACAAATCAGAACAAACGTGTTATAATATATAAAACAACACTAATGTTCGTCTTGCGGGGTGATTTTATGAAGCGTACATATCTGGCAATTGACCTTAAAAGCTTTTATGCATCGGTAGAATGTGTTATCAGGGGGCTTGACCCTCTCAACACAAACCTTGTGGTAGCAGATGAAAGCAGGACCGAAAAAACTATCTGTCTGGCAGTCTCACCCTCGCTCAAAAGCTTTGGTATATCGGGCAGGGCAAGGCTTTTTGAGGTTATACAAAGGGTAGAGCAGGTGAATAAGGAGCGCCTTGGCAGTCTGCACGGGGGCGAGTTTCGGGGAAGCTCACATTTTGACAGCGAGCTGAGGGCTGACGCCGCCTTGAAGCTTGATTATATAGTGGCAAGACCGCAAATGGCTCTCTACCAGAAGTTCAGCACAGATATTTTCAAGGTGTATCTTAAATATGTTTCAGCCGGCGATATACACGTTTATTCTATAGATGAGGTTTTTATTGACGTCAGCGGCTATCTGGCTGCCTATCACGGCTCAGCCCACGAAATGGCTGTGACTATGATACGTGATGTGCTTGCCACTACAGGCATAACCGCCACCGCCGGCATAGGCACAAACCTTTATCTCTGCAAGATAGCTATGGACATAGTAGCCAAGCATATGCCTGCCGATAAAGACGGCGTGCGCATAGCTGAGCTGGACGAGGTGAGCTACAGAAGGCTGCTGTGGAGCCACCGACCGCTGACCGATTTCTGGCGTGTAGGCTCAGGCTATGCACGCAAGCTTGAAAAAAACGGCTTGTTCACCATGGGCGATGTGGCGCAGTTCTCACTTTCAAAATACGGTGAGGAAAAGCTGTATAAGCTGTTCGGAGTAAATGCCGAGCTGCTGATAGACCACGCCTGGGGCTATGAGCCCTGCACTATAGCAGATGTAAAAAGCTTCAAGCCCGAGACCAACAGCATAAGCATGGGGCAGGTGCTGCAATGTGCCGCCGATAACGAGACCGCAAGGCTGATAATCTGGGAAATGGCAGATATGCTCGCCCTCGACCTTGTGGCAAAGGGCATAGTTACCGATCAGATAGTGCTTACGGTGGGATATGATATAAAAAATCTCAGGGACCCTGCTATCAGGGAATATTACAAGGGCGATGTGAAAAGAGATCACTACGGCAGAAGCATACCCAAGCACGCCCACGGTACCATAAACCTTGACCTTCGCACAGCCTCTGCCAGAAGGATAACAGCGGCAGCTATGGAGCTTTTTGACAGGATAACCGATAAAAAGCTGTTTATCCGCCGAATGTATATTGTCGCCTGCGACGTCAGGTATGAGGAGGACATAAGGCAGGAGCAGCAGTTTGAACAGCTCAGCTTCTTCACCGACAACACACTTGTGCAAAAGCAGCGTGAAGCCGAAAGGCTGATACTCACCAGAGAGAGGAGCATACAGCGTGCCATGCTGGAGATAAAGCGCCGCTACGGCAAAAACGCCATACTAAGGGGCGCAAACTATCAGCAGGGGGCAACTGCCATACAGCGAAACGGTCAGATAGGCGGACACAGGGCGTGAAGATAATAAAAAGGCACTTTTGAAGCATACGCAGCAAAAGTGCCAAAATAGCATTAACTATACATCGCCTATGCAGGGGAGTGTTAAAAAAATAACTATCCCTTTTCCCGATAACTGTTCTTAAACAGCTCAGTCTGCATATAATTTATCAGACTATGATTTCTCAGAAAGTGCAGCAGCGCAGGCTGTACATACAGACTTAGTCTTGTATTCAACAAGGTCTTCTGTATTTCCACAGAAAATGCAGCTTCTCTGGAACTTTTTGAGGATTATCTTATCATCTTCTGTGTAGATTTCAATAGCGTCTTTTACTGCCAGATCGTAAGTCCTTCTGAGCTCGATAGGAAGAACTATCCTTCCAAGCTCATCCACCTTTCTGACAATACCTGTGGATTTCATGTAGATCATTCCCTTTCTTATTGATTTCGGCAATATCATGCCAACAACATATAAATATTATACCAATTTTGTCGATACTTGTCAAGTGGTTATATACAAAATTCACAATTTTGCGTGATTTTCAAGCACATTGTTAAAATGCACATAAAATTATTGCTATTCTGAATATTGATAAGGCTGATAGCCCTGTTTAGCTCTAATTTTATATGTAAAATAACGTGTTATTGAAAGCTAAAACAGATTATTAACATAATAAACCTTAAAAATTAACGGCGGTGGTCAATATGCTTGGGGCAATAATACTGATAATGATGATAGCATCTGTTGCCGCAGGACTTGTAAACGGCAGCATCCATGAGGTCTCAGCGGCTGCGGTAAGCTCCTGCACCAGGGCGGTGGAGCTTGTTATTTTTTTGTCAGGCACCATGGCGCTGTGGGGCGGGCTTATGCGCATAGCTGAAAAATGCGGCATAACAAAAACAGTCTGCAAGCTGATATCTCCCGTAACAAGGCTGCTGTTCAAAGGGCTTGATAAAAACAGCGAAGCCGCCCAAGCGGTCAGCATGAACCTCAGCGCAAATCTTCTGGGGCTGGGCAACGCATCTACTCCGTTGGGCATAAAGGCTGCAAAGGCGCTCAGCGCTCCCACGGCAAGGCATAAAAAGCGCAACACCGCCATGCTGGTGGTGCTCAACACAGCATCAATACAGCTGATACCCACCACAATGGCTGCCATAAGGCTTGCACACGGCTCAGAGTCGCCCTTTGATATAACTCTGCCTGTGCTGGCAACATCGCTTGTTTCCGCAGCAGCAGGCTGTATTATGGTCGGGGTGTTGTATATGAAGGAGCAGAGCGATAATGACAGGTGAGCTCATAGTGCCGCTGATAATTGCAGCTATCCTGCTCTGGGGCGCAGTAAAAAGGGTGAACATAGCGGGGGAGTTCGCAAAGGGCGCAGAGGAGAACCTGCGGACCGCAGTATCACTGCTGCCCATGCTTATACTGCTGATGACAGCTGTGGGTATGTTCACAGCGTCAGGCGCTGCCGAGCTGCTGGCTAAGGCATTATCGCCGCTGCTTGGCGCTCTGGGCTTTCCCGAGGAATGCCTGCCCCTGGCGCTGATCAGACCCGTATCGGGCAGCGGCGCACTGGCGGCAGTTGAAAGCCTTTTCGGTGAGATATCTCCCGACAGCTTTCAGGGCAGAACAGCCAGCGTTCTCATGTCCTCCACCGAGACCACCTTTTACGCCATAACCGTTT
>CALCRR010000438.1 GCA_937894495.1 uncultured Ruminococcus sp. | reverse complement strand
CCATATATCTGTTGACAGCGGCTTTGGGGCTGGGACGGCTGCTGTGGTCAACCAGTTGCTTGCCAAGTGGGGGTATAGGCAGAATGGGGTTGTTGGAGAGGGGTTTGTTGAGGTGCTGGTAAGTAAACTGAAATAGCTTATGTTTGCGTACACGTTTAATACACGTTTGCCAAAGATCCCGACATTTTGACGGTGTTCGCTAAAGCTTAAAAATATGTAGAAACAGCGTAAATACGCAGCTTTTTGAGGTGATGCTCACGGGTCTGAGAACAGGTAAAAAAGCGGAAAAGTTTTCCCCTCATCTCCACCAAACGGGGGTAAGCCCCCAAAACAAAGCCCTCGCCTTTTATTAGGCGGGGGCTTTTCATATCCGCAAAATATCGCCGCACAGGGCTTTGGCTGCACCTGTGCGGCTTTTTTACTCGCTTTTATCCTCGCCAAAATCAAAGGGCGGATAGTATATGCCCTTCTCGGTGACTATCGCCGTTATCAGCTCGGCAGGAGTCACATCAAAGGCAGGGTCGAGACATTTTACACCCCTGGGAGCTATGCGCTTTTCAAAAAACTGCTCGGTCAGCTCCTCACCGCTGCGCATCTCTATCTCAATATCGTCACCCGTTTTGCAGGAGGTGTCAATGGTCGAAAAAGGACAGAATACGTAAAAAGGCACACCGTAGTGCTTTGCCAGCACCGCCAGACCCGAGGTGCCTATCTTGTTGGCTGTGTCGCCGTTGGCAGCTACTCTGTCGCAGCCCACCATGCAGGCGCTTATGCCGCCCTGTGCCATAACGTATGACGCCATGTTGTCGCAGATCAGCGTGGTGTCTACCCCTGCGTTCATAAGCTCATAGGCGGTGAGCCTTGCACCCTGCAAAAGCGGTCTCGTCTCGTCAACATAGGCGTGAAAGCCAAAGCCCCTCTCAGCCCCCAGCAGCAGCGGCCCCAGCCCCGTGCCGTAGCGTGAGGTCGCCAGCGCCCCTGCATTGCAGTGAGTTATCACGCTGTCACCGTCGTGTATAAGCGTCAGCCCGAACTCCGAGATCATTCGGCAGGTGGCAATGTCGTCCTCGTGTATGCGCCGGGCTTCGTTGAGCAGCAGTGCGATCAGCTCTGTCCTGTCAAGCCCCATGCTGCCCTCCGCCAGCGCCATCATGCGCTTTACTGCCCATGATAGATTGACCGCCGTGGGTCTTGCAGTGCTTATGAGCTCTGAGTCCTCTCTGAGCTCCCTCCAAAAGACTTCCTCACCCCTGTCCTCCAGCCGCTTGGCGCAGACGTATATGCCGTAAGCGGCGCATACTCCTATACAGGGAGCCCCCCTCACCGCCAGCGTTTTTATCGCCGACGCTATCTCCTCCGCTGTCCTCAGCCTTATCGTGCTTACCTTGTTAGGCAGCTGCGTCTGGTCGATAGCCTCGATCACCGTAAGATCCTCCGATAACCGCACAGGATCAGTGCTTAAATATTCCATGTCCGAACTCCTTATCTCTAAAGTCTGTCCCGCCCCGTCCCAGCCTTGCCGCAAGTGATAGTCTATCATACTGCCTGCAGGCTTTACTGGGGAAAACCTTTCTGAAGAAAGGTTATTCCCCAG
>CALCRR010000437.1 GCA_937894495.1 uncultured Ruminococcus sp. | reverse complement strand
GTTCCTACTTCTTTTGAGCCTTTCACCGCACGCTATGTTTGAGCCTTGATATGCCTGCTTTGTGCGTTTTTTCTGCAAAGTCGGGTAAACCAACTTTGCGCCTTGAATGACTTCCTTTGATCAACTATCAAAGGAATAAAGTTAATTTCTAGCCCCTAGCTCTCTAAACATCTAGCGACTAGCAGAGCAGCACCATCTATTTTTGTGCCTTAGATATTATCAAAGTTTGGTCGTTAGTTTCTAACCGTTCTTCGCTGCTTTTTTGATTTATAAAAAACAAAACATAACAATATTATTTTAGCAGTATTAGTAGAGTGTGTTGAAAGTTTTGAAAACTTCTCAGACCTTGTAAAATCAAGGATCCGGACTTTGTCGTTTTTTAACACCCTGATTTTAGTAGAATATTGAACAAATTTTACCATGTTGAAAGGTTTAAAATATGTTTGTTGATATTTAAAAACTCTTTGAAAAAAACAGCTTTTAAATGTATTTTCAACTTTTTATCATATAAAGTTTTCAAAGCTTTCAACAAAACAGTGTAAAATTTCCCGATATCAAGCCGAAAATAAGGTCATAAAAGTGTTAAAAAAAGTTTTATAAATGTCTCATGTATCAAAAATGCTGCCGCTGTGATATTTTATCTCTCTTTGAGATTTTTGATGATATCGTCTACGGTCTCTTTCATTTCTTTATTCTTTTTGAGCATATCCACAACGTCCTTATAGTGTATGGTCATGGTGGAGTGGTTTTTGCCCAGCACCTTGCCTATCTCGGTATAGGTCATGTCTTTAACTTCTTTTAGAACGTATATTGATATTTTTCTTGCAGTTGAGATATTAGCGTGTCTGTGGTTTGATTTTATATCCTCGACGGTCACGTCAAAGGCATTTGCCACCTCGCTGAGTATTCTGTCAACGGTTATCTCTGAAGGCAGATTTTCTATCATGATCTCCTTGATAACTCTCTGTGCCATAGATATTGAGGGTGTTTCGTTTGTATAGGTAGTAAGAGCTTTTATTTTCTTTACAGTACCCTCCAGCTGACGGATATTGGTTTTCATTTTCTCGGCGATTATCCTGCATATATTGTCCGAAAGCTGCAGGTCCAGCAGCTCGGCTTTTTTCTTGATAATAGCCATTCTGGTCTCAAAATCTGGCAATTTTACATCTACCTGCACGCCGTTGGCAAATCTGGTCCTTATTCTTTCCTGCAGCTTGGTTATATGCTTAGGCAGAATATCTGATGTCAGAACTATCTGCTTGCCTGCGTTATAAAGGTCGTTGAAGGTATGGAAAAATTCTTCCTGCATACGCTCCTTGCCTGCGATTGTCTGTATATCGTCCACCAGCAGTATATCTGCATTTCTGTATTTTTCATGGAACCTTATGGTATCCTTAAATTCCAGAGCCTTTACCAGCTCGTTAATAAATGACTCGCCTGTGGTATAAATTATTTTGAGCTCGGGGTGTTTTTTCTTTATTTCATATTCCGTGGCTTTCATAAGGTGGGTTTTTCCAAGACCCGAATCACCGTAAATGATAAGGGGATTAAACACCTTATTGGGGTCTATTTTTTCGGTACTCTCATTATTAAATCTGTTTACCACTGCATTGCAGAACGCATAAGCCATGTCGTTAGAGCTGCCCTTTATGAAATTATCAAAGGTGAGACTGTTTTCAGTATCCTCCGAAAAAGCCGCAGGAGACACCTCTATCTCAGCCTCGTCCTTTTCTACATCGGTATTGCTTTTGCTTTTAACCAATATTTTAAGCTCAACAGGGAATCCCATAACGCTTTCAAAAGCTTCCTTTATGGTCTCGCCGTAGGCTTTCAGGGCGGTCTGCTTAACAAAATCAGACTCTGCCAGCAGAAAAGCCGTATTATTCTCAAACTTATAAGGCTCCAGCACCTTTATCCACATATTATAGCCCTGCTCGCTTATTTTTGAATCCTTTAAGCTGTAGCAGTATCTGAGCACTTCATCAAAAACTTCCTTGAACGAATCCATTTACTTTACTTACCTCCGCTGTCAGAAGCAAGAGAAAAGATCTGAAAAGCAATATCTTTTCCCAATGCTTTGCATATCAATATCTTTATAACTATATATCAGCATTTTATTCAGCTGCCGGTTATTTTCGTATATTTATTTTCAGACACCCCCTGCATAAATACACACTTTGGCAGGGGCATAAATATATAGCTTATTATATCACATTTCTTCAAAAATTTCAAGTCTTATATATATAATAATAGTATTTGTTTACAATAAGGTGGGCGGCAGTTATAAGCTACTAAATACGAATTATAAAGGGGAGTAAAACACAATATGTTGTGGTCACACCCGTCAGGCTTTTTGAAATTAATAAAAAATTAAGATTTAAACATATTAAAAACACCCGGGCTTAGTAAAATCAAGAAAAAAATTAATAAAAATATTTATAAAAAAATTGTGAACAGTCTTGACAAACGCTATAGAAATAGGATATAATGTTAAATTACAAGGGCTATGCTCAGTAGAGGTAAATATTGGTATTTTTACTGTGCAAAGCTGTATGTCTGTACTTACCTCTGTTTCAAAATATCCATTATATTTGTGCAAAGATAATGGATAGCTTGAAGCAGAGGGGAGTATGAATTTCGGAAGGAGGATGAATCAGTATGAAAAGAACTTACCAGCCAAAGAAGCTTCAGAGAAAGAGAGTACACGGCTTTATGAAGAGAATGTCTACTTCCAACGGCAGAAAGGTACTGGCTCGCAGAAGAGCTAAGGGCAGAGCTAAACTCAGCCACTAAGATATTTGATGACCATATACCGGCAATATATTTGCCCGGTATAAGGTCTTTATCTTTTTTTGGACAAATTTGATTATATCATTTTTATAATTAATACAATATATATACTCTTGCAAAATACAAAGAGAGTATGGATATACGGAGTAAAGCTATGCTTTTTACTGTTATGATGAAGGATAACAAAGCTTTTCAAAGGTGTTACCGAATGGGAAGGTATACTGTATGCAACTATATGTGCGCATATTATTATCCCAACGGCACGCCTTATAACAGGCTGGGCATAACAGTCACAAAAAAGCAGGGCGGCGCAGTGGTGAGAAACCGCATAAAGCGCATAGTGAGAGCAGCCTACAGGCTTAACGAGCAAAAGCTGCCCATAGGGTATGATATAGTTTTTGTGGGCAGGAACGATATCGCAGATAAAAAGTCTTACGATATCGAGAAATTCATCAACAACAGGCTGATAGCAGATATCAACAAAGCAGCCGAAAAGGGTGCGTTTGATAGAAAAAAGAAAAAGGTGAAATAAAAATGTCTCCTTTTGCATATCCGGCTGTTCTGCTGATAAAGGCTTACAGAAAATTTATCAGTCCGCTCTTTCCGCCCAGCTGCAAGTATTACCCCACCTGCTCATCATACTCGCTGGAGGCTTACAGAAAGCACGGCTTTATAAAAGGCACAGCCCTGACCATGTGGAGAATAGTAAGGTGCAACCCCTGGTCACTGGGCGGCATAGACTACGTTCCCGATAAAGTAAGGATAGACTATTTTAAAATCAAAAGAAGCTAATTTCCCCACCTGTCCTCACCGGACGGGGTATTTCCCCTACCTATGCCTCTAGAAGCAAGAAGCAAGAAGCAAGAAGCAAGAGTCCTCTTTTCAGACTTTGTGGGGTAAAAAAATTTCTTGCCTCTTGCCTCTGACATCTTGCCTCTAGTGGCTGGGGAAGCTTTCGTGGCAGCTATTACTTCGATACGCTGCGCGAACCTTGGTAAATGTTGACTTGGTGCGCTGTAGGTAATTTTGATAAGAATTTATTTTCCCCTTACTAAAATAAAGCGGATAATTCAAGGCGCAAAGGTGAGTTACCCGACTATGAGGATAAATCGAACACAGCAGGTTTGTCAAGGCTCAAACATAGCGTGCGGTGAAAGGCTCAAAAGGATTAGGAACGAAATCGGCGATTTCCGTTGCGTCAGCTAAAAACAGACCTAAAAAGTGTGACTGCGCACTCTTGAAACCAAGCGGCACGATAGTCACCATACGGACATAAGTATAGCGAAATAAAGCGC
>CALCRR010000436.1 GCA_937894495.1 uncultured Ruminococcus sp. | reverse complement strand
ATTGGTAAATTTTAGGCGACAGAGCATATGCTCTGTCAATGCTTGCGAGAAAAAATCGGAATGCCCACCCGCCCCTGCCGTCCTCGGCAGGGGTAGACGATTATTGCAAAATTCCGATCACACCATGTGCTATGCCTGCGACATAATGGCAAAAAATACGATGGACGTTCAGCGTGAGGCTCCCTCAAATCTGCTACTCAAATACGGCGAAGAATATCTGAGCATGGTCACTCGGAGAAGGCGACGGGACTTCTCTCGAATAATTCGTTGGGCTCACTTTTGAGCGACAAAGATTTTGGCGCAAATGAATGATGGTATCTTAACTTATGCTTGATTAGTATTTTACGATATTATCTACCTATGGGAATCACCTCCATGATGTTGACAGCGGTTAACTTTGACATACAGAAATTTTTATAATTATTTTTCATTGCTAAAATCGACCCCTTCCATAAGATAATTGAGAAAAAGTCTTGAAAAAGTTATCGGGGTAACGAAAAGATTGTAGGACTGCACATGAGGTGAACGGCGGGCTGGCGTATTATTGATAGATTCGTGCATGGGGTTTGTGAGCAACCCTTTCGATATACAGGTCACTTCTCAGCGATTATTTAGTAGTAATCTCGGCATTTGTAATAATTCTTGTGAGATATGTAAAATGGTACGGTGCATTTTTATTCATTATTTAATTCGGGGAGACTGCTGGCTGACCTCTCTATAAGGATAGGGGAAGAATCGGGTAAAAACTTAACCGACTTTGAAAAGTTTGTAGGTTTAGATAATATCTGTAAACCTTTAGGGGTAGCCGATAACGGTTATGCACATAACATCGGATATGAGCAGTTATTTCATCACTGTCCATGTCTGTGCCGAAAAATTTTATCAGAGAAATTATGATCTTCCCTCATACATACATAGGATTTAGCCCGAAATGTTAAGGCAGATTCGGGCTTGTTCACGGAATATTTAGATTTGTCATGCCTTTGATATGATAGTTTGATTTCGGATTTTATGAGATAAAGATGGCTCATGCAACACTTCCTTAATGGAGGCGGCATAAAGCTGGTGCTTGACGAGGAGCAGCAGAGTTATACTCTCGGCAGACGGGTCAAGAGCGAGCCTTATCCTGAGAGTGCAAAGGACAAAGCTGTGTGGCACCTTTATCATGCTGCGGGATTCAAGGAGCATTTGAATACGAGAGAGCTGTTCAAGGTGTGCCGTGATGACTGGCTGTGATAATGTCCCTTCATAAGGTAGTACAAAATCGGGCATTTTTCGGAACCAGATTTCGAGGATTTTTCGATTGTTTACAGATTATTAAGATTTGATACTGCTGTTCAAGTTCACATGACGGTGCTTTTTTTCGTCTATAAAAATGTTGAAAACTCCGTCGAGTGAAAGGTCTTCTCATAAGTAACGACAAATTCTTGGAAAAATATAAGCGGTTTCGAGAAAGTTGTGATCCAAATCTCCGTCTTGCACAGAGCGGTGATGATGATTCTGTGTATCATGCTGAGCGGTTCTCAACAACGCTGCTATCTTGAATAGTGCTGATGGTCATCCTCATTAAAATCGAAAACAGTACAATACGAGAATAACTGTGTCTAAAGATTTAATTCGATATTTATCTTTATTATCTTAATTTTTTCTTGACAATGTGGACGAAATATGTTATAATAATTATTATAAATTTTATGTAAATTCTTCTGAAAAGGGGTTGACAGAACCATGCCTATGCGCTACGATTTAAGCAAGCAAGCAAGCAAGCAAGCAAGCAAGCAAGCAAGCAAGCAAGCAAGCAAGGCATAACTGCGCCCTTTTTCAAATATCATGTTAATAGAAGCGTACTCTGCGGGATAACTATGCCCGCAGGGTGCGCTTTTGTTGTTTGGAGGTAGATAGATTGAGTGAAAAACAAGGAATCACGCTGACGAAAAAGCAGCTCATCATCGGGGCGGTGATAATTGTCCTGCTGATAGCAGGCGGTATCATACTTGGTGTGAACTGGAGCAAATGGTTCGGCGGCAAGGACATCGGCAAGACAAGCCTTGACAGCAGCTCGCAGTCGGCTGGCATTGAGCTTGACGAGAACGCAGGGCAGTACACAGGCGAAAAGCCCAAGGATAATGGCGGTGCTGCCGAGGGTATCAAGATACCGGGCTATCCGAGTATCACGATAGCTAAGGACACCACCGATGTCACAATGGCGCTGATGAACCCCGAGGGGAACCCCTGCTATTTCAAATTTGTCATCGTACTCAAGGACAGCGAGGAAACTATCTTTGAGTCGAAATACGTTCAGCCGGGCGACTGCATTTATGACGTTAAGCTGAACAAGCCTCTTGCGGAGGGCGAATATCCCGCAACGATAAAAATATCAACAATTGCACTCGATCAGGAAACACCGCTGAATGGTGCTAACGTTGAAACAGTGCTTATAGCAAAATAATATTAAGGAGGACTACACATGAAACACACGAAAAGACTTTTAGCGGCTGTTATGGCTTTCACAATGGTATCCGCAATCGCTCCGATGACGGCTAATGCGATGCAGATTTTCACCAAAACAATGACAGGAAAGACGATCACCCTTGATGTTGAACCAAGCGATACAGTAGAAGATGTAAAAGCCAAAATACAGGATAAAGAAGGAATTGCCCCCGCAAAGCAAAAACTTATTTTCGCCGGAGAGACACTTGAAGATAACAAAAAACTTGAGGATTACAACATTGGGAAAGAAAGCACGCTGCATCTTGTTGTGATCAATGAAAATGGTGATATTGAAATAACAGGTACAGGGGCAGGCTCAACAATTGTTTCTTATAACGTTGCACCTACATACACCGTGACCATTCCGGGAGACGTGACATTGTATGATGACAAGACTTCTGATGCAACGATTACCGCCGAAGCGGGCGTTATGCTTGAAAGCGGGCAGACAATCGTTGTTAAGCTGACAGGTGCAACCAACACGGAAAGCGGCAGCACATTCAGTGCAAAGTACGGTGAATCTACCGCAAACTACACGATCAGCGCAGGCGGTTCTGCTAAGGCTATTGGTGATACCGTTGCCACATTCAATACAAGCACTACCGCACAGTCGGCTAAGCTCACATTCTCGGCGGCTACGGGTGCTACCCTTGCAGGCAATCATACCGAAACATTGACATTTACGATCTCAACACCTACTTCTACTACCTGATAGCGGAAAGGAGCATATATAGATATGCTCTTATCAGACAGTTTCATATAATATATCGTATTTAAGTTATCCCTCGATATATTTATATCATTTTTTCTTCACAATCAAGTGGCGGTTGATATATCATCGTTATAAAAAACTGTCTGAAAAAATATTCGGTGCAAATATATCTACATGAGATGGTCGGCGTTTATTTTATCATCACCCACGATAAACGATATATTTTTTTGCGTCAAAATATCCGAGCAGCATTTTGTTCAGTTCAGCTTTTTATGCTCATTTGTCAGAAGCAGTCAATTATGATTGTCGGCAACGAAAATGTAAAAGATATACATTAACATTTCGCTTACCTTGTTATGAAAACTCACATCTCGTCACCCGTTTTACCAACAGTAAGTATCGCTGCTGTAAAAAAGCCGACAGTTCCGCCGATCATAATTCCGATAATAAATCTAAACATATCATAGTCCTCCATTTTTCATAATCATTATTACACGTTCTCCGGCTGATAGTGTCAAAACTATCCAGTCGGATTTTTACTGCGAAAATATAGTCCCCAACCATTTTTTAGACCACATATTTTCGTTCTTGATACCGGAATCCATTTAATTGAGAAAATATTTTGTATACCTGCAATTGCAGGCACTTTAAATATATACTCATCAAAAATGTCGATAGATTTTCGGGGATATATGCTTTTTCAAAATTATTAAGAATGTCAAAATAGACCGAAATCATCTCCCCCATATTTTTGAGCCAGCGGTATATATCAGTCTTTCCCTTTAGGTATGCATTGACCGGAGTGGCAAGTTCCGAATCAAACAACTATATCCTTAAATCTTGACCGATATTTTTTGCGTCTTTAATATTCGATACTCCATAGAGCTTCTCGACAAAGTCTGTATGGTCTCCGTGCGCACCGTAGCCGAAACAGTGGTAATGATCTTCATAGACTTTAAAGGAGTGGTTGCGTTCATTGTGAAAGGGGCAGCAGGCAAATCCGCCCCGGTCAACATCTAAACCGTAGTATCTTACAAGGTCTTTCAGGTCGACCCTATCCTTTATGTCCTGAAAAATATTTTGTCTCATATCAGCTCCCTTAACATTCTGTATTTGATAGGGGCAGATAAAACAGGCAAAGCCCGGTAACTTTTCAGCGATAAAATATCACCGGCGTTTCTGCCCCTCTCATAAGTTAGGGGTCGGGAAGCCGTTTTTTTGAGGTCTGAAAGGCGAGTTTTTGTAAATTTCGTATGATTGCACAAATGTAGGTCGGCGTAAATTTGGGTAGTGTGGTTGTTTTCACGATTTTATTGTGGGTGACGTAAAAAATCCTCTCTGCCGACCCCTAACTTATGAAAGGGGTAAAAAAATTCGGCTGCATACGCAGCGAGGAATAATGTGTAGGGGTACGATATATATGCTGAAAAAATGGATTTTTGTGATCCATATATTTTTTAAGCGCACACATCGAGCAAGTACAGAAAGATGACCACCCACCAAAAACCAACTTTCTGAAAAGCCCGTAAAATCAACACTTTTCCCCTCTGCTAAATAATCACAGTCATGTATGAAATCCGAGTGCCGTATACTTTTCGGCAAAAAGAAAGACCTGACTGCTTGAATTGCAATCAGGTCTTTCTATTTGTTTTATGGATTTTTATTTTTGGCAAGAGAGATACTGACAGGTTGATATGCGCTTTCACGGGTGATATTTATCATTCCTCAAACATCGTTGAAAATATCGTCGGTGTTTTTGATTTCAGTTATTTTTTCATATAATTTATCCTTTATATGATATTATTGCCATCCTAACGATAGCTGCTTTATCTTGTCAGTCTTGTCAAGAACATTTATACAAGATTCCCAATCCTCGGTTATAGGTGGTATCGTTTCATATTTTAAGGTAAAAGGATTATTATTGGGAATTGCATCAATTATCTCCTGCGCTTGTTGCTCATTACTCAAGGCAACTTGAATCCATACATCTTCAAGTGTATCGGGTATTTGTCCGAAAAGGGAATGAATATCTTCAAGTCTTGACGATAATTTTTGATGTACCTTATCTTCAACAGAACCTTTGTATCTCATGTTAAAGATGAAAATCTTATCGCTTATTTGACCGATACGCTGAATTCTGCCTTTTCTTTGTTCTAATCGTGTAGGATTCCATGGAAGGTCAAGATTAATAAGGCTTGACAAAGTTTGAAGGTTTAATCCTTCACTTGCTGCATCTGTACCAACAAGAATACGATATTCACGACTTTTAACTTTACGCTTTATTACGTCCTTTAATTCTTTGACAAATTCGCCATTAAGAAAATATCCCGACTTATCTCCACCTGCGTATAATGCTATTTTTGAATCTTTGAAATCCTTTGATAGCTTTTCAGCGATGAAATGCGCACTGTCATAGTATTGTGAAAAGATAATACAGCCTCGCTCAGCCCAAGAAAAATTATCATTTTCAGTGCCGTTCTTTAGAATATCTATGAGCTTTTTATATTTTGGATCTTCGTCTTTATTGTGTGAAAGGACTTTGACAAGTCTTTTTAAGCAGTCAAGTTCCTCCGATGTGAGCGATTTAAGCTCGCTTTGTTGATCAAGACTATCATCATCGAAATCCTCGTCAAATTCATCAGCCAGTATTTCTCGACCTTCTTCTGTCCAAGAAAGCATCTTTTTAGCAGTCATTTCTCCCGCAGTGATAGTGCTGCCTATTCTTTTTAAGACGAGGGTTGACATAAAGCCGCCGCCTTTAACACGTTCTGACAACATTTTGCAGAATTCCTCAGCTAAATCATATGCTTGTTTCATATATCCTGATAATTCAAGTGCATCTGAATCTGATTCACCTTCAAGTTGGACGATTATCTTTTTCAGATAAGGTTCTCCCGTGTTCGGGTTAATAGATTCTTCAAGGAAAGATCTCGTTCTCCTTACAATATGCCTTATGTAAGGGTTAAAATTATAAACAAACTCATCACTTTCATATAAATCGTCAATATTACGTTGAGTTGATCTTGGACAATCATTATATTCATCAGGAGCAATTACAAACTGATCATCGGGAATATCAAGTCTATCACGAATTGTGACGATTCTTCTCGCTTTAGTGGAGCGGGGAGGGAAAGGATTTCTCATAATATCCCACGCCTCGACGCTTCCTACTTTTGGCATTGGTGTTTCTGAATCGTGACATATCATTTTTAGCATTCTTAGCGGTTTTCTTCTCCAAAGGCTATGATATTTCTCGCCAAGCACCTTGTCGGTTGGTATAGCTAATGCTTCTAATAAATCATAAGCTTCTATAAGATTTACCTGTACAGGTGTTGCTGTCGCAAGAAGCATACTAACCGTTTTACTGCTAATGTTATTCAGAAAATCCAACAGATAGTTAGGGTTTGCACTATTTGTATCAGGATCTTTGTTAGGATTTCTGCGCCTTGCTCTATGACTTTCATCACAGATAACACATTCATATTCCTTTTGTAGCAGCTTATCCCTTGCATCAGATCTTCTTGCCACAAGCCCCTGAGAAATAATTCCTATTCTGCGTGGGCATTTTAAAATGGAATTGATGCTTTCAGCCTGATAAAAATACCCTGTTTCATCTTGCCATCCTTTACCCGTCCAAACAGCACTTGGCATATCGAGCAAATCCTTCATTTCCTCCTGCCATTGAAATATAAGGGTTTTTGGAACAATAATTAGGATAGGTTTATCACCATATAAAGCCATTAGCTTGGCAGACATTGCAAGCTGAATAGTTTTACCAAGACCAACCTGGTCAGCGAGAACAAATCGTGCGCCGCCTTTTGTCTTATGTTCTTTAAAAGCGAGTTCAACAAAATATTTCTGATGTTCCCATAAACCAAATTCTCTGCGGAACACAGGTTCTTCTACTGCAACCGCTGGAATATCAGTATCTCCTTCTTCACGCCATTTTTTTAAAGGAACAACCCTTCTTCGTGAAAGTCTTTCTATATCTTTTACAACAAAATCCGAAAGCTCTACGGCACTTGGATTATTCCAAAAGAAATCAAATTCTTTTCTGACCCAGTCAATTGCTTCAGGAGAATCATCCTCCCAAATCATTTCGTAGTTCAGTTTGAAAGCACTTTTGGTTTCGTTGATGCTTCCGATAAAACTTGTTGCGGTGTCATCTTCATATGTGATTATGCCTGCTTTTCCGTGCATTAGTCCATATACTTCGTCAGGAATAACACGGATTTGCAGCTTACCTGACTTTATCAACAAATAGAGCCGTTCAAGTCGCTCCATACTTTGTGGGGAATTATATTTTACTTCAGGCTCAAATTCGCACCATTCTTGTTTGAGTTTTTGAGCGTGAACAGCGACCTTGACATCATCAGATGATAAGCCGGAGTTACAAATCACTCTCACAGTGCCGGAGACAGCTTCAATACTTTCTCCGGCAACCTCAAGAATAGATGAACAAAAGTAGCCTGCTATACGATCATAGCTTTTTGCATTTTTGAGCTTCTTGTTCAAGAATGCTTCATCTAATTGCTGTAATCGTGATGAATACCGATTTATCACGGCATACACCCTCCTTAAATGCTATCATGTGTAACCGATGCAAGCAACAGATCAGCCATCTTTGAACAATCAGTCCAGTGAGGCTGCATATTGCTTATATCCTGACAATCTACAAGGAAGGAAAGAATCTGCTTAATCATCTCTCTCTTATCCCAATAGTTTGCCAATTCGCCCTTAATGTAACCGAGGGCTTTCTGTGGGTTCATTTCTTCCTTAATACCAACGTAGATGCTTGCGAAAATCACTCTCATAAGAGAATTCTCGAAATCTGGAACATCGTTCATTGATCTGGATGCCATCTCGAGCGGCGTTTTCAGTCTTGCGGTATTTGCTTTTTCGTTTGCCATAAGCTGAGAGTAACCGCCGATAGAGAAACCTCTTGCGTACTCCTGATATGTAGCAATCTGATAATCACCGTGCTTTTCACTTTCAAGTCCTTTGATATAGAAACGCTCGGAGTTAGTGAGTTCTTTCCAGAGGTATCCTTCAAATCTGGACGGGATTACACAGTCATATGCAATTCTCTTTGCGCTCTCAATAATCTTGACAACTTCACTCTTAGACGGATTTGTAATTGCCTGAGTAAGCTCATAATCGAGGTTTAAGTCCTCAATTTCAGCATATGAAGTCAAAACCTTTAGCGAAGCAGCATAAGCGGCAAGAACGTAATCGGGATCACTGAAATTCGGTTCTTCCTTATCGTCAAGTTTCTGCATACTGTCAATTTGACGCTTGACCTCGCTTCTGATGTCCGCATCGATCTCATCGAGAAATGCTTCTTCATCACCAGTTTGTTTCCTAAGGACAAGCAAAACCGTACCCTTGACGTAGTTGCCACTCTTTAAGCCTGATGCTTCTGTTTCCGTTGCTATATTCCAAGCAGCAGTAACTTTCAAGCCTGCTTTCCACATGATAATAGCAAGCTGTGCCCACACAGCGGGATCGCTATGTGTAAACATAACCACCTGCATACCATCGTCTGTCATGTGTTTTGCAAGATTGGAGTAAATCTCTATCATAGTTTCGGAAAAATGTTCATCTCCACGAACTGCAAGAATACGCTTACTATCTGTATACCAGTCAGGAAATGCTTTCTTTAATAGCGCTTTATCCCACGCAAGAAAAAACTCTGAAAGCTCATGATAGTTTACTGCATCTGCATAAGGAGGATCTGTTATCCAGTAGTCACAAGTATAATCAACATCTCTTGCGTCTTTAGAAATAGCAGTATACTTTTTTTCTCCCGTTGTAACAGAAAAATCAAGTTTGATTTTACAAGTACTTTCTACAAGGCGATAGCCTCTTGTACCGTATTGCCACATAGTATTTAGCGCTTGGTTATAGAATGTTTGTGCCATAGATTCACGCGCCTGACCCGTTCCCCAACGACAGAGCTTACTATTCCAATCAGCAGCGCGATTAACAATTAGCGTTGCAAAGGCAAATTCCTCTGCTGTTTTTGCAAGTCTTAATGCTTCTTCTATCATGATAGCATTTATTAACAACTGTCTTGAATTAAATAACTGATGCCAATATACCCATCCTCTTGTTTTCATAACTTCATCAGTCTTAGCTCCGCTTTCAATTGCTAATGAAGGAATATATCCATTATCTTGCCATTCTGAAAAATGTTCTGCAACATAATCATGTGCCTTTTGTTCGTTCATTAAATCCTCGGCGGTTGGTTCACGGTAATACCTTGTTGTTTTTTCTTTGCCTTTTTCATCAATAGTTGTGCTTTCATAGCGAATTGCATAAAGGCGTTCTTGGTATATATCATCAGGTCGTGGCTCAAACTCGTTCTTTTCCCATAACCTTAAACCATAAACTGTATTTCCGTTATCGTCAATAGTATCATGTCTTAAGGACGATATAGGTGTAGTCTTACCACAATGTGGGCAACGGATTCCGCTTGAAACAGTAGTACCGCTCTTTTCAGCTTGTTTCATTTCTTGTGAAGTAGCATTCATTTTTATATGAATATCATATCGCTTTTCGGCTTCATTTTCTGAAAGATATGCCACTGTTTTTGAACCTACACCAACAAGCCATGACGATGAGATAGGAATTCTATATCCACACTCAGGGCAAGTAGTTTCAGTGCAGTACAGATAATTGATAGCTGTATCGCCTTGTTCGTTTATTTCAATTCCGAGTTTTGTAATTCTTGCTTGCACAGCGGCAAGTAACTTATCCTGAAAGTCCAAAAGGTCACTTTTCTTTGTATTGTTTCCAAGAATGTTTATATCCGCCCAGCTAAGAAGTGTTGCCACAGGATTAAGATCACTGGCATATACATTTGTTCCCGTTCTTGCTGCTTCAAACGGAATAGAGCCACCGCCGGAAAAACAGTCACCAACAGTCACAAGTCTACCATATCGTTTCATTGAGAGTTGATTTACTAAATCCTGTAAAGAATGAGCTTTAGTTCCAAGATGTTCGTTTATTTCACGCCAACAAGTATCACGAATATTATCAAGATGCTCTGGACGGCAACAATACTCAAGGCGTTCATCATAACCGAGGGTATTAAACAATCTCATCTCAACATCGTCTTTATCGACTCCGTCTTTGAATTTTGGTTTGTCATTTTCAAATGCAAACCACTGATCCAAATACTGCCTGAAATGTTTGCTGCGACTTGCATATTCATACAGTTTTGCCGGAGGAACTCTTTTTATTTTTCTGTCGGCAAGACCTGGTTTATCCATAGACAGAATTTTCAAGAATATTTCCGTATCTTTCTTAGGGTTATCACTTGCCGGCATTAGGCATCCTAAAATAGCTGCTCTAACAAGTATAAGAGGTTTTCGTCCCCACCACTTACCAAGTCCAGTAAGAGTTTGGCTTTGCACAGCTTTTCTTTCCTTGAAGCTTTCCTTACTAACCTTGCTGACAGGGAACTGCCTTTCTATAAATGACATTGAAGTATCCATTTTTCTCACTCCTTATATAAAAAAGGGCGAGTGCTGTTTACACCCGCCCTTGAACTGTTTAATTACTCTTCATCAGTAAAATCAAACAGGGATAGCTGACCGCTATCATCAACGGGGTTGTCACATAAGATATAACGCAGGGCAGTTCGCCAACCGTTTGTATCGTTAATTCGTCCTGTACTCGCATTTGTCATTGTGTATAACCACCACCGTTCTTCCGGTTGAAGCCCCATCCAATTTCGCAATGCCGTTGGAATCCCGGCTGGATCATTTCTTTCAATGCCCCATAAGAGAATCATAAGCTCTTTACCGAAGAATTTGTCTAACGGCGTTCCGCCAACAAGAAAACGGCTTGTGGGTTTCTTATCCGCCTTTAATCTGGCATTAAATTCCTTCATTACAGTAACCGAAATATTTTTCCATTTATGTCTCGTTATGCGAAGCTTCAAAACATCTCGCTTGCGAATTACTTGTTCGCCTTCTTTATCCCACTTGAATCGCTCATAGACACAAACATCATCTTTTTTATTTGACGGAACAATAACATAGAAGTGATTTTCTGATTCAGTAGGGTTAAAACCAAATCCTATGAATTCATCATTCATTGTATGATACCGCCTTCTCTTCTAAGCTGTTCCAGATCCAGTTTAAACATCTCTATCCATTCATTGAAATTCTGACCTTTTGTGAATATCAATTCCTTATATTCAAGAGTAACAACGGTTTCTCTATCCTTGAAGCTGGTTTCACGAACAAGCTCAATCATCGTTTGCAGATCAAAGGGGGCATAAGGAATATTGGAGTTAAACTCTACATAATTGTCCTCGTTGCTTCTTTCATATATATAGGCGCTACCATCACGAATGAAAACATCTGCGATTTTGCTGAGTGCCGCCAGTTCATCAAATACCGATTCGGTATCATCAAGTTTCTTCTTCTGATTCCGCTTATATGAAACAGGGTGATCTGGATTGATTTTGAATTCTTGAGGCTTAGCCTTTTTGTCAACAGGAATGTTTTTCTCATCTACAACTATTCCATTATTCAAAATTGCAACTCTGACAAACTTACAGTCATCACCAACAAGAAAATCACCGTTATAAACGCCACCATTTTCTTTTGGCTCGCTCCCATCAGTAGTGTATCTGACCTCGAATTTCGGGTGAGACTGCAATGTCATGAAGTGGCCGTTTGCTGTAGCCCTCATTCTATGCTTCGTTGGTACAACTCCTACGAATTCAACCATAGAACCTGTTTTTCTTTCGCCAGTAGGATCAATACATATAAATCTAAGATAAGGTTCTTTAGTAGTAATATCAGTGTCTTTCCATTCGGTGGATGCAGCCGTAGGATCAGCACCAATATCATAATAAACACGACCGCCGATGCCTTTTACTCTTAGACTAAACTCCTGAGTTTCTTCATTATAGCCTGTCTGCGAAACAGTAACACTTGTAGGATCTTTTTCAAATGGTCCTTTGACAAGGTATCCACCAATTTCTCTCCATTTGTCCTTACTGAGACAATCCTTTTTAAGGACTTCAAGCTGAGTGGGATGATACCATTGCCACGAAGTTTCGGTTGCAGCTCTTTCGCAGATAGTGCTAAATGTCATTTCCTTTGTTGTGAAAAGTCTTTTTTCACACTTCTTTCTAAGAGTTTCAATAGCAGTATCGTCACTTGTAAGGTCTTCAAACTTTTTAACCTCAGTCAATGCTTGAATGACTTGTTCTTCACCGTCAAAACGATTATTCTTGAATTCAAGCTTAAACTCTGTCTTTTCTATGCCATTTTTGTTAGGAAAATATATTGTCACAAAGGTTTCTCTTATAGTGGAAAATAAAGCATGGTTTGCTTTATCACTATGAGAAAGTGCTTCCTGATACTGCTGATCGTTAGTTGGAATACCTTCATTCTCCATGTTCTTAACAATTGAACGGATAGCAGCAAGCTTCTTGCTGTTATCATATAGCTTTTCCATCATGCTTCTTTCTCCAGACAGGAACATAACCCTATTTTTTAAAGAAGCATTATCGTAGAAGTTTAGCAAATCAGGATGCAATGTGCTGCCGTATGGTTCACAAATAACCAAAGATACCTTTTTGGTGTCTAAATCGATTTCGTCGATTGCAGGAAGAACGAAGAGCTGTTCATAGCATCTCTTTAATTTCGGAGCAAAGTTTTCCTCAAGAATCTTTTTAAGCTCTTTTCTTGCATTTTCATTTGTATAAGAATCTATTAGAGTGTTCATTTCGGCAATCATATTCTTGGTGTTCTGATAATACAATCTGCCTCTATTATCTGTCTTAATATACCAACACTGATTCTTTAGTTCATCAAGTGAGGTCTTAATAGAATTCAGATCAGCCCCCGGATAACAAATGAAACCAAGAATCTCTTGCTCTGTAAGTCCCAACAAGCCATTAGGTACTGTCGAAAGCGAGGAAACGAGAATCAGTTTTGCCAATTGCTGAGTGTTGTCAACTGATCCAAGTTCTTTATCAATTCCTTCTGCGATAGCAAGTCCATTCTGAGCAATATCATGACTAATTGCTTCTTCTAATGAAGGCTTAATCTGACGAAACATTGACATCATATTTGCATTATTTAGATTAACATCAAATACGTTTATCAAATGATTCTTTTCAGCTTGTCCTTCTTCAAAGAAAAGACGAACGACCTGACGCATTAACTTGATAAGTCCACGGGTTTGCTGGAAATTCTGATTTTCTTTAAATCTTGCGTAGAGTTCCTTAATAGAGGGGTGAAACGGATATGAATCAATAATGCCTGAATATACAGTTTCTCCTGAATAACTTGTGAATCCGAGCTTCTTTGCACTATCCACAGCATTTTTAAATTCAATAGCAATATCATTTTTCTCCTGAGAGAAAGAAGACATATCGGACTTAGGAGTATCTTCAAACAGTCTTTTTCTAAGGATTGAATATACCTCATCACTATTAAGTTGAACTGGAGCTATTTCTATTGCTATACGATTTGCTTCTTGTTCTAATTCTCTAAAGCTTGACTGAAGAAGTTCACTTCCGGATTCATAAGCAGCCTTCAAATCTGAGAATACCAAGCAAACATTGGAAAGTTGCTCTTTGCCCAATGCACTGAACAGATTTGCTAAAGCTGTAATAGTTACTTTGCTTAAATCTGAATTTCCAATTGCTGTTGCCTTAGCATTTTCAAGATAAGGCGGTAACTCGTCAAGAAGAATAAGAATGTTTTGCCCCTGCAAAAGATTGATCCAAGCTTTTTCACCAGGTGCTTTTAAAGGGGAGTAGTATTCTGAAAAAACATTTGCTTTTCCAAGCTGTTCAGCAATGCTTCCCCAAATACCATAGTCTGCATTCTCACGTCCAGAGAATGTTATAACCTTTATATCGCCAATATCATCATAGCTTGATGTAGATAATACTTCTTTTCGGAGATTGGCATCCTGAGCTAAAAGAGCAAGAGCAAGCATATTATGGGTTTTACCACCACCCATAGCCTGAGTTAGCTTAATGACGCCAGTATCTGATTCACCTTTGAAACGCTTAAAAGCAGTATCGAATAGGGCTCTCATTCCTTGTGTTTTGAAGTTTTCAGCAAAAAACTTTTTGCCATCTATACGTCCTTCAGCAAAATCCGAAAGGTTCAATGTGTCTTCTCTTGTTGTATCTTTAAATACCGATTCGCGCGGCTTTAACATCTGAGATATTGTTTTCATAAAAAACCTCCAATCATATAGCATCTAACAACTATATAATATTTATTATAACACATAATGAACCATAATTCAAGACGTTTCGTGCGTTTTTATCAGTAGTTATCCTCCCAATAATCCTCCGCATCCTCATAATCAAAGAAATCATCATAATGATCCTCATAGAAATCTTCAGGATCAACATATTCGTGAGCATCGTACTCATCTTTTTGACGAGCAGTTGTTGTTTTCTTTGTTGTACCATAAGTAGTTGTATTAGGCGAAACTGTTGTGACCGGAGCCGCCGTGGTGTGCGTTGTCTGAGCAGGAGCATAGCTGCGGGTATTTCCGCTATTGTACGTCATCTGGTGCAGCGCACAGTAATGGCTGCCGTCCTGCGGCGAATTGTCGCAATCGGGATAGGCGCATTTGGGGCGAAAAGCATCATAGATCAGCGTTATAATGATAAGAATAATTATTATACTTATAATGCTCTTAAACGGAAATGCTCCGCCGTAACTTCGTTTCTTATAACTTGCCGTATTCTCAAGAGGGCTATCATTTCCGTCCTCCATAGAAAATTTGTACATCGTATAATCGTCAAGCATATCTTCGCTGTCCTCATATTTTCCTAAACTCATGCGCCGAACCTCCTTATTGTATTTTCATTATTATAGCACATCAGATGTTCAAAATTTATATAACTAACTCCGTTTTTTAAATTATATCACAATAATTGTATCAAAATCCGCACAATTAGAAATATTTCAGGCTGCTGCCACAAAAGCAGCAGCCTGCGGTTATGTGGTTCAATCTTCTACAATTATCAGCACTCTGAACATTCGCTCAATCTGTGTAAAAAGAAACTGCTCGTCGTCAGGTTCGTCGAGATACCCATTGTTTCCGAGATAATATTCTTTTGCTTTCTTATTATTCTTTCCGCTTGCAGCTACTTTTCCGAAGAATTTCGACTTAATGTAGGCGTGCTCATATTTTTCAGGCGGAGACGATCTCTCACCATGATAAATGAAATCAGCCTCGCCCCGGATATACTTTCCGTAGTCCACACGATAAACGTCCGCACTGCCGTAAAACTGCATATGGAAGAATGTCCCGCCACTGGCAAGACTGCGACCATCTATGTTGATAGACACAATGTCCCAATAATCATAATACGCTTCGGGAATCTCAAAGCCAGCCTCCTTAGCATCAGCGAGCAGCCTATCATAAATCTCACGGCTTTCGCAGGTGATAAATGTCCTGCCCTTTATCCTTCTGGTCAGATTTTCAAACGTTCTTTCAAAACTGTTATTCATAGCGATACCTCCAAAAAATGTTGCAGAGTGCGCTAAGATGAAAACAAAAAATCCCATCGTCAACGATGGGATAAACAGCCTGCATATTTACCCATCGTTCAAGCATTAGCACCTTACCTCCCGGCAGGTTGCTGTGCGGTCATCGAGCTTGTCTCTCGCGCACTCTATATGGTTTATGTCTTTTGACAATCTAATTATAGCAAATTTCTCTTTTATCGTCAAGGGTAATTATGACCGAAATTCTCATTGCTGATCTAGTTAATTTGCAATAACCAAATAAATTTTAAAAAGAGGTCTCACTCCATATGTGAAATTTCAAGATCGGATTTACAGAAAAAATCTATTTTTGGAACATACGGCACGGCGGTAATTTTTCTGATATACTTAAAATAGAGGAGAGTTATCAGCGCTATTCAAGACAGCCGCATTGTTGAAAACCTCCCGACATGATAAACAGAAATATCATATCTCATCTGTGCAAGACGGAGATTTGAGTAACAACTTTCTCGAAACCGCTTATATTTTTCCAAGAATTTGTCGTTACTTATGAGAAGACCTTTCGTTTACCGAAGTTTTCAACATTTTTATAGACACAAAAAAATCCGCCATGAGAACCTGAATAGCAATATTAAATCTTAATAATTTGTAAAACATTCAAAATAGGGTTGGAAAAATGCCGTTCCCAGACCTTACCTTATGGAAGGAGTTTTATCATGCAGCCAGCAGCAGTAGCCCATAGTCGAAATAGATATATTTTTTCTCACTGAATATAGCCACCATCGACAGTTTTAACGAGAATTATTACAATCGCAAATTTGGGTTTGTCAAAAGCGGCTCTTAGTGTGCTTACCTATGGAGAGATGTTTCAGCCGACGGCTTTTTCGATGGATCAAAGAAGAATTATTGAGCCTGTCTGATATCATGCAGAACAGCATCAAATCTTAATAATCTGTAAACAATCGAAAAATCCTCGAAATTTGGTTCCGAAAAATGCCCGATTTTGTACTCCCTTATGGGAGACAGTTTTCAAAATCATTCTTCACGGCACACCTTGAACAGCACTCTCGTATTCAAATGCTACCTGAATCCCGCCGCATGATAAAGCTCCCACTCAGCTTTGTTTATTGCACTTGCCGGATAGCTTTCACCCTTGACCCGCCTGCCGAGAATATAATTCTGCTGTTCCTCATCGAGCACCAGTCTCACGCCGCCTTCATCATTAGCGGACGGTTTATCAGGAAAGCTGCTCATCATACTGCGGCTGATCTCCAGAGCCATGCCCTCCTTTATCTTCTGATGGATAGACTTCTCATTCGGCAGCGGCTTCGAGCGGACGGCAATGATGTCGGGGAAAGTATGGTAAGCCCTCAGCAGGAACTGCAGCAGGCAGTCGAGTATTCTCAGCTTCAGGTCATCTGTATCAAAGGCGTTTTGCATTTCGATAGCGTCTATGCAGAAGATGTCGAGGTACGGCTCGAACGCCAGCGAACCGTCACCCTCGCTCAGAGCCGAGTAGATAAACTCCGCATAACCATCAATGCAGTTGCAGATGTAGTAGATGTCCAGTCCCGTCTTGGCAGCCTGCCCGACGAGTATCAGCAGACCCGTGACCGTCCCGATCCGGACAGCCCCACCCATCTCACCACCATAGATTTCTTCCTCATCATCGTCGGTCAGATCATCCGGGATGCCGTAGATTTTAAGAATACAGTTTATGATGTAGCCGTCATAAGGCTCGCTGGTTTCTTCATAGACTCGCATCCCATAGGCGGCTTCTGAAAATATTTCTTGTATCATTTTAGTGACCTCGCTCCTATCCAATGTCATGTGCATTACTGTTATCGACTGTCCCGAAATGATGAGAGGAATTATTCAATGCTACAAACTTTCCAGAGTCGGTTAAGTTTTTACCCGATTATTCCCCCATCCTTATAGAGAGGACGTTTCGTTGTGAAGTTAAATAATCTAAGTAGTAATCCCGCCCCCCGAATTTATTCAATTCAGAGATTTTGCTTTCAGAGTGCTTGATTTCACTTAACAAATCGCCTGTTTTTGTAGCGTCTAATGAAAGGAAGGTGTTTGATGTGCCAGGTTTAACATGAAATGCAGAATCGCAAAAGGGTACTTATCCCCAATTCAAATTACAGCAGTCAGAATGATTTTCGCCGTCATTCTACTTGTAAAGATCGTGATAGAAATATCGTGGGAAAGCAAAATATACAGTTGCCCTGCAGCATCATCAAATCGGAGGGATTATTAAAATGTAGAAAAATATCATACCCTATCATACGGCAATATTTTCAAACCGCATTCTACTGCCGCCCCGTCATCGGCAGTACAAAAGCAAACCCCGTCAACCGTAACCGAACATATCTACCGGAGGTGATCCCAATAGGCAAATAAATCTCTCGTCATAATAAGTCATGGATAACCGCTGAGTCTTGTATCTTCGGCTATCAGATTCATGGATTCAATTCATATTTTGCCGTCAGTTCATGAATTGGAGCCTGAACCGCAGAATGTCAAAAGCCCTCGCTATGTAGCGAGATAGATTTTATCGAAAGGAACGTGATAACAATATTTGAAATGAAGAAGATGAACGCAGACAGGAGCGGCTATCCGCATATTACTCACGGTATTATGTGTGACGTTAGAGTCAGCTCACCGCCTGTGGGTGTCATGATATTTTTACCACAGTCGAGCCGATTTAAAATATGCTATGCCAAATATCATGGAGCATTTGAGCGAAAGGTTTCGCAGTCAGGCACAGCTGCCCACACTCGTAGAGCATTATGGTGCTATCAAAAACGTTCAGCGCATACGCGCTGGATATGCGCCTTTTGTATATCGGCGCAGTGTAAATGTGCATTTGATTATCAGCCCTATCGGGCATTGGTAAATTCGATTTGAGAGTCGGATTTGTGACCTATTTTTTATTCTTGCTTCAGCAAGCATAGATTCTTTCGTATACCACGAAAGAATCGTATACCGATTTTGCGTTACCCCGCAAAATCACCGTTTAGGGAACCCTCGCCCTAAACAAAAAGCCCTCATTCGAGGGAACAAATATCGAAACATAAAAATGAAAGGGATGATAAATATAGCAAGAAAGTATAAACAGGTTCATCGTAAGGAACTGACATTTGATCTAAAAGATTGGGAGAAGATAGAACGCAGAGCTGAAGCTTGTCACACCGACACCACGAACTATCTGCGCAAAATGGTCTTGGAGAAGCAGCCGATCTTCTATGATTTTAGTGAGTTGACCCCGATGGTAAACGGCATGAGAATAATTTCAGGCAACATTAACCAGATAGCCAAGAAGGTGAACGCCACGAACAATATGTATGCCGAGGATGTCATGGTGTTGCAAAAGGAAGTGAATGAGCTTTGCCATATATAACCGAAAACACATACCTGCAAAACCCACGTAAATACGTCATTTTATCCCCCTGCTACCATTTATCAAATCAGCGCTCACAGCGAGTGCCGTATACTTTTGAGCAAAAAATAAGGTCATGACCGTACCATGCAAAAGTGCGGTCATGACCTTTGACAGCAAAAGCAGACAGCCGATTCGACTGCCTGCTTTGCCTTGCAAGTGTATCTTATTCTTCTTCGCTTTCCTTATTCTTCCGCTTAGTCACAAGCAATGCGCCGAGTATCAGCCCACCGCCAACTGTCGCACCGCCGATGATACCCGTTGCCGGGTTGGCATCGCTGGGTGACGAGCCGCCGCCCTGGCTGCTGCTCTTTGATGAGCTGTTCTGGGAACTGCTGGACGATGAGCTTGACGAGCTGCTGTCCGACTTGCTTGAACTGCTTTCGCTCTCCGAGCTGTCGGGGGTAGAGCTGTCAGTCTCTGAGCTGTCGGGAGTGCTGCTGTCGGGTTCGCTTGAATCCGCAGGAACCTCCTCGGTCTCTACCACGATATCGTACTCACCGTCCTCATAAACAGGCGGCAGGGTGTACTTGCCGTCAACCAGCTGGTCGGTGATGTCCTCGCCGTTGAGGGTCACCTTTGTGACCTTCTCGCCGTCCTTAGCCTTTATCTCGATGACAGGCTCGGACAGGCGCTCGACCTCAAACTCTGTACCCGTCTTGCCGTTGAGGGTGAAATCAACATTGCCCTTGACGGTTATGATTATCTCATGGCTGTCGGGGACTTCCGTTCCGATAGTGACTTCGCCCGGGGCGGTGTTTACCTCGGCTTCCTCGGCGTAGGCGGTCAAAGCGCTCGCAGACAGAATGGAAAGGCACAGCAGAAATACTGCTATTTTCTTCATGCGATCAACTCCTTATCATGGTTCAGCTTCGCCTGCGGGTACGTCCTCGTAGCTTACATTGAACAGCACAGTATCACCGTACTCACCTGCATAAGCTGCGTTCCAGTCGTCCTCGGTGATCTGTATCTCCATTGCAAATGCCTGACCTGCGGTGTCAAATATGAGGTCGCTGTCGTTTACATCAAAGGGCATATATTCCTCGCCTTCTGCTCCTGTTGCATACTGCGCTGTTACCATATAGGGTATGATCTTTGTATCATCTTTAGCATTGTTCAGCTTGCCGTCGGTATCGACTGTTACCACTACCTGCTTGCCGGGGTCAAGTCTTGCCTGTGTCAGCTCTACCTTGCCGAAATCGGTCTGAGTGTCGTTAAACTTTACCTTTGTGTCGGTGGGGATAGTCACGATATAGCTGGGTGCTATCTCGGTGGTGATGACCGCCTCAGCCTGCTTGGGCTCGGGGGTGTCCTGATCTATCGCTGTTTCGGCGTATGCTGTCATAGGCATTGCCATTATTGCAAGTGCGGAAAGTCCGCTGATAATTCTTTTCATATTTATCTCCTCCGTTCGTTAGGACATATAATCAAATACGCTGTAAGCAACATACTGTACATCATCGGATATCTCATCGGTCGGTATGACAGGATTAGCCTCTTCTAAGGTTGTTGTCGTATAGTACAGTATATACAGCTTATCGCCTGTATAATAGCTTACACCGTTTGCTTCATTGATATTCCAGTACAGGGTGTCGGCAGGATACTTGTCGGTCTTATGCTCATAAGCCTCCATTACCGCAGCCCAGAATTCATCATCAGGAACAAACGTTGCAGCGTCCTGCCATTTCTGCCCGACTGCTGCGGGAACTGTGATAGTTTCATCTGTAAGCGCCATGTAACCTGTCTGAGGGTCATGAGCCAAAAGGTTGATCTCTACCCCGTCACCCTCAACAGCCACGGTAAATGTCAGCTGGTCGGTGTAGGTGCCTGCATACTCAACGCCCTTGGGCTTGGTGAAGGTCACTTTCTGCTTGTAATAATCTGCTGTCTGGTCGGGGTCAAAATCAAACTCTGCCACAACGCCGTCCTTGCCGACTGCTTCACCGCCCTTGCCTTTTACGGTATAGGTCGCTTTTGCAGTGTCGCTTGCCTTTACGGTCAGCTTCGTGCCGTCAAAGCCGTTCTCTGCATCGGACAGGGTAACTACCACCTTCTGACCTGTTTTCAGCATGGGTATGCTTCCCTCGGTCTCGCCCTCTACCTTTATGGTCTCATCAACGTCGGTGGTATCGAGAGTTACCTTTGCGGGGATAGTCACGGTATACACGGGGTCAACGCCGAACTTAACATCTGTGCCTGCTTCGGCGGGGAGTATGTCCTCCTCTGTCACGGCATTTACTGCAGGGGCAGCCTGTGCGAATGCCGTCATGCTCATCATGCCCGCAAGCGTAAAGGCTGCTATTGCTGATATTATTCTTTTCATTTCTTTATCCTCCTAATCAGAAATCGGGTTCGTCATCGTCTCTGTGACCGCTTGCATTGGCATCGACCTGTGCGATGTGCCACTTACCTTCGTCTGCGTTGTAGCTTACCTTGAACTGCTTGCCCTCGTTGGGGATAAATTTACTGTGAGTGCCATAGTTTACGCAGATAAACTCGCCTTTAGAGTTGATGTAAAATTTCTCAACACCGCTTTCTTGATAACCATTTACATATACATTTGTTCCGTCATTATAATAATCCACAGTTGTGTCAATGTCGAAACGCAAAGTCTGAGATGCACCCTTTGTGATAATGCTCTGACCGCCTGTGAGGATAATGCCCTCTGCTATGCCTTCACTGTTCTTATCGAATACCCTGAACTCCTCCATATTCGATACCGAAATGCTGAATGTCAGCCTGTCGGTGTAGCTGCCTGCATACTTGTAATCGCCGGGAGCGGTAAAGGTTATCTGCTGTTTGTAATCATCGGCGGTCTTGGCGGGGTCATAATCAAACTCTGCCACTACGCCGTTCTTGCCGACTGCTGTACCGCCCTTGCCTAACAGAGTGTAGGTCGCCTTTGCGGTGTCGTTTGCCTTTACGGTGAGGTTCGTGCCGTCAAAGCCGTTCTTTGCGTCCGCCAGCTTAACGGTAACTGTCGAACCCGACTGTAGGAACGGCGCAGAGCCTGCTTCCTCGCCCTCGACCTTGATAGTATCGGTAACATTATCCTTACCGAGGGTGACGCTTGCAGGAATTGTAACGGTGAACTTGGGTGCCGCCAGATAGTTTACTTTTGTATCTGCGTCTGCGGGGAGGGTGACCTCATTGGTTATGGTATTTCCCTCAGCGAATGCTGTGACTGTCATCATGCCTGCGAGGGTGAGTGCGGATAATCCTGCTAAAAATCTTCTTACTTTCATTATGCTTCCTCCTTTTCAACCGAAATACCGAATACTACAGGGTCGGCGTACTTGCCTGCATACTGCGGGGTCTCGTCGGTGGTGAAGGTTATGTCAACGCTTGCGGGCTCGGTCGAGGTTGGGAACTCCGCTACCTTGCCGCCGTTCTCCTTGTCAACATTGCCGAAAGCAGCGGTGCTTGCGGTGTAGGGCAGCTTGTACTCGCCCGTACCCTCGTGCGCCATATTGAACTTGCTTGCGCTCGTAAGGGTAACAACTATCTTATCGTCCTCTTTAAGGAAAACCTTGCTTGTTTCTATCGTGCCTTTACCTGTGTAGGTCGTGCCGTACTCGCCCTCAAGGGTGACAAGTGCAGGGATAGTCACGGTGTAGGCGGGGTCGATGCTGAACTCGACCTGTGTATTCGCCTTGTCAGGCTTCGGCTTGAAGCCGTTGTCGGGGTCGGGCTTGATCTCTGTGTAGTCAGCCGCCTGCGCCGAAGCGGTTATTGCCATAAGCCCTGCGAGTGTAAGTGCGGTCAAGCCGCTTATCAGTTTTTTCATAGAGTGTTACCTCCTGTTGTTATCGTTATATTTGTTAATACATAGGAGTTTCATAATTTCCATTAGGATCAAAGATATGATCACCTTTCACGAAATTACCTCCTAATATAATATACTCACCATCGAGCATAACATAGCCATAATAAATAGTCACATTAGCATTCTTATCGGCTATATCCGACCACTTGTCATCGTCATTATATTTGATTTCAACACCTAAGACAGTTGCAGTTTTGAAGGTCTCCGCTTCCGTCACCGCAATACCAAAGGTCAGCGTTTCGGTGTGTTCGCCTGCAACGGTAGGGGCGCTGGTGGAGTCCTTGATGAACTTTACATCGACTTTTTGCTCCGCTGCCTTGCTTTCAAACTCAGCAACCTTTCCACCGAGTGCTACGGTGTCACTGCCTGCCTTAATGGTGTACTTCACGGTAGAATCACCTTTCTTGGCATTGAATATGGTAGAGTTCGCTGTGGTAGTGTTGCTTGCTTCTGATAGTGTTACAACCACCTTTTCTCCGCTTGCGAGAAGAACATTCTCCGCTTTGATGGGCTGTGCTGTTGCGGCTGCTTCGGTATCAGCGATGACTGCGCTTGGCGGAATGGTTACGGTGTACTTAGCTGTAACATCGTAGGTAGCAGTCATTGTGCCTGTGTTGTTTCCTGCCGTTACATCGTCCTGATTGATTGCAAATGCCGACATAGGAGCGATTGCAGATACCATTGTGAGAGCCATTACAGCCGCTAAAAGTTTTCTTGTGTTTTTCATTGTGATTCCTCCTTAAAATGGATTTAAAAATACTTTGCAGATTTAAAATTTAAGATTTATAACTGGACGGACACCATACTCATCGTCTACACAACCAAACGTATCGACGTAGCCGTCATCATAAACGACCGCCGCAAAATAAGAATAGGCGCCGGGCGACCGCAGCCACCACCAAGAGCCGTTGGCTCTTATATCTTCACTGAGACCTTGTACCTCGGCTATGCTGAGCAGGTAGATATAATCATCGGTATCATTATCCGGATTGGTGTTGTGGGTAAGTGCTATCTTTGCCCTCTCTTCTTCACTAAAGTTATTATTGTAGAAATCATCGTTCAGGTATGTACGCAGTGAGCAGTCTTTCCATGTTATATCAGTATAATCATTGTTGTACGCTTTATTGGTAAATGATTCCTTCATAAGAAGTGTAACGCCGTCATCGCTCTTACGAATGATATACCAGTCATAGATTCCGAATGTTACTTCATCACCGACATTATTAGCTGCATAGGGATTGGCTGGTGCGGCATTCTCTACCGCAATACCAAACGTCAGCGTTTCGGTGTGTGTGCCTGCGTAGGTAGCACCCTCAGCCTTTGAGAATGTGAGCGACTGTTCGCCGTTCTTTGTGAACTCGGCAACAACATCACCAACGGAAATTCCTGTTGTAGCCGTTCCCTTGCCGATAGTGTATGTAGCCGTCGAATCACCCTTGTCGTTCTTTGCGCTGAATGATGAGCCGCTTGCTGTGTTGGAAGCCTCGGTCAGCGTGACCTTGATCTTCTTTCCGCTTTCGAGCATAACATCACTTGCTTCGATATTCTTTGAAACTGCGTTTGTCGAATCAAGTGTCACCCCTGCAGGGATAGTTACGGTGTACTTAGCCTGAATATCGTAGGTGGCGGTCATTTCGCCGGATTTTGTTGTGCTGTTCTGCTTTATCTCAGTGTCGGCAAATGCAGACAGAGGGACGATAGCAGATACCATTGTCAGTGTGGCTAAGCCGCTGAGTATTCTTTTGGTTTTCATTGTGTTTTCCTCCTTGTATATCCCCACCGAGCTGCACATCGCAGCTCGGCAGAGTAGTTTTTTAGTAAATGTATCAACAGGTCAGAAAGCCCACGAAGTAGGTTTTTCGGTTCATAGGCTCACGACCTTTCTGCTGACGTGTCTTATATTCGCTTTACCAGAATTGCAGACTCGTCCGAACGGGTAAGTGTTATTCTCAGTTCGTTGGCTCAATGGTGCAGACGATGGTGGTTTGGGTCATGCCCATGCCCATAAATTCGCCGCTGAAAGAGACTGTGGAGGCAGGAGTGCCCGCCCAGGTCATTGATGAGC
>CALCRR010000435.1 GCA_937894495.1 uncultured Ruminococcus sp. | reverse complement strand
AATCAGAAATGCAGGATATTCTTGCAAAGTGTGAGCAGTACGGTTACAAGAACAAAACCGAGTATATCCGTGATTGTGTTCGGGCGAGGGTTGATCTCACGCCCGACCGTTCCGAAATTGCCGAATGCAATCGCCTGATGAAACGCATCGGAGCGAACATCAATCAGATACTTGTCCGACTTTACAGCACAGGTCACATCTATGCCGAGGATATTACCGAGATAAAGAAAGGGGTAAACGAAATTTGGCATACACTTCTATCCATACGATCAGGGCAACAGTCAGCGCAGCGATCGCTTACATCACAAGAGATGATAAGACCGTCAACGGTATATATGTCAACTCTTATGCTTGCCGAGCCGACAGCGCAGGGGCAAGCGAGGACTTCCGAGCTGTCCGAGGAACAGGCACAGGACGCACCAAAATCCTTGCCTACCACATGATTCAGAGCTTTGCCCCCGGCGAAGTCACACCCGAACAGGCTATGCAGATCGGTGAGGAACTTTGCGACCGTTATTTGAAAGGCGATTATCAATATGTTATCGCAGTTCATAACGATAAAGACCACCTGCATTGCCACATCATTTTCAATAACACCAATCTGTATAACGGACTGAGTTTCACCACCGAGCATAATCAGGGCAGAAAGACTGAAAGAGCGTGGGCAGAGCTGCGTGAAATATCGGACGAGATATGTGCCGAACACGGCATATCCGTTATTGAACCGATTGGTAAGGGTGTATCACATTATGAGAATGAAATGCAGAAAGAGGGCAAGTCGTGGAAAGAAAAGCTCCGTGTTCGTATTGCAGAGGTCATGCTTTACAGCCGTGACTTTGCTGATTTTCTCCGCAACTGCACCGCCAGCGGCATCGAGTATGTTTATACTCCGAAGAACAAATATAAGCTGAAATTCAAGCTGTCGGGTGACGGTCAGCAGAGGTTCACAAGAGCCGAAACGCTGGGCGCAGATTACACTGCTGAACGGATTGCCGAGCAGATAGCGGAGATACAGGAAAAGCTGTCAGCGGCGAATGTCACTCCCGATATGCTTATCGAACCGCCGAAGCCTGTTGCTGTCCCTAAGCCTGAGCCGAAGCCGACACAGACAGTCACCGCACCGACAAAGCCGAAACAATCTGCCGAGCCTGAAGCTATCACGGAAACAAGTGAAACTGCAAAGAGGAAAGCTGCTGCGGAACAGGTTGAGAAGTTCTTTGCAGCCCGACGAGCAAGGCGGCAAGCACAGCTTGATATGCTTAACGCATCTTCTGCAAAGCCCACCGAGCCGAAACCTGAACTGCCTACCCCGATACCACAGCCCACACCTACGGAGAGTAAAGCACCTGAAAAGAAAGAAGATCCGTGGAAAGCTATCAGAGGTATGGGCAGAGCAAACGAAATCATCGCAGACCTTGAAGCTGGTGGCGTTATGTCATTCAGCGAGCTGTCTGGATTCTTCTTCAATACACCTCACTCCGATGACCACACAACTGAGCTTGCCGATCTGAAAAAGAAGTTTACAGCTATCGACACTCTCATTGCAAAGATGAAGCACCGTGATGAGCTGGAGCCTGTTTACATGGAGTATCAGGGCAAATCGGGCTGGTCGCAGAGCCGTTTCAAGAAGAAAAATGCCGCCACGATCGAGGACTATGAAGCAACAGTCAAATACATTAAGGAGCATATCAAGAGGTATGCTGTTGACGGCAAACCGCCGACAATGCTTGACCTTTTGGAGAAGTCCAACAAGCTGAAATCGAAGTGGAACAGGCTTAATGTCGAGCATACCGCATTCCTCACCAAGCGTGAAACGGCGAAGAAGTACACCCGACAGGTGCGCCAGTACATCAATGAACAGCAGATGAAGCGTGAGAGGGAGCATAGCCGTCAGAGGACACAGGCGAAGCACAGGAAGAATTATCTTGAATGATATGCCCTCAGACGAACGGAAATGCCTCCCAGAGCCGTTCATGATGATTATGGGGAAAGCATCAGCCAAAACAGTCAAACGATCCCTAAGCGTTTAGAGAGCGTTTGATGATATACGGCATAATTGTACCGAGGAAGTTTAAAGCAAAACGCCGCATCTTACACAAGAACTATTATGGTATATACTATGTCTACAATAATTATTTGTAGTACACAGCTATGTTGAAAACACAAGCGTTGGCAATTCCGAGAACACGCAAAATCACTACGGTATGCTATGGCAGACTGTGGTCTGGACAGACTACGAAGATATGGAAGTATTTTCCTTGGAATAATGATGTCAGTGAGGGATAGGAGTGTGACCGAGCAGAGTGTATATATATTCAGTTACTTCATGGACTTGATAAGTGCAACGACGAAGAAGAGTAATCAACGTAAGAGCTTTACAGAGCCTTTTGCTTTGCGGTGGGACGAAAAAATGTTAACATTTCGTTCGAAATGGAAAACAAATTAATTACAATAGCAAATACAATCTACATTAACACATATAGATAATATTCAACAAAGAAATGATTACTTTGTATAAGTGTACAAAGTGATGGTAAAAAGAAATAATTATATGCGGCAATTCTTGAAATAAAATTACAAACGTGTTATAAGTATTATATGAATATTAACAATCTGTTAAATGCTTAATCATCCTTTCTGGATTATTTAGGAATTGCTTATATATTTGAACTGTTTCGGTATCGCTATAGGACACTTCTAAAATGCTTTCGCCGGATAATTGAAAAATTTGCGAATTTGGACACGCTAATAGTATAGGTGAATGTGTTGATATAATAAACTGAGAATTATTTCCTGAAAGATTTATTATATGGGCTAAGAGAGTCATCTGGCGTAAAGGCGACAAGGCAGCTTCGGGTTCATCGAGTATATACAGCCCGTTCCCCCTGAATCTATTGAAAAATAATGACATAAAGCTTTCACCATGTGATTGATCGTGAAGTGATAAGTCTCCATAACCAGTAACTCCTAATTCGTCTATATTTGTCGCTAAGTTGTAAAAACTCTCAGCTCTAAAGAAAAAGCCATCATTAGGGAAGGAACTTTTATACAGCGTAATACATTGGGGTAAATCATAATGAACTTCATGAGTTGTAAAATTAAAGTTTTTCGATCCTCCCTCAGCGTTAAAGCCATAAGCTATAGCAATTGATTCGATTAATGTTGATTTTCCACTGCCATTTTCGCCAACAAGAAAAACAACATTTTTATCAAATAGCATCTCGTTGTTTGTTTTAAGAAATTCTATAACAGGCAAACGATTAATATATGAATCATTCGGTAAATTATTCTTAAATTTGAATCCACTAATATATAAATTATTCATAATATACACTCCATTAGTTTTTCATAATTATAACACAACATATGATGAAATGTCAATACATCAACATACTAAGTTTCAGTGAAAGGAGGTGAGAAAGTTGGAGAAGAAAAGTCTTAAGAAGATTAATAAAAAAGCTGTTTATGATGCATCAGAAAACATTGCAGAGCAGAATGCTGCGATTGCAATTGGTGGTGGTATCACCGTATCTTATTGGGTTCTTGTTGCATTAGGTCTTATTCTGATCACAGGTGTTATCACCAGTGGAGGATGCTCTTGTTCTTGCAGATGCGGATCAACAAAAAATGTAATGAAAGCAGCTATGGGCTATGGCGAGAACGCCATCCAACTGGCTAAGTAATATCAACTCTTAGCTATCATGACTCAAGGATCTTAAATGTAGTGTTTAAGATCCCTGAGTTTAATAATATAAATTTGAGGTGTTCTATGGAACGATATACATATATCACCAATGGCATGTATTATGATTGCCTTATAAATAAATTTGTGAAGTCAACAAATCGACTATCGTCTGATGTTCCAGACAATTTATGTCGGTTTACACCTATTTATACCGATGAAATAATTGATAACAATATAAAACGCACACGACAGCAACTTATTCTTTCAATAACCGAAAAATGTAACTTTAGATGTGAGTATTGTGTGTATTATGATCAAAAATATACAAATGATTTTTGCCTTTCTAATATGAGCTTTGATGTTGCGAAAAAAGCCATAGATGAATTTTTAGAAAACTCAATACATTCTGATAAAAGATGTATTTCATTTTATGGTGGAGAGCCATTAATGAATTTTGATTTAATGCGTGAATGTGTGAACTATATTAATTCAAAAAACATCACGTCAAAAATAGAATATCTTATCACGACAAACGGTGTATTATTAACAGATGAAATTGCTAAATTTCTGTATGAGAACAGATTCTATGTAAATATTAGCATGGATGGTACACAAAGAACGCATGATAGATATCGAAAGCTAATCAATGGTGCGGGAACGTATGATATTATAATAAATAATCTGAAACATTTAATAGCTTTAGATAATAACTATTGGAAAGATTCGCTTAGTTTTATATGCGTTTTAGCTCCGCCTATTGATATAGACAATATATCAAACTATTTTGAAGCATTACCATATAATTTTAGGCTTTCTGGAATAGATATAACTCAGCATATGCAAAATAAATTAGACGAGCAGCATTATAAACCAGATAATAAAAAACAAACAATATATATCCAGAATAGGGATAGAATGAATCAAGGAATAAACAATGAAATAAGAAAAGCAAATCAAATATTAAGATCAATGGGAGCAAACTCATTTATCAGACCTGGTAGATATTGTATTCCATCAATTAAGCGAACATTTGTATCCGTTAATGGAGACTACTATATATGTGAAAAAGATGATATGCATCAAAATAGAATAATAGGAAATGTGTATAGTGGGATAGATATAAATAAAATCAAATCAATTCGTGATGAGGTTGGTACCTTTCACGAAAAAAATTGTAAGACATGCTGGGCAGCTCGCTTTTGCAATATGTGTTTTGCTGTTATAGATAACTATCCTGAAATATGCAATCGAATTAAAACTGATACAATAAATATAATGAAAATTATAGTGGAGAGTATGAAATGATTAATTTAGATTTTAAGGATTATACAGGAAGAAATGTACGTTTAGCAATCTTAGATACAGGCTGTGTCGAAGAAGTGCATTGTCTTGATAAAAATGGACAACATCTATCAAAAGACGACGTCAACATGAGTTTTGACCATATAAAAAAGTGTGTTTCAATTATAAAGAATATTGCTCCAGATTCCGAGTGTGTAACAATAAATGTGGGAGATAATGATACAGGAATAATTACAGAAAAAGCCGCAATTGAAGGCATAAAAACTGCTATGAGTGTAATGCCAAAAATAATTGTAATTTCTTTCTCGTTTGCTTATGCAACAAATGAATTCATCAGTGTTATCAATAATGCGTTAGATAAAGGGATAATTATTTGTGCCTCTGTCGATCCTGTAGTTAAACAATCATATCCTCAAATAATAAAAGGTGTAATTTCAGTGGATGAAATTATGGATAGCGAAAACGGCAGGGAGATAACACTTGTTAATAACGTGTTTAAGATTAAATCAAATCTATATGGTAATGTTATCAATGATCACGGCAGCAGTTTTGCTAATGCATATTTCGCAGGGAAAATCGCAAGATTTGTAGAATTTAGCCCTTTGATAACAGGTGAATCTTTATTGTCTTTTTTTCATAACGATAATGATATTAAAGATTCTGAATCTGAGCATAATGCATTTTGGCTAATATCAAATCAGCATAATCTCGATGATATCAAGGATATTATCAACACTAAATATGAATATTATTATGATAATGACGAAGGTGTATTTAGAGAAATACTGACAGATCATATTGCGCCTTCAGACTCCATAAAAAGTATTGATGTTGTGTGTGGAGATGATTTCATTTGCAAGTTTCCAACAGAATTCAATGAGTTCAAGAATAGACAAACTCCATATTATTGTTATAACAATTTTTCTGAAAATATAAACTATTTTCAGGAAGACTTAAATGCAAACAAAGCAATTACAATACCAAGTATATATATTTTCAGCTATGGTATGGATAAAGATAAATTTAAAATCCATACATATCTATATAGACATTTTATTGATAAAGGGTATCAAACAGGCAACGTATCATTTAATCCCATCGCCAAACTAATTGGATTTAAATATATAACATATCCTAATACTATTCTATATCCCGATTACATTTACCATTTAAATAATTGCATTTACGAGGAAGCGTTAGATAGGGATATATTGATTCTTTCAGGTGCTGGAAGTTTTGATCGATTTGTTGGATTTGAACATCGCTTTGGTGATACTTCCAAAATGTTGGTTGAAGCGAATGTACCAGACATTACAATTCTTAGTATCGTTGACTCTATTAGCGTTAGCGAAATAAAAAAAGCAGTATTATATATTGAAAATACAGTAGGTGCTAAGGTGTTACTGTTCTTATCACAGAAAAGTACTGATGACGATTACTATGGTCCCATTGATTATAATTTGATAAATAGTGAATCTGCTCAACCTCAAAGAGCCGAAAGTCTACAAGACTATCGAAGTGCCTGACGGCTTTGGTGATACAAAGGAGAAGCGTGTCATTGACGAAGATGCTACCCGTATCGTTCAGAAAAAGGCGAAGGAGATCAAAAAGGCTTTCAAGTCCTGGATATTCAAGGACAGCGAGCGCCGTGAAGCTATCGTAGACAGGTACAATGAGCTTTTCAACTCCATTCGTCCCCGTGAGTTCGATGGATCGGCTCTTTCTTTCCCGATGATGAACAGCAGCATTCATCTGCACGATCATCAGCGCAATGCGATAGCACACGCTATGTTTGGCGGTAACACGCTGTTTGCTCACAGTGTTGGTGCGGGCAAGACCTTTGAGATGATAGCGACAGCTATGGAGTCGAAAAGGCTCGGTCTTTGCACAAAATCGCTGTTTGCCGTACCGAATCACCTGACGGAGCAGATCGGTGATGACTTTATGAAGCTCTATCCGGGCGCTAACATCTTGGTAGCGACTAAAAAAGACTTTCAGAAAGCAAACCGTCAGCAGTTATTTGCCAAAATAGCCACTGGCAATTATGATGCGGTGATCATCGGACACTCACAGCTTGGCATGATACCAATGTCGAGGGAACGTCAGGAAATGGTTATCCAGAGCCAGATAGATGATATACTTGAAGGCATTGACGAACTGAAACGGAGCGAAGGCTCTAAGTTCCAGATCAAGGCTATGGAGCGAACCCGAAAGAGTTTGCAGAAACAGCTCGACAGACTTGAAAAGGTCGATCAGGACGGCACTATCACCTTTGAACAGCTTGGAGTGGACAAGTTATTCGTCGATGAGGCCCATGAGTTTAAGAATTTATTCACCCCGACAAATGTCCACACCAATTATGGAAGGTTTTATATTTTTCATAATGCCCTCGATT
>CALCRR010000434.1 GCA_937894495.1 uncultured Ruminococcus sp. | reverse complement strand
ACGTAAAGGGCACTAAAACGCTCCCCGACTAAAGGATATAAGGATAAACGACAGGCGAAAATGATATGAAAAGCTTAGCAAAAAGAGCAGCGGCAGCTTGCCTGGCGCTGATGATGGCAATAGGAGCTTATACGGCTGCCGCACCCGTTGGATATTTTGGCAGCGCAGGGGTAGTCAAAGCAAATGCCAATGAGACCGAGATACTCCCCGGTGACCCCACAGAGGGAGATGAAGAGGAAGAAGAAAAAGACGCTTTTACAAGAGATGAATATTATGATATGCTCTTTGACCTGCACAAAGGGTATGTGTGGGAGCTTGAAGCCTCAATGGTACAGGCAGGAGACCCTACCAGCAATTCTATGTCAAACAATGCGATAAACCACACTGTGTGGCTTGAAATGATAGACGATCAGCTTTACATAACAGTTAAGTTCACACCGCTTGAATTTCTCGGGCAGACAGGCTACCTCGGCAAGCTCAGCTATTATAACAAGGGCTATTCAAAAAATGCCCGCGGTGCGCTGACAGGCACTGTAAGTGAGGCAGAGGTGCTTTCAGAGTACGATGTTCAGGACGCATTCAATAAAGACACGGGGGAGAACTATCCCAAGTATCTGAGATTTCCCCTTGTAGACGGAGTTGCCGCTTCCTCTGAGGACTCTTCACAGCTTGTTCCGTTGCAGGTATATGTCCCTGTGATGGCGTCTATCAATCCTTCATCGGGAACTCAGTCGGTGTATATGAAGCTTGACTGGAAAACGGCAGAACACAGCAGCTCAAAAAATTATGTCAACGATGATACTTTCACTGAACTGCCTTTTGTGCCTGCGGGCTCAGGCTCATCTTCAAGCTCAAAGCAGGATATCAACGGACCTTACAGAACAGATGATATCGAGCAGCTGGCTGACGGCAGATACCACATAAAGGGCTCCCTCGCCACGACCTACGGCAGTGCAGCCGAGTCGCTGTTCGGCGAGGATATGGAAGTAATAGTACGCAACGGCGAGTATTATCTCTTGTTTGATATAATTGATCAATACACCGATCCGATATACGGCAAGCATTATATCCCCGGCGTATATTACTACACCAGGTACAGCTATACCGATTCATATTACGGCACAGCAGGCAGAAGGGGCGAGCCTGTCAGCACCTATGATGTGGTAGATGACGAGGTGACACGCTACGGCAAAAATCAGGTCGTTGATCTTATAACAGGTGAAAAAGAGGATTATAAATATCCTAAGAGATACGGTATCCCTCTGGCTTTTAAAAAGCAGACTAACTCAAAGGAATATATACCGATAGACCTGTCGCGCATGGTTTATGATAGCTCCAAGGATAAATACAAGATGAAAAGAAGCGCCCAGAGATTTATCCTGCTTGACTGGACAACGGCTGAGCTGTTTGAAAGCTGGTCATCGGAAGATGCCGACTACACATTGGTAGATGCAGCCATCGCAAAGGTGCCCAAGGACCTGAGCGGTTATACCGAGGAAAGCGTTAAGGCTGTCAGCGATGCGGTGAACGCTGTTGTGAGAGACCTGTCAGCAGACAGGCAGAGCGAGGTGGCTGAAATGGCAAAGGCGATAAACGACGCTGTGGCAGCTCTGAAGTACAAGCCTGCCGACTACAGCAAGGTAGATGAAGCCCTTGCCGCTGTACCCGAGGACCTGAGCGGTTATACTGATGAGACCGTCAAGGCGATAAATGACGCTGTGGCTGCTGTTGAGCGTGACCTTGACATTACCGACCAGAGCAAGGTGGACGCAATGGCAAAGGCAATAAACGACGCTGTTGCGGCTCTGGAGAAAAAGT
>CALCRR010000433.1 GCA_937894495.1 uncultured Ruminococcus sp. | reverse complement strand
AGTCCTCTTTTCAGACTTTGTGGGGTAAGAAAATTTCTTGCCTCTTGCCTCTGACCTCTTGCCTCTAGTGGCTGGGGGTGCTTTTGTGGCGGCTCTCACTTCGATACGCTGCGCGAACCTTGAAAAATGTTGACTTTGTGCGCTGTAGGTAATTTTGATTAAATTTCATTTCGCCCCACTATAACTGTGTGGAGATTTTTTCAGACCTTTGTGTTTGTGAGTTTTACCGCAAAATTTTGTAAACCGTTTTCTTACCTCTTACTTCTTACATCCTACCTCTAAAAGCCCCTAGCACTCTGACCACTAGCGGCTAGCAGCTTACCTCTAAAAGCCACTAGCAGAAATGCACTAAGAAAACAAACACCGTGAAGTTTCTTTTGTGTTTTTATCCGAAAATCAAAAAAGTGCTTGACAAAAAATAAACAATGGTGTATACTCATAACTGTAAACAGCAAAGGCGCTGTGGACCAGACATTCGGGGTCCGCAGCGTTATTTTATTTAGGAGGAATATTTATGAACGTACCTGAGATCTTCGGTTCTGACGTTTTCAATGAAGCGACCATGAAGGAAAGACTTCCCAAGACCACCTATAAGGCTTTGAAGAAAACCATCGACAACGGCGATCCCCTCAGCGCTGAGGTAGCAAATATCGTTGCCAACGCCATGAAGGACTGGGCTGTTGAAAAGGGCTGCACACACTACACCCACTGGTTCCAGCCTATGACAGGTCTTACAGCTGAAAAGCTGGACAGCTTTATCTCGCCCACCGATGACGGTCATGTTATTATGGAGTTCTCGGGTAAGGAGCTTATAAAGGGTGAGCCTGACGCTTCCTCGTTCCCCTCGGGCGGACTGAGAGCTACCTTTGAAGCAAGGGGCTACACCGCATGGGATCCTACATCCTATGCATTTATCAAGGAAAAGACCCTGTGCATACCCACAGCCTTCTGCTCATACAACGGCGAGGCGCTGGATAAAAAGACCCCTCTGCTGAGATCAATGGAGGCTGTCAATAAGAGCGCTCTGAGAGTTCTCAAGCTCTTCGGCTCTGACGCTACCAGAGTTACCGCTAATGTGGGTCCCGAGCAGGAGTATTTTCTGGTGGACAGAGAGATGTATTCCCACAGAAAGGACCTTATCTTCGCAGGCAGAACGCTCTTCGGCGCACCTGCACCAAAGGGACAGGAGCTGGAGGACCACTACTTCGGCACTATCAAGACCAGAGTTGCCGCTTATATGAAGGATCTGGACGAGCAGCTGTGGAGACTGGGCATCTACGCCAAGACCAAGCATAACGAGGTAGCCCCCGCTCAGCATGAGCTGGCGCCTATCTACGGCACCACAAATATCGCCACCGACCATAACCAGCTGACTATGGAGATAATGAAGAGAACTGCCAGAAAGCACGGCTTTAAATGCCTGCTGCACGAGAAGCCCTTCGCAGGCATAAACGGCTCGGGCAAGCACAATAACTGGTCTATCTCAACAAACACAGGCGTAAACCTGCTGGAGCCCGGCAAAACACCTGCCGAGAACGCACAGTTTCTGCTGTTCCTGACCGCCGTTATCAAGGGAGTTAATGATTATCAGGACGTTCTGAGAGCCTCGGTAGCCACCGCAGGCAACGACCACAGACTGGGCGCTAACGAAGCACCCCCTGCTATCATCTCCATCTTCCTGGGCGATGAGCTGACAGCTGTGCTGGACTCTATCGTGAACGGCTATAAGTATGAGGGCGAGCACGTTGAGATGGAGATCGGCGTTGACGTTCTCCCCCACTTCCCCAAGGATACCACCGACAGAAACAGGACCTCACCTTTCGCTTTCACAGGCAACAAGTTTGAGTTCAGAATGCCCGGCTCGAGACTTTCCTGCGCAGGTCCTATGACAGTGCTCAACACTATCGTCGCAAAAATTCTTGACGATTTCGCAGACGTGCTTGAAAACGCTGACAACTTCCAGGACGCTCTTGACGACCTTATCAAGAACACCATCAAGGAAAATCAGAGTATCATCTTCAACGGCAACGGCTATTCTGCCGACTGGCCTGCCGAGGCTGAGAAGAGAGGACTTCTCAATCTTAAATCCACACCTCAGGCTATCCCCACATACCTCGCTCCCAAGAATGTTGAGCTGTTCTCAAAGTACGGCGTATACACCGAGACCGAGCTCAGGTCGAGAGTTGAGATACTCCTTGACGAATACTGCAAGACCCTCAACATCGAGGCTCTTACAATGATAGATATGGCAAAGAAGGATATCCTCCCTGCCGTGGCTTCATATATCAAGGAGCTGGCAAAGACCGCCAAGCTTGCAAAAGACTGCGGCGCCGAGACCAGCTTTGAAGAGGACCTGGTGCAGAGACTTTCATCTCTGGCGTCACAGACCTACCTGAAGCTCTCAGCTCTTGAGGACGCCGAGGTAAAGGCAAGAGAGATCGAGGACGTTGAGGAGCTGGCAAACTACTACCACGACACCGTATTCGTAGCAATGGGCGAGCTCAGGGCAGCCGCTGACGAGATAGAGACGCTGGTAGGAGAAAAATACTGGCCATACCCCACATACGGCGCACTGCTGTTCTATGTAAAGTAAATAAAACACCAATGCACAATGAAGTGTACCCAAGGCAGCACCATGCCCGGGTACACTTTTTTGATAATTTAAGACTTTCACTAAACCCCATCTGATAACATCGGCGGCGTACAGCATATCTGTACACCGCCGATGTGTTTTTATCTTCTGAAAAGCGCAGGGTAATCTGTGCGTCCGTCGGCAACATGGTAAATGTAAACCGTGTCACCCATGACCTTGTAAAAGCAAAGATAATTTTTGCATACCAGCTTTCTGAAATGACTGCCCTCAAAGGGCGGCTCGTCACACTCTGTCCCCATAAGGGGGGTGGTTTTCAAAAGCTCTATCCTTGAATAGATATCCTTCATAAACTTTCTTGCCGACTTTCCGCCGACCAGCTCTGTACGCACCTTTGCAAACTCCTCCAGCTCCCTCTGAGCTGTATCAAGTATAATTAAATTCAATTCATTCATCTTCTTCAAATATCCTTTCCAGTTCTGCAAAGGACTCCTCCAGCGTATAGGTCGGGTCGCCCCTCAGTCTGCTCTCCTCGGCTCTGTCAAGGGCAGCTTTCAGTTTAATGAGCTCCTCACGTCTTTCAAAGGCGTCAATGCTCATCACCACAAGGTCGCCCTCACCGTTTTTGGTGATGTAGATAGGCTCTTCCCTCTCATGAGCCAGCTTAGATATGGCATTGTAGTCATTTCTCAGGGTAGTTGATGATTTGATTATCATAAATATTCACCTCATTGAATTATTCTCGGTCTAAAGTTATATTATTCTGTATTTATTATACCACAATTATTTATAAATTTCAATAGGCATATCAAATTTTTCACAAAAAGCTCCCGAAGGCTGCTGCCCCCGGGAAAATCAATTTTGATAAAACATAGCTTATTTTTTGCCTATACACTTTATACATAAAATTTCTGCAAACTTGCCTGTTTTGACAGCCTGCTCATTCAAAAATTGATTTGCGTGTGCTGCCCTCGGGAGATATAGCTCATATTTTATCAGATAAAACTCATTTCAGCGACGAATAATGCGCCACGATATGCCGCTGCTTGCCTGTGGTGATATCAGTGCCCTTGATGTCGGTGCCGTTGTGGCTCATAAGCTCGGCGCATATCAGCCCCTCCAGCGAGAGATCGACTATCGGCTTGCCGTTGCACACAATGGTCAGCTTGCCGTTGTCGGGGTCTACCGATATCCCCCCTGTTTTGCCGATGACCTCTTCATCGCCGCCGAAGCGCTCCACCACATAGCTCAGGCGCTTGCCGTGAAAATTCATTATCTCTTTAAGGGGAGTCCCCCTATCTTTCTTTTTACCGAATAACCCCATGCCGCGTCACCTTTTCTCAGCTTTTTTCCTGCCCATTATCTCAAAGCCCCAGGCAAGACCTGCCGCAATGTAGAAATAATAGGTCGAGAACGCCCAGGTGGTGTTGAACCATGCCTGCGCCAGATAAGCGCACATAGCTCCCAGGCTTGCAGCAGCCAGCCAGTCGCCCTCGCCCTTTATGTATCTCACCGCTGCCTTTATCGCTTTGATAAGGCATATCAGCACAAACATAAGGTGCAGCACCAGCCCCGGCACACCTCTCTGTGCCGCAATGTCCAGATACTCGTTATAAACTCTGTCCAGCGTCAGGCTGTATTCGCTCAGGTGATAGCTGAAATTATCAGGTCCCGTACCCAGCAGCGGCTTCTGAGATATAACATACTCGCCGTCAGCTTCAAGGTAAGCGTAAATGCTCCTTTCGTCGCTGCCGTAGTCCTCCTGTCCTGCTTCATACTCATACCTCTGGTTCCTGCCTATAGACCTGACGATGAAGCTGTCGGTGAAAATCACCGCCTCGTCCTTGCTCTCAGCCGTGCCTGTGCCCAGCATTATGCCCACAACTATGCCCGAGAACACTATGGGCACAAGTCCCACAAGGGCTGCCTTGCTGCCATTTTCTTTTTTAAACGCCTTTATAAGCGCCAGCACCAGTATGATACCCGATGATACCCCCAGCGCTATCTGTGCCGATATCACCCTTGTAAGGCAGCCTGCCGCAGCCATAAGCACCGCAGCCCCCGAGTAAAGGCTCTTTCTTTTTCTCGAGCCGCCGAAGGCCGCACCTGCCAGCGCCACCGCAAACGCCACCGATATCAGCGCTGCCAGCGCATGGGGCGAGGTGAGAAAGCCGCTGGCAGCCCTGCCGTGCTCGTAAATGCCCTGCATTATAGGACCGTCCTGCTCTAAAAACAGCTCACCCGAGCCCACCGTGTTGGCTGTGCCCGGTCTTATGTAAAGATATTCAAAATAGTTGTGCATAAAATCCGATGTGGCAGGTGCAGCCTGCAATATGCCCACCAGCGAGTGAAAAGCTCCCAGCCCCACGATAAAATCAGCCACCGCAGCCTTTCTTTTCTCGTCAGATATGGCAGCTGCCACCGCAAACAGCCCGAAGCAGCCAAACAGCGTCAGCAGCCCGTCATGCCTGCCTATGTAGCCCAGCACCGCGTCATGTATGCTCTCAGCGCAAAAGCATGATACCAGCGCCAGCAGTATTATCACAACAGGCAGTATCAGCAGCCTGTTGTGCTTTATATCAACATTCCCCTTCTGCCTTGCAATGTTGAACACCAAATATCCCACACCGCCCGACAGCATTACCATCGCAGCCGAGTAAAATACAAAATTCTCGCCGAAATAGTGATATGTATCACCCACCATATACTCGCCCACACGCTGGGTAAAATATGCAGGCACCGCCATGATGGTTATGATGATCATAGACAGCACGGCATATCGGCTGCACATCTTCTGCGCACCGTCACCGTCCATATTAAGTATAAAGTCCGACTTCTCAGTGGACCCGAAAAGGTGCCTGTGCCCCTGATTAGGCACATCTTGCCTTTTCTCTTTTTTAACCTTATTCACTTTTTTATTTTTTTCATTAGCCATAAAAACTGACCACCCTCTTAATTAATTTGACCCCGACCCTGTCATGTTTCGCTGCAGATAATAGTTTATCATACTGCCTGCAGAAGTTACTGGGGAAAACCTTTCTGAAGAAAGGTTATTCCCCAGTAACTTCTGCAGACGGTGCGGTAAATTATCATTTGCAGCGAAACATGACAGGGTCGGGAGTGAAATCAATAAATAAAGGCGGTCTGATCCTAAGATCTGACCGCCTGTGTTTACGCTTATTTTGCGTATTCTACTGCTCTGCTCTCACGGATAAGATTTACCTTTATCTGTCCGGGGTAATCCATCTCCGTTTCGATCCTCTTGGCTATCTCCCTTGCGACCAGCACCATTTTTTCATCGTTGATCTTTTCGGGAGCGATCATGATCCTGACCTCTCTGCCTGCCTGGATCGCATAAGACTTCTCAACGCCGTCATAAGATGTGCAGATCTCTTCAAGCTTCTGAAGTCTCTTGATATAATTCTCATAGTTTTCGCTTCTCGCACCTGGTCTTGCGGCGGATATAGCATCGGCAGCCTGTACCAGTGCAGCCACGACAGTCCTCGTCTCAACATCGCCGTGGTGAGCTTCGATAGCGTGTATCACCTCAGGGCTCTCCTTATACTTCTTGCACACGTCAACACCTATCTGTACGTGTGAGCCCTCTATCTCATAGCTGAGAGCCTTGCCCACGTCGTGCAGCAGACCTGCTCTTCTGGCAAGGTTAGCGTCAACGCCCAGCTCAGATGCCATCATACCTGCAAGATGCGCTACCTCTATAGAGTGGTTGAGCACGTTCTGGCGGTAGCTTGTCCTGAACCTGAGCCTGCCTATGAGCTTGATGAGCTCATGGTTAAGACCGTGTACATTGGTCTCCAGCACAGCTCTCTCGCCCTCCTGTTTGATCTTGTACTCGACCTCTCTCTTAGCCTTCTCCACCATTTCCTCGATACGTGTGGGGTGTATCCTTCCGTCCTGTATCAGCTTCTCCAGGGCGATCCTTGCGACCTCTCTCCTCACCTGGTCGAAGCACGAAATGGTTATAGCCTCGGGAGTATCGTCGATGATAAGATCAACGCCTGTCAGCGTCTCAATGGTCCTTATGTTCCTGCCCTCTCTGCCGATGATCCTTCCCTTCATCTCGTCATTGGGAAGAGCCACCACCGATACGGCAGTTTCCGATACCTGATCAGCGGCGCAGCGTGCGATAGCAAGTGAGATATACTGCCTTGCCTTAGCCTCGCATTCCTCCTTGACCTGGGTCTCATAGTTCTGGATCCTGACAGCCTTTTCATGAACGAGGTCTCCGTCCAGCTGGCTCAGCAGATAATCCTTAGCCTGCTCCACAGTGAACTGTGAGATCTTCTCCAGCATATCCAGCTGGGATTTTTTGATCCTGTCAGCCTCCTGCACCTTTTCGTCGGCATTTTTCAGCTTTCTCTGCAGGTTTTCTTCCTTCTTCTCCAGATTATCCAGCTTTCTGTCAACAGATTCTTCCTTCTGCTGAACTCTGCGCTCCTGTCTTGAGATCTCGCTTCTTCTTTCCTTAAGCTCCTTCTCTGTCTCCTGGCGGGACTTATGTATTTCGTCCTTTGCCTCCACCAAAGCTTCCTTTTTCAGTGTTTCGGCATTCTTCACAGCATCGTCAACTATCTTTTTAGCCTCAGCCTCGGCAGACCCCAGAGCCGCCTCGGCAGTTTTCTTACGATAGTTTATACCTGCTTTAAAGCAGATATAACCGCTTACTCCTGCGCCAAGGATCAGAGCAACTACACACAATACTATAGCAATTACCGGATTCATGTATAGCTTTCCTCCTTCTTGAAAGTGATATTAAATTGTAAAGATACAAAATTGCAAAATTAAATTTATAATAAGACCCGCTGCAGCGGCTAAAACACCTGCCTTATGACATCACCCTGCCACTTTGCGGCAGCACCGCGGCTTCGGATACATATAAAAATTATAATGCATAATACTATTGTATAATAAATTGACGAAATTGTCAAGGTGTTTTTTAGTTATTTGCACAAAAAATTCAGAATTTTTTCCTCAGGCAGAAAATACCGCTTGACAAAGGGCAAAAACAGTGCTATAGTTATTAGAGGCAAGATGTGAGAAGTAAGGGGTAAGGCGGCTTGCTTTGCTGCTTCCTGCTCTCTTGCAATTTGATATTTTAAAACCTTGACGGGGAAGCTTTATCACAGCGTGTGATGTTACAGAGAGCTTTGCGCAGGCTGAAAGCAAAGCAGTTCACAGTGATACGGACACCGCCCCTGAGTGCGTTTAATACACGCCGCAGCTCTGCGTTAAAGACATTTCAATGAGGCTGCCTGATATTTCGGCAGTAAAACTGGGTGGAACCGCGTTCTGATACGTCCCATGGGAGCGACTGCTTCTGTGGGGCTTTTTTAATTCATAATTCATAATGCATAATTATTCCGGCTATTACTTTGGCTCATTAATTATTGCATGATGAACTTAAATTATGAATTATGAATTATAAATTATGAATTAAAAAGGGGGTAATCATACTATGACTGCAAGGCGCATACTTGCGATCGTTTGCTATACCGCCTGTATGGCGGCATACGGCGTCTGTGGGTTCTTATCCTATCAGGCGATGACCAGCAAGATATCATATGTTTACGGCTTTCTGCTGTTTTTGCCTATCTGGATAAGCTCATATTGGTTCTCGACCTTTTTCTCACAGCTGATCTATGTAAAAAAGGGCGAAAAAACAGTTTGCCTGCTGGATAAAACTGCCGCCTCCATACTAAGCGGCATATCAAGCTTTATCAGCGTGGTGCTGCTGGTACTGTGGGGCTACATCTACATTTTCAGGGTGCTTGATACCAGCGGCATACCCATACTTGATGATATCGTCAAGCATAAGATCAATAAGCAGACCTGATAAACTTTAAAAATCTGACAATATTGGAGGTATAAATATGATAGAACTAAAACTGAAAGACGGCTCTGTTAAAGAGATCGAGTCGGCAATGCCTGCCTATGAGATAATAAAGGGCATTGGAATGGGACTTTACAAGGCAGCCTGCTGCGTTAAGATAAACGGCGAGGTCAGGGACCTGCGCACAGTGGTCGACAGCGACTGTGAGTTCGAGGTATGCACCTTTGATACTCTTGACGGCAAAAAGACCTTCTGGCACACCGCTTCCCATATCCTTGCCCAGGCGGTAAAGCGGCTCTACCCCTCTGCAAAGCTGGCTATCGGTCCGGCTATCGACAACGGCTTTTACTATGACTTCGACCTGGAAAAGCCCTTTACTCCCGAGGAGCTGGAGAAGATAGAGGCTGAGATGAAGAAGATAGTCAAGGAGGACCTTGATATAGAGCAGTTCCTGCTCCCCCCTGACGAAGCAATAGCTAAGCTGCAGGGTATGGAAGAGCCCTATAAGGTGGAGCTCTGCGAGGAGCACGCAGGCAAGGGCGAGCCTATATCCTTCTATCAGCAGGGCGAGTTCGTTGACCTCTGCGCAGGTCCCCACCTTATGTCAACAGCGCCTGTTAAGGCGTTCAAGCTGCTTTCGTGCACAGGTGCTTACTGGCGCGGCAATGAGAAGAACAAAATGCTCAGCCGTGTATACGCTATAGCTTTCCCCAAGGCTTCAAAGCTGGACGAGTACCTGAAAATGATAGAGGAAGCAAAGCTGCGTGACCACAAAAAGCTGGGCAAGGAGCTGGCACTGTTCATGTTTGACCCCACAGCGCCCGGTATGCCCTACTGGCTCCCCCGGGGCTGGAAGCTCTTCAACGCACTGCTGGAATACTGGAGAGGTGTTCACGAGGACCACGGCTATACCGAGATATCAGGTCCTGTTCTTTCAAAGAAGGAGCTCTGGATAACCTCAGGTCACTGGGACCACTATCAGGACGGTATGTTCGTTATCCCCGCGCAAGAGGACAGCGAGGTATACTGCGCAAAGCCCATGAACTGCCCCAACGCTATCAAGGTGTATATGAACAGACAGCGTTCCTATAAGGAGCTGCCTATCAGACTCAATCAGGTTGACGTTATCCACCGCAAGGAGAAGTCGGGCGAGCTCAACGGTCTGTTCCGTGTTCAGCAGTTCAGGCAGGACGACGCACATATCCTCGTTACAGAGGAGCAGATAGCTTCTGAGATAAATGATATCATGGATATCGCAACAGAGATGTACGATACCTTCGGTCTGACCTACAAAGCAGAGCTCTCCACCCGTCCCGATGACTACATGGGCGATATCAACGTGTGGAACAAGGCTGAGGCTGACCTCAAGGCTATCCTGGAGAAGAAGTACGGTCCTGACGGCTATGAGCTCAACGAGGGCGACGGCGCCTTCTACGGTCCTAAGATAGACCTGAAAATGAAGGACGCTATCGGACGTGAGTGGCAGATGGGCACTATCCAGCTGGACTTCCAGCTCCCCCTCAACTTCAAGATGAAGTATATAGCTTCCGACGGCTCCGAGAAGCAGCCTGTAATGATACACCGTGCTATATTCGGCTCATTCGAGAGATTTATCGGTATCATCACCGAGAACTTCAAGGGCGCATTCCCCTTCTGGCTCTCGCCTATGCAGGTGGGTATCGTTCCCATCAGGACCGAGCACAACGAGTATGCCAAAAAGGTAGCCGATCTGCTCAAAAAGAACCGTATCAGGGTCGAGGCAGACTACACCGACGACAACATGAAGAACAAGATAAGAAGATTTAAGGACTTCAAGGACCCCTACGTTGTTATCATCGGCGACAGCGAGGCTGCAAACAACGAGGTTTCCATCAATATCAGAGGAAACAAGCAGCTCAAAAACGTGCCGCTGGATAAGTTCATCGAGATGTGCCGCACCATGAACGAGGAGCATTCCCTCGACGTGATAGATACGCTGTAAGCGCAAAGACCTGCGGCAGATCATAAATAGTGAAAAGTTAAGCCTTCCCCCACGGGAAGGCTTAAAAATTTGTCCGCAAAGCTGACGATCCACTATTCACTTAACGGACGCATTTCAAAGCAACAAAAAGGCACTTCTGTCAGTATACTACAGAAGTGCCTGAAATTTTCACCGTTCTACGGCTCGTAGTGCTCTCCCCACTCTACCTCACCTACCGACTGTACATCGGGTATGGGGTCGGGGTACTGACCTATAGCGCCGTTTTTATCTCTCCACTGCACAAAGAACTGTGCGTAGCTGTTACCGGTTTCCATATAGCCCACATATATCGTGCCCTCGGCGTTTTCTTCACTCATAAGGCTGCCAAAGGTAGAACCGAGCTCGCTTTTTGAGCTGACGTTATCCCCCACATAATACTCACCGTAGCCGTCAAAGCTGTAGCCCTCAGTCTCCCTGTCTGCGGCATATTCGGCAGCGGCGTTGAAAAGCAGCTTAGCTCTGCCGTTGGCAGTTTTAAGGCTGTTCTTTGTCAGTGAAGAGCTGCCCAGCTCCTTGTCAGCCTCCTCCGCAAGCTTCATAGCTCTGCTCTCGGTGGGCTTTATCTTTTTGTAGTCCTTAAATTCAGCTTCCAGCTCAAGCTCGTCGCCCTCATACTCTACCTCTACCTTAACCCTTTTGAGGTAGCCGCCTGAGATAGTTATTTCCAGCTCGCAGTCTCCGTCAAACTCCTCCAGCTCATTTATGAGCTCCTTGTTCAGCTTTATGTCATAGTCGTTTCTTGCAGCCTTAGCCATTTTATAAAGGTCGAGCTCAAACCTGTAGGTGTTGCCCGTTTTCGAGAAATCCTTAACATAGTCAGCCTGTCCCTTGTTAAAATAATCCCTGACCATGCCCTTTAAAAGAGGTATAGCTTCATCATAGTTCTTAACTATATACTTGGTGGTCTGCTTGATATACTTGTTAGACTCCACCGCACCGACCCAGTCTCTCTCAAAAAGCTTGCCAAGCAGCTTTTTAGTGTCCTTGTCGATTTCCTCCGACTCGATATCGCCGTCGTATTTCAGAAAATACTTGCCGTCAACATAAGCGACCTCGCCCTTTTCGCCGTCCACCTTGCCCGACATATAAAACTGCTGAACGTCCTTGTTTCCGTAAATATCCATAGAAAGTGACGCCGACTCGCCGTCCAGGTCAGCCTCAACGTCCAGTGAAAAGCTCTCGCACCTGAGTGTTTTCTCAAATGCCTTAACTATCTTGTCGCCGTTGTTTCCGCCGAAGGCAAAAACAAATATCATCACCACAGCCGCCACAGCTATCACCGCAGCGCCTATTATCAGCGGCTTTTTGTTTTTTACCCTTACCGCAGCACCGCCGTTTGCTGCCGCATAATCCTGCTGATAGCCACCCTGAGCGTTCTGTGCATACTCGCTCTGTCCGCCAAAGCTGTGCTGTATGTGAGGACCGCCCTGCTGATAGCCCTGCTGAAAATCATTCTGCTGATAGCCCCCCTGAGCGTTCTGCTGAAAACCCTGCTGAGTATTCTGCTGAGATCCCTGCTGAGCACCCATCTCAAAGCCCTGTGCGTTACCCTGATACATAATACCCTGACTGTCAGAAGGTATCACAGGCTGCACCGACTGTACCTGCTGCCCCTGATCTTCTCTTTCCACAACAGCGCCGCAATAGTTACAAAATCTGGCAATATCATGCAGCTGCCGACCGCAATTTTTACAAAACATATTAATGCGCTCTCCTTAAAAATTTATCTATGAATATTTTAGCACACTATTGTTAAAAAGTCAATTATAAGTTACCGGGTCCTCGGGCGGACGGCTCGCTTCCCCCACCTGTGCCTCTAGAAGCAAGAAACTAGAGGCAAGAAGCAAGAGTCCC
>CALCRR010000432.1 GCA_937894495.1 uncultured Ruminococcus sp. | reverse complement strand
ATCAGCTTGCCTACGATCATTTTACACTGAGTTGCGGTTTGGTCCGAGGACAAAAAACACTTGCAAATATCGTCGAGTTGTGATATAATATTAATGTGTGACTTAACGGGAAAGGGGCGTGATGGGTTGAGAGCTTTTAAAAGGGCCGCTGCTGCGGCTGCCTGCCTTGTGCTGAGCGGCTGTTCGGCTGCCAGCTTTTCGGTGGATTCTTTGCTCAATGCTCCCAAGCTCACTGAGGAGCAGGGGGAGATACATGAAGCACTTATCGCTGCCGTGGGCGGCAATATCACGCTGAAATATCCCAAAAACGGCGAGAACCGCTCGGCTTATGTTATCGCCAATATCGACGAGGAGCCCGATAATGAGGCGCTGGTGTTCTATGAGTATAACTCGGGCGGCAGCGGCGATGACGGACTGAGGGTAAATCTTCTCGATAAGGACGAGGAGGGCAAGTGGTATTCGGTAAAGGAGCTTGCAGGCGCAGGCACCGAGGTGGACAGAGTCATAATATCGCCCCTGGGCGGTCACAATAAGTCTGATGTGCTGGTGGGCTATCAGTCTATAGCAGCAAACGACTGCACGCTGGAGATATACAGCTTTCAGGACGGCGATTTCACCCGTGTGGGAACCGATACCTACTCGCTGCTGGAAACGCTGGATATAAATTCTGACGGCTATGACGAGCTGCTGGCTATCGACAGAACTGTAGCTGCTGATACGGGCGCCGTTACCGCAAAGGCTTCGCTGCTGGATATAAGCGAGGGCGAGATAATAAAAGAGGACGGCATTGATATGTGCCCGGGCATTGCTTCGTATGCCGCTTCGGTTACGGGGCTGCTCAATAAAGAGCATGAGGCTGTGTTCATCGACGGGGTGAATTCTGAGGGTGAGCTGCAGACCGAGATAGTCTACTACAGGTATTCAAGCCTGCAGGACCCCATGCAGCAAAGCCCCCAGAAGCTGCTGCCGCTGTGTACCAGACCAATGGGCTACTACAGCACCGATGTGGACGACGACGGCATTGTCGAGATACCCCAGACCCTTGCCATGACAGGCTATGAAAATGCGGTGGCTGAGGAAATGGTCTACCTGACCGTCTGGAACGTGTATGAGGATTTCTTTGAGCTGAAAGAGAAATACAGGGGGTATTATTCCATATCCGACGGCTATTTCTTCGCCTTCCCCAACAGGTGGAAGGGGCTTGTTACGGTCAAGAGAGATACCGAGTCGGGGGAGTTGGTGTTTTATAAGTATGACGGCGATATTAACCGCAGCAATACCGAGATAATGAGGATAGCAGTATCAGCCAAGAACGAGTCGGATACGCTGGCAGATGACGGATATATCCTTATAGATAACAAGGGACAGCTGGATTATTTCGTGAAGCTGCCCTCGGATAAAAGAGAACAGCTGATACTTACCACAGACGAGGTAAGGAACAATTTGTATATAGTTGACTGAACCAAATAATTTTAAGAAGGGAGAGCCTGTTATGAAAAAAGTGCTTGTTTGCGAAGATGAAGACTCTATCAGAGAATTTGTGGTGATAAACCTTGTGAGAAGCGGCTACGAGGTGGTAGACGTAAACTGCGGCGAGGACGCATTAAAGGCTTATGAGGAGAACGAGGGCGCATTTGATGTGGCACTGCTTGATATCATGATGCCCGGCATCGACGGTATGCAGGTTTGCAAGAAGATAAGAGAGAAAAACTCTGCCATGGGCATAATAATGCTTTCGGCTAAGAGCCAGGAGATGGATAAGATATCCTGCCTGATGAGCGGCGCTGACGATTATATCACAAAGCCCTTCTCAATATCCGAGCTTATCGCCAGAGTAGACGCCGTTTGCAGAAGAGTCAACCGCTCCAGCGCAAAGCCCGAGGAAGCATCTACCATAAACTCCGGACCCTTTGTGCTCAATTTAAAGAGCAGGACAGTGTTCAAAAACGGCACACAGATTGACCTTACACAGGTGGAGTATCAGATAATGGAATACTTCTTCAAAAACCAGAACACGGCTCTTGACCGCTCCAGCATACTCAACCACATCTGGGGCGAGAGCTACTACGGCGATGACAAGATAGTAGACGTAAATATAAGAAGAATAAGAATGAAGATAGAGGACGAGCCCTCTAACCCCAAATACATACTCACTATCTGGGGCTTCGGCTACAAATGGTCCGGAAATAATGCATAATTCATAATTGTTGTGTTCGCTTCGCTCACGGTGCGGCTGTTCGGGCGGCGTGTTTATCACAATTCACAGAGGGGTTTGTTTTGAGCTTAAATGTAAGAAAAAATCGTGCCGCAGGGCATAGTATAACTCAGCATTGGCTCAGAAACAGCCTGGGGATAGTTTCGCTTATCCTGCTGATAGTTGAAGCGGTGCTGATATTTATAGTGAGGAACTATTATTATTCATCGGTAAAGCAGTATGTCACCTCGAAGATGAACGTCATAACCGCAGCGGTGATGAATTCCTCACGTGATACCACAAACTATAATGCCGAGATAAGAAGCATGGTGGAGAGCTATGCCGAGAAGGATAAGATAGAGCTTATGGCGATAACCGCCGACGGCGGCGTTGACGTTACATCGTCGGGCTTTTCACCCCCCGAGGGCGACGCTATGGAGGATTATAAGGAAGCAAAGACCTCGGCGGCAGGTACATCTGCCCGGATATATACCCTGTCAACAGGGGAGAAGGTGGTGGCTGTCACCTCGGTGATATCCCCCAAGGGCTGCGAGTATGAGGCGCTGAGAATGCTGGCGTCCATGAAAAATGTTGATAACCAGATACTGGTCATATCGGGCATAATAACGGTGATAGTTGCGGCTATCATACTGCTTATGCTGTTTTCGGGAATGTTCTTTATAAAGTCTATCGTGATACCCATAAGGGGCATTGCCGATATAACCCATAACTACGCCAAGGGGGATTTCTCAAAGCGTATCGAAAAGGAAAGCGACGACGAGCTGGGTGAGCTGTGCGACTCTATCAACAACATGGCTGAGGAGCTTTCAAATACCGAGCAGATGAAAAACGAGTTTATATCCTCGGTGTCCCACGAGCTGAGAACGCCGCTGACCGCCATTAAGGGCTGGACAGAAACAGTGGCGACCATGTACGGCGATGTCGAGACCTTTAAAAAGGGCATGAGAGTTATAAACTCCGAGACGGAAAGACTTTCACAGATGGTGGAGGAGCTGCTGGACTTTTCAAGGATACAGGACAACAGGCTCATGCTGATAATGGATACTATCGACATTCTGGCAGAGCTGGGCGAGACTGTGCTTATCTATCAGGAAAGGGCAAGGGCGCTGGGCATAACGCTTAACTATTTTGAGCCTGAGATGCTGCCCTTTGTCTACGGCGATAAAAACAGGCTGAGACAGGTGTTCATAAACATTGTGGATAACGCCATAAAATACTCCGACAAGGGCGATACCGTATCGGTGGAAGCCTATGAGGAGGACGGCGAGATATGCATTTCAGTCTCCGATACGGGCATGGGCATATCTAAAGAGGACCTGCCCAGGATAAAGCAGAAGTTCTTCAAGGCGAACCATACCAGAAGAGGCTCAGGCATAGGTCTGGCGGTGGCAGATGAGATAATACAGCGCCACGGCGGCAGTATAACCATAGACAGCGAGCAGGGAGTAGGCACCACTGTGATGATAACCCTGCCCTGCATAGAGCCCAAGGATAAGAGCGAAAAGACCGAGAGCGCCCCCACGGTGGACGTACAGGTCATATCCACTGACGCAAGCTTAGCCGAGGGCACAGCGGAAAGTAATGAAAGGAATAACTTTGATGAGCAAAAACCCTGAACTCAGCAGCGGCGGCAGCTGCCCCCTGCCTGAGAAATTCAAGTCAAAAATAGGCGGTCAGGCGGTCATTGAGGGCGTTATGATGAGGGGCATAGACAAAGCTTCTATGGCTAACCGAATGCCCGACGGCACCATCGACCTGGAAATATGGGAGATAAAAAACGGAAAAAATCCCCCTTGGTACAGAAAAGTCCCGTTTTTAAGGGGTATATTCAATTTCCTCACCTCAATGATAGACGGCTATAAGTGCATATCACGCTCTGCCGACAAGCAGATGACCGACGAGGACGAGGAGGAGCTGACAGGCTTTGAAAAATGGCTGGACGAAAAGCTGGGCGATAAGCTTATGCCTGTGGTATCGGCGATATCTATGGTGATAGGTCTGGGTCTGGCGGTGGTGCTGTTCATGTGGTTCCCGTCGGCGATAATAAAGCTGATAGACAAGCACGTGATACACCTGGGAGCAGTGGTCAAGAATATCATCGAGGGCATACTGAAAATAGCCGTTTTCTGCGGCTATACCTCGCTGACGGCGCTTATGCCCGATATGAAAAGGCTTTATGAATACCACGGCGCCGAGCACAAGACCATTGCCTGCTATGAGCATGAGACGGAGCTCACCCCCGAGAACGTGAAGAAGTTCACACGCTTTCACCCAAGGTGCGGCACAAGCTTTATCTTTCTGGTGCTGTTCATAAGCATTTTTGTGAACACTATTTTCAGGGTATCATGGGCGAGCGTGCCTATGAGAGTGCTGATAAAGATATGCCTGCTGCCTGTGGTCACGGGTATAGCATATGAGCTCATAAGGCTGGCAGGAAGGTACGACAATGCAGTGACAAGGGTGATATCTGCCCCGGGACTGTGGATACAGCGCATAACCACCAGAGAGCCCGAGACTGACGAGATAGAGTGCGCCATAGCTGCCCTTAAAGCGGTCATTCCCGAAAACAAAGAGGACGATGTATGGTGATGACTTACAGAGAGCTGTTAAAGGCTAAGGCGGCTGAGCTGGCGGAGCAGGGCGTTGAGAACAGCGGGTTTGACTGTGGCGAGCTGCTTGGCAAGGCGCTTATGCTTGACTGTCGCAGCGCAGAGTTCAGGCTGAGGCTTGACGACAGCGCAGATAAGGCGGTCTCGGCGGCGTTTGAAGAGCTTTGCAAAAGAGGGGCGCAGGGCGAGCCGTTACAGTATATCATTGGCGAGTGGGAGTTCTGCGGTCTGCCCTTTAAGGTGGGCAGGGGAGTTCTGATACCCAGACAGGACACCGAAACGCTGGTGGAGCTGGCGGTGAACAAGTACAAAAATACGGACAGTATAACGCTTATAGACCTGTGTACAGGCAGCGGCTGCATAGCCATAGCGCTGGAGAAGCAGCTTGACTGCCATAGGGTCATTGGGGTGGAGCATTCGCAGGAGGCTGCGGAGTTCTTTAGTGAGAACGTCAAGCTGAACTGCTCGTCAGCAGAGCTTATAACGGCAGATGTTCTTGATGACAGCACCCCCGACAGGCTGCCTGACGCAGACCTGATAGTCTGCAACCCACCATATCTTACTGCCGACGACATGGCGGCGCTCCAGCGTGAGGTTAGCCATGAGCCTGCGAAAGCCCTTTACGGCGGCGAGGACGGTCTTGACTTCTACAGGGGAGTTACAAGGCTCTGGAAAAACAAGCTTAAAGAGGGCGGTACGCTTATCTATGAGATAGGCGCAGGTCAGGAGGACGAGGTAATGGGCATACTCATACAGCACGGCTTTACCCAGGTAAGGTGCAGAAGGGACGCAGCAGGCATAAACAGATGCGTTCTGGGGATCTATGATCCATGATTATTGTCGTGCTTTCAGTATAATGCTTAATATGCCCGATTATAAAGATAAATGGAGAACTGTACGATAAATTGTACAGCAATACATAACTTTGCAAATATTTACTTTCTGTACAGACAAACGGACAGTTAGTGTGCTATTATATATGTGGAGAGGAAAAAGCTCCGCACTACTTATGAAAGGAAAGTTAGTATCATGGCTATTGACAAGAAGAAAAAAGAAAAACAGGCGGTAATAAAAATAACCGATGCCCAGGAGAAGAAAAAGGCTCTTGACACTGCCATTGGTTATATTGAAAAACAGTTCGGAAAGGGCGCTATCATGAAGCTGGGCGACGCCAGGGCGATGGACATTGAAGCTATACCCACAGGCTCAATGACCCTTGACCTTGCGCTGGGCATAGGCGGCGTTCCCAGAGGAAGGATAATCGAGATATACGGACCCGAGTCATCGGGCAAGACCACCGTTGCGCTGCACGTTATAGCTGAGACACAGAAAATGGGCGGCGAGGTAGCTTTCATCGACGTTGAACACGCCCTTGACCCTGTTTATGCCAAGGCACTGGGGGTAGATATCGACAATATGCTGGTATCACAGCCCGACAGCGGCGAGCAGGCGCTGGAGATAGCCGAGGCACTGGCACGCTCGGGCGCCATCGACTGCATAGTTATCGACTCGGTAGCTGCAATGGTAACAAAGGCTGAGATAGACGGCGAAATGGGCGATACCCACGTGGGTCAGCTGGCAAGACTGATGTCACAGGCTATGAGAAAGCTCACAGGCGTTGTGGCTAAGTCGGGCACTACCGCAATATTCATCAACCAGATAAGAGAGAAGATAGGTGTTATGTACGGCAACCCCGAGACTACCCCCGGCGGCCGTGCGCTGAAATTCTACGCTTCGGTGAGGATAGATGTAAGACGCGGCGAGCAGATCAAGGACGGCTCTGAGGTGATAGGCAACCGAACACGCTGCAAGATAGTCAAGAACAAGGTGGCTCCTCCCTTTAAGGAGTGCGAGTTCGATATAATGTACGGTCAGGGCATTTCGAGAGTCGGCGAGGTGCTTGATGTGGCGGTGGAGCTGGGCATAGCCAAAAAGGGCGGCGCATGGTTCAGCTACGGCGATACAAAGCTGGGTCAGGGCAGAGACAACTCAAAGCAGTTTTTGCTTGACCACCCCGATATAATGGCTGAGATAGAAGCAAAGATAAAGGAAGCAGGAGCAGATGCTGTGCTGATGCCCAAGAAGAGCAAGAAAAAGTCGAAGCTTGAAGAAAAAGCCAACGAGAGCGCAGGAGCAGAGCCAGCCCCTGAGGAGACAGCTCTGCCGGCGGATAAGGATATCCCCGTTATCGACCCCGAGGAGGATTTTGAGGAGTTTGCACCTGTAGACCTTTCGGAGCTGGGCAGCTGAGCAGACTATCCCAAGAGGAAATTATAAATGCTTAAAATAACCAACATATCAAAATACAAGGGCATGACCTACATGATCGAGTTTGAGGACAGGGACGCTGAGTTTCTCAATCAGGAGATCGTGAATATGTTCAACCTCAAGGCAGGCGCAAGTCTGCCTTTGTCTGCGTGGGAGCAGATAAAGGCGGAGGAGGAATACCGCAAGGCGAGAGAGCGTGCGCTTTATCTGCTGGATTACAGGGATTATTCCTATGTTGACCTTTATCACAAGCTGGAGAAAAACTACAGCGAGGATACCTGCTACAGGGTGATGGACAAAATGGTGGAGCTGGGCACCATAAACGACAGGCGCTATGCCGAGGGCATGGCAAGGCATTATGTCGAGGTGAAAAAGTTCGGCAGATACCGTGCCTTTCGTGAGATGAGGGGCAAGGGGCTCACCGCCGAGGTGATAAACCCTGCCCTTGACGAATATGAGGATAAGTGGTATGATATACTTTATGACCTGGTGGAGCACAAGTATCTGAGATATCTTGATGACGAAAAGGGCGTAAACAAGGTCAAAAACGCACTTGTGCGGTATGGCTACAGCTTTGACCTGATAAAAGAGGTGCTCAGCGATATCGAGGACGAGTACGGCGAATAACAGAGCGGAGGCAGCATTATGAGCGCAGTGAGATATAACGAGGAGCAGGAAGCCTACGAGCTTGACTATGAGCTGTGGGACAGACCTGTAACGGTAAGGTTTTATGTTGAAAGCGAGCAGGATATTATGGATAACATCGGTGATATCGCCGACAAGTTCGACAGGCTCAACCGCAACAGGTCAAAGCTTGCCGAGATAATCATACGTGACCGCTGGACAAAGCGCAGCTTGCTGACCCTTGACCCCGGCGACCTTGCAAAGGATATGTACATCGCCGACTGTTCGGTGGAGATAGACGAGGACGGCATAGTTCTCTGCCTGACCGCCGCAAGTGAGAAGTATCTTGACAAAGGGCTCTCTATGGAGATAGGCGACGACCACGGACTGGAAGTACTGGGCACGGTGGATAATTAGGGTCAGTAATAAGGATATATCTGTTTTTATAATGCTGCCTGAGATACAGCATTATAGTTAAAAATTATATTTAAAATCAGCAGTTAATTTTTTACAATATTCAGGTCTTTACAAATCTGAATAAATGTGTTATAATATCAGAATGAGTAAAATTATCGAATGGAGTTTTGAATGTTATGGCTACCAGAGTTGGTATGGTGTCGCTGGGGTGTCCTAAAAATCAGGTGGACGCCGAGCATATGCTTTATAACCTGAAAAAAGACGGCTTTGAGATAGTTGCGGACGCTGCCCTGGCAGATGTGGTGGTGGTTAATACCTGCGGCTTTATCGAGTCGGCAAAGCAGGAGGCTATAGATACTATACTTGAATTCTGCACCCTGAAGCAGGAGGGCAGGATAAAGGCTGTTATCGCCACAGGCTGCCTGGCAGAGCGCTACCGTGACGAGATGCGCAGGGAGATGCCCGAGATAGATGCCGTGGTGGGCTTAGGCTCTAACGATAAGCTGACTGATATCATAAGAGAGCTTTACAGCGGCAGTGAGCCCATATGTGCCTACGGCGCCAAGACCGACCTTAAAATGGAGGGCGGAAGGATAATCTCAACAGAGCCCTTCTATGCATATATTAAAATAGCCGAGGGCTGCTCAAACTGCTGCACCTACTGCGCTATACCCTCTATAAGAGGTAAGTTCAGGAGCCGCAGGATAGAGGATATTATTGAGGAAGCAAGCTGGCTGGCAGATAACGGCGTTACCGAAGCGGTAGTCATCGCACAGGACGTTACCCGCTACGGCGAGGACATCTACGGCAAGCCCATGCTGCCCGAGCTTTTGAAAAAGCTCTGCGAGATAGAGGGCTTTAAATGGATAAGGACCCTTTACTGCTACCCCGAGAGGATAACCGACGAGCTTATCGACGTTATCGCAAGTGAGGATAAGCTGGTAAAGTACATAGATATGCCGATACAGCACTGCAACGGCGATGTTTTAAAGGCTATGAACCGCCCCGGGGACGAGGCTTATCTGATAGAGCTGATAAACAAGCTCAGGGACAGAGTACCTGATATAATACTCAGGACCACCCTTATTGCAGGCTTCCCGGGTGAGACGGAGGAGCAGTTTGAGCAGCTTTGCGAGTTTGTAAAGAATATGCGCTTTGAAAGGCTTGGCTGCTTTGCCTATTCCCCCGAGGAGGGCACAAAGGCTTTTGATATGCCGGGTCACCTGCCCGATGAGGTGCGTGAGAAGCGTGCGGATATAATCATGCAGGAGCAGTCGCTGGTTGCTGACAGGTTCAATGAGACCTGCATCGGCAGGGACTTTGAAGTTGTGGTGGAGGGCTTTGACCGCTATGCCGAGTGCTGGTTCGGCAGAAGCTATATGGACGCCCCCGAGATCGACGGAAAGATATTTTTCACCTCTGACAAAAAGCTCAGGGTGGGGGAGTATGTCACCGTTCATGTAGACGACACTCTTGATTATGACCTTATAGGAACAAGAATAAACTGACAGCGGAGGATAAGCAAATGAATCTACCAAACAAGCTAACAGTTTTAAGAGTTATCCTGATACCGTTTTTTCTGTTTTTTGTGCTTTGTTATTTTAAAGGGCACATGATATGGGCGCTGGTGGTATTTGCACTGGCATCTATAACAGATCTTCTTGACGGCAAGATAGCAAGAAGCCAGAATCTGGTGACCACCTTCGGCAAGTTTTTAGACCCGCTGGCTGACAAGCTGCTGGTAATGACGGCGCTGATAACCTTCACCTTTGAAAGGCTGATCGACCCCATTGCAGTGGTGATAATACTTGCAAGAGAGTTTATGGTGACAGGTCTGAGACTGGTGGTAGCCAACGAGGGCGTTGTGGTCGCCGCAGGTATATGGGGCAAGATGAAGACCGCCTTTACAATGGTGGCGCTGGTGGCAATTATGGCGCTGCAGATATTCTTCCCCGATGAAAAGGGCAGCCCCGACCTTAACTGGCACTCGGCAATTTTTCTGATAAACGAGGTGCTTATCTGGATATCGGTGGTGCTCACGGTGATATCGGGTGCGGTCTACTTAAAGGGCTACGGCAAGTATATCGACCCCAATGAGTAAGCAGTCGGCTGAGGTCTTCTGCATATGGTGCAAAATATAAATTTGATATGTTAAATGCGTATCGGCAAAAGTAGCTGCATATAAGTCTACAGAGAGAAGCCGTCCGGTGAAAGGCTTTGGCAGAGTGCAGTGAAGTGCGGCCGACAGCACGGGGCGAACAACAGCGGATATCCGCTCAGTATTCCCCTGCGTAATGCCTGCGTTAAAGGTGTTGAGTCTGTGCAAAGACACAGAAAAAACGGAGTGGGACCGTAGATAACGTAATGTATCTGCCTCCGAGTGGCTTACCCTGCCATTCGGAGGCTTTTGTGCGTAATATGCTGCTGCTTTGTTCGGTGCTTACCGGGGAAAACCTTTCTGAAGAAAGGTTATTCCCCAGACCCCTTTCC
>CALCRR010000431.1 GCA_937894495.1 uncultured Ruminococcus sp. | reverse complement strand
TGGAAACCCTTGACATTTCTCTGCCCCACAACTATGAGGCACCTAAGGAATCAATTCCCGGTATATTTTCAAGGATTGCTTGTAGGTTCTTACTGTTTTCGGGCTAAAGTTTCTCCTTACCGATGCGATTAGGGAAGAACACGAATCGGTTAGGTATGATTCGCTGAATCTCCGCATCATAGGTTTTCAATAAGTTAAAACGAGAAGAAGGTGAGGTTATCTGCAAAAAAAATTGACGCACACCATTTAGAAAATAAAAGGCAAAATTCAAAGAAATGCCTTAAACAATCAAAATTTCTTCTTGCTTTTGATGATCAGAAGGGCTATAATGAAAGCGGTTAAAAAATGCAAGGCAAAACAAAGAGAATTGCCTACGATATTCTAAATGGGGTGATGAGATGTTCACAAGAAAGGAAGCCCTCACGAGATTCGGGTCGGATTACAAGATAAAGAAAAAGGTGGAGAGCGGGCAGTTGTACATGCTCGACAAATGTGTCTATTCCATGGATCCGGATGTGCCACCTATGGCGGTGTATACGTTCCGCTATCCACATGCGGTTTTGACGATGGACAGTGCCTTTTACTTCTATGGGCTGACAGATGTTATTCCCGATGAGTACAGTCTTGCCACAAAGAGGAATTCCCCGCCTATCAAGGACAGGAAGATTAAACAGTACTATGTTGATATGGATTTTTTTCCGATGGGCGCAGAAGAAACGGAATATCGGGGATACCCCATAAGAATCTACAGCCTCGAGAGGATGCTCGTTGAGCTTGTACGGTACAAGTCAAAGATTCCCTTGAGTTACTATAAAGAGCTCATCCAGAGTTTCCGGGAAAAGACCGGTTCGTTGGATATGCAGGAGGTGCAGGACATAGCGATGGCGGCGCCAAAATGCGAAAAGATCATGGATGTTATTCAAATGGAGGTACTGTGATGGCAGATCTGAATGAAATGGTTTCAAAATATGAGTCAGAGGGGTATGCACTCGATTATGCGGAGGCAAGGGTGTGTCAGGACATCATCTTGAAATGCATAGCTGAAGGCAGCCTGAACCGCAATGTCACTATCAAGGGCGGCGTGGTCATGCGGAGCATAACGGGAAACATCCGAAGGGCAACACAGGATCTTGACCTTGATTTTATAAGGTATTCGCTAGATGATGAGGCTATCAGGGCTTTCATACAGAGGCTGAATTGCATAGAAGGAATCAGGATCGAGATCAAGGGGAAAATCAAGAAACTTGAACACCAGGATTATGATGGGAAGAGGATTTTCCTTAAGATCTCCGACGATAATGAGCATTCGCTGGAAAGCAAGCTTGACATTGGGGTCCATAAGAACATCCAAGTCGAACAGGAGGAGTACTGTTTCGATGTGTGCATGGATGATGACGGGGCGAGCCTCCTGATGAATTCGAAAGAGCAGATCTTTACGGAGAAGCTGAAATCGCTGCTGAGAATTGGCATCTTCACCACGAGGTTCAAGGACATCCCGGATATGTGTTACCTTTCAGAACACATAAGGCTTGATAATCTCCGTGAATGTATGAATGTGTACATTCTTGACGATGATACCATGCGTGAGGACACGATGGGGCAGATCATCCAGAGGATCCAAAGGGTTATCTACAGCAGAAGGTTTAGAAATGCATTCGAGAGCGAAGAACGCGCAAATTGGCTCGGATGGGACACAGACAGGGAATTCAAGACATTGGTCGACTTTCTGAAAAAGATCTGATACGCTGCATAGACAATTAACCAAATACAAGACAAGCCTCACTGGTTTAGACCGGAGGCGATGTCGAACCTCTCGAGAAAGCATTAAAATCGGTCAATGGGACAATCCGCCTTCTGTGAGGAAACGGTGAGGCTGCACATCACCTCCGCAGAAGTGATCGTTATGGACAGCGACCTCCACGAAGTGGTCAGGCATCGCCGGCTGTAACTGGATAGAAATCCAACATATGAGGGAATATATCTATCAGCTCCAAGCTCTACTTCGGGAGAACGGAATAGAAGTACCTATTGAATGTGTTCATGCTGGTAAGACTAAGATTACGGCTAGTATTGCCTCGGTGACGACGCCGGCATCATGCGTAGTGACCGTGACAGACACATATACAGTGGATTTACTACATGACCTGTTTGGCGAGGTGTTGATTCCAGAGGCTGTGTTTGACGAAGTTACAAGCAATGCTTCGTTTCAAAATGAGGCAGATGTGCTTCTTATTGATGAATCTAAGGGCAGACAGGTTGCTCAAAATATGAAGCTTCCCGTGTCGGGCAAGTATGGGTGTGCTTATAGGTGCATTTGAAAAGGGATTGATTACTCTCGAAGAAACCGAAAAAGTTATGGACATGTTACGAAGGTCAAATGTAAGACTTAGCGAGAAATTGTTACAAATGGTATTAAAAAAGGAATCTGCTTTAAAAGAGTTATGTAAAATAATAAATTTATAAATTTATAATTTAGTTATTAATACAAGAGATGAAACAAATAACCAAATAAATAAAGAATGTGGTGATATTTACCGGAAAAAAATAGAATTATATAACACTACTTTAGAGCATATGGATATTCAATATAAATCAAATAATTTTCTCCGAGAACAAAAAAAACGATTACTTGAACCAGAATTACCTCATGAAGAAAATAATATTAAATATGAATTAATTGATGATATAACTGAAGCTAATGCACTAGGAGAAATGATAGTATTTCTTCCTCATTTTATGGAAGCATTATGGAAACAACCGAAAGTTGTGGCGAAACTATTATTAAATGCAAATACGAAAGAAATGAGTGAACATCTCTCTTACTTTTTTTGTCATAATTTTTATGAAAATATTCTTTCTCCAAATTATATCGAGCATAATTTATTATATTTAATAACAATAATGCTAAAAGAAGAAATAAATAATATTCCAAAAAAGTACGAGAATGACCCTTATAAATGTTTAGAAGAATTTCTGAACAAAACATCAAGTTGTATGTTATTAGAACAATTTCAGAAAAAAAATGATGTTCAAACTTTTTTTAACGCAATATTATTAAATACGATAAAAGACTTAGAAAGGAATTCATCAAATAGAGAAATAATTTTCGATTTGAATAAAATTGAATTAAAATGTAAAGGAAGACCAAATACTGTTGATAGTAGAAGTCAAAGTAGAAATATTGAGTATAGTTATACTATTCAAGGAAATAATTATTACTTATCTGAATCTAGCTTTTTTAAAGATTATATTATTAATATGGATATGAATTATTTTAATAAAAAAATAATGGAATGCAAAGATGGCAAAAAGCAAAAAATTATGGAGTTTTATTTATATCATTTAAATTTATTAGATTCTTCTAAAAATAGTAATTTATTTAGCTCTGAAATATTTAACAAGAAAAATACTAATGATTTGCAAAATCAAGCAGAATTAGATGAATATATTACAAATTTTGAAAAAGTTATTAATTTAATAAATGATTTACTGAAAAATTTAGTAGATAATTTATATCTTTTACCTTATTCAATAAAATGTATTTGTAAAATAATATTTTCATTAGTGAATAAAAAATTTAAGACATTTAATTTTTTCCAGCAATATGCATTTATTTCAAAATTTTTTTTCGAAAAACTTTTTAGTCCAATATTTCAAAACCCTGCTTTAGGTGCTTTACTAAATAGTTTTATAATATCAACTCAGACTATAAAAAATTTGGAAGAAATATCAAAAATAATTTTAAAATTTTCATCTGGGTATTTATTTAAAAATAATAATAAAGAAAATGAAAGTTATATTCCGTTTAATTCTTATTTTGTTTCCAAAATCGAAGAGTTATTTAAATTTTATGAAGATATTGATAAAGTTGAATTGCCTAATTTCATTCAGAAATTAATTAATGATGAATTTGATGAAAATTATGATTATGATTTTTTTAAAGAAAACCCTGATGAAGTAGTACATCATTTATCGACTTGTTTTAATGCTGAAGAATTACATGTGTTATTAGAACTTATGGATAAAAATAAAAAAAAAATTTTTGATATTCCGAAAGGACAAGAAAATAAATATCCAAATTTAATGACACTGCAAAAAACTTTTGAAAAATTAATGAGCAAAAAATGTAAAGAAGCGTTAAAAAAAAGTAGAAATAATCAGGAATATGAAATAGTAAAAATGCCTATTTATCATAAACGGAAAAAAGAAATTAAAGAATATAAAGAAGTCAAAGGAAGAAAATTAATTAAATATTATTTAATTTATAAAATTGTCTTAAATCAAGAGTATTCTAAACATATTAATATCAAACAAGATAAAAAATTTTTTAATATAAAAGAAATTAATCCGTCAAATAACGAACTTTCAGATGATGAAAATATTCAAAATAAAATTATAAACATAAAGAATTTTTTATGTACAATTCTTTACAATTATAGAATGTTAGTAAAAACCGATTTTGAAGAAGATAAACTTAATAATATAATAAGTATATTAAAAGAGTTGAAAAGATTAATGAAATCATCGAATAATTTAATCACAGTGAATTTTCCATCTCAATGGTACGTTGATACTTTGATAGATTATATGACAAAAATTCCTGAAAAATATATTAATGACGATTATTCCTTTATAATAAAAGATTTACAAAACGAGGTAAATAATTCTATTAAAAGTATCAATTTCGAAGATTTAAGTATATTAATAGATAAAATGAAATTCGCAACAAGAGGTAAAAATTTTTATGAAAATGTAATTAATTTAGTATTAGATATGAAAATGAACAAAAGCGCTCAAAATATTGTGGAAAAAGAAAATTTGGAAATAGAAATATTTTTTAAATATGATGATAAAAAAAAAGAATTTAAAATATATAAGCCAAGTCAAGGTGCAATAAATTTACAATATTTCGATAATATATTAGAAGCCCCGAGAGAAAAAGGAATAAGAGTATGTAAATCGATTTCTGCTTTTACAAGAAATTTCCCCAATTTTAAAAAATATAGTGAAAAATTTAATCAAGGAAATGTGTTCCAATTTCTAAAAAGTTTAAATGTTCCTAAACAATTAAATGGATTCTTTAAAATAATCAAAGATTCTTTACCAACTAATTATAATATTACAGATGAAAAAGAAAATTTAAATATGAACGAAAAAATAAATGACTTTGTTATGGAAAAATTATTTGAAAAAATATACCCACATAATATAAGTGATGAAGATGAAAAAATTTTTGAAATGACTGAAAAATTAAAAGATAAAGAACCAGGCTTTTTTATCAAAACAAAAAAGGCACAAGCTTTCGAAAGCTTTTTACCTGATTTAACAGGATATTTAATGCAAATAGAAAAAGAAAAATCTATTAGAAAAAAAATTTTGAATTTAAAGTCGATATTTGAATGTATGAATAATTTAAGTGCTTTTAATGGAGGAGAAAACTTTGATCTTGATACGCAAGTATCAATACTTACTTATGTTTTAGTCAAAGCACAACCGAGAAATATTTATACCAATTATTTATATATGGAATTATTTATTGGAGATAAAAGAGAACAAATTGAAGGACAAAATTTAATGGAATTAAAATTAGTTTGTGAACATCTACTTGGGGAAGAAAAAAAAAATCAAAAAGGATAAAAAATATTCACATTATATTTTAAGTTTATATATAGAGTAATAAAGCTTGTAATAAAGCTTATTTTATATATATTTTTTTAATATTAAAAAAAACAAATAAATATATAATATGTAATATTATATTATACCTCTGAAATAAAAGTTAAGAAGATGATTAATTAAATAAAAATAAAATTATTTTATTATAC
>CALCRR010000430.1 GCA_937894495.1 uncultured Ruminococcus sp. | reverse complement strand
AGGACTCTTGCTTCTTGCCTCTAGTCTCTTGCTTCTAGAGGCACAGGTGGGGGAACTACCCCGTCCGGTGAGGACCCCGGAGGGGAGGACTCGAGTGCTTGCCTACTCCACAATAGTGCGATAGGTGGGGGGAATAGAAAAAAGGAGGGGGAATTAGAAAGAATCGACAACTTTTCATGGGGGTTGAACAAAGACCTAAAATATCGTAAAACGGCGGTTTTACCTCTTGAAAAATGGTGTCGGAAATAGTATAATTTTTATTGCCGCTCTACTTCGGCGGCATTGTGTAAAAATACGGGGCGACCCTTATCGGGAGGATAAAAACATGAGAGAAACAAACATCAAAGTATTGATAGGCGACAACAGCCGGCAGGCTCGCTGCGCCGCGGGGGAGCTGGGCAGGCGGGGCATAAAAGCCATGTGCGTTGCAAGAGAGCCGCTGGCTATCCAGCGTGAGTGCCTTCGCAGCAGCTATTGTGCGGCGGTCATCAGGCGTGATACCCCCTTTTGCGCCGAGCTCTGCCAAAGCCTGAAGCTTGACGGCATAGCCGCAGTTATAGTTGTGCACGACGGCATGGTCAGCGACCTTACCCCCTCTGCCGACGGCGAGATAGCCTGCCTTGACGACCATGAGCAGCTCTGCCGCAGACTGACAGCCCTGACGCCTGCCCGAAGCAGTGAGGGGCAGACCGGCACAGCCGATAGCAGCCTTCGCAGCAGCGTGACGAATATGCTTTCAAGGCTGTCCCTCTCCCCCAAATACACAGGCTACAGCTATGTGAGAGAAGCCATAATGCTGGCGATGACCGACAGCTGCACAGGCATTTCCAAAAGCATATACCCTGCCATTGCCCTTAAAAATAACACCTCGGCTGCCGCTGTTGAGCGTGGTATACGCACTGCGATACAAAAGGGCTGGGCAAGAGCCGACGATGGCAGCAAGCTGGAGATCTTCGGCACCTATGCGGTAAACAGCAGCTGGAAGCCCACCAACAGCGAATTTATCTTCATGATAGCAGATAAACTTCTATCTTCCCACACCTATCACACCGTTGTGGAGTATGCAAATTCATAATTTATAATTCATAATTAAAGGTGTTCGCTTCGCTCACGTTTTATGCCCATTCGGGCGACTGCTGAGTGCGAGACCGAAATATGATCAAAAAAATCAAGGTCTGTGGGGGCGTAAAGTGCGCAAACCATAATTTTGGACAAAATAAAGCTCGGAGGTATGTCATCTCCGAGCTTGGTTTATTTATCACAGCATATTTTCCATAAAAGCCAGTGTTTTTTCATCGTATTTCAGGTCCTGGGCTTCCATGTCCTCTTCAAGCTGCCACAGCTTTGTTACCGCAAATACCGAAGATACGAAAAACGGCTGGCTGTTGAGATATCCCAGCGGCACTACCGCAGGGGGCATACCTGTTTGGTCGGCTATGCGCTTTACCTTTGCCAGCCTTGCCAGATTTGCGGTGGAGGCATACTGGCTCTCAGGCAGGTTGTTTGCCGTATCGCCCTTGGCAAGCTTTGCAAAAAAGCCCTTTGCCTGGGGCGAGAACGCCATAAGGGGGAAATTGTTCTTTCTGTACCAGGCATGCTCCTTGGTGTCCATGCATATCAGCGACTCGTCCCCCAGCATATCTGCACTGGCGTGGGCAAGCGAATAGTTTATCTGGCTTATCCTGATAGGCTCCAGACCGTTCTCATTGGCAAAACGGTTAGCCTCCTCTATCCTGGCAGCCGTCCAGTTTGAAACGCCTATAAAGTGTATCCTGCCGCTTTGGTAAAAATCGTTGAGCACGGGCATTATCTCCTCAACAGGCACATCGGGGTCGTCACGGTGGAGAAAGTAAATGTCTATGTAGTCGGTCTTTAAGCATTCAAGGCTCTCACCCAGGTCCTTTTCAAGATCGGCTCTGCCGAGCCTTGGCTCCCAGACGTCCCATTCGGGGTGTCCGCCCTTGGTGGAGATAAGTATCTTATCCCTGCAAGCCCTTGCCTGCAGCCACCTGCCTACCGCCGACTCACTGGCATTGTGACCGTCCTCCACCCAGTCACAGTACACTCTGGCTGTGTCGATGCACCAGCCGCCCAGCTCAACATATTTATCAAGCAGCGAGAAATATGTCTCGTCGCTGTCCTGTCTCTCAAAATTCGCCGTACCAAAGGTCAGCGAGGGTATTTTTATCTCATATCTGTCATTCTTCAAAACATGGCTGAGCATTTTGCTCCCCTCCTTAGCAATATTCTTCTATACATTTTAATATTATATCATATTTTCTTATAATTGTAAAGTGCAAAAAAGCAAAAAAACAGGTGAAATCACGTGCCTTAACAGTGCTTTCAAGTCTGCCTGCTGGGTCATAAGTCATTGTAACATACAGATACCGATTTTTTCATAAAAAATTGTTAAATTTTATGTTTTTTTGAGAAAGCCCTTGACAATCGGGGGAAGGTGGTATATAATAATTAATGTTGTAAAGGTGTTTAGCTTTACAACTGAGTTAAAAATTGTACTGTTCTTATGCGGGGTGATCGGTGTGAGCAAAAATCTGGAGCTTATAGAGCTGCTTGACCTTTACGGTGCGCTGTTCACCGAAAAACAGCTCAATATAATGAATATGTATTATAACGACGACCTTTCGCTGGGCGAGGTGGCGCAGCAGTGCGGCATTTCAAGGCAGGGCGTTCACGACGCTGTAAAGCACTGCGAAAAGGCTCTGACCGATTATGAGCAGAAGCTGGGGCTGTACAAAGCCCAGCAGGAGTATGTGGAGCAGCTGAAGGAATTTAAGTCACAGGCGCTGGATATTTTTAATGAGTGCAAAAGGATAAGCCTTTCAAGACCCATCGCCGAGAAAACTATAGTGCTGCTTGAAAATCTCGACAGCAAGCTGGAGGATTACGATACCGCAGCGCTGATAGAAGAGCTTGAAAAATAAGAGCTCATTAAAAATGGGCAGAATGATAGTTACCGCGTATTTAAAAGAGAGGTGTTACAGATGGCATTTGAAGGCTTGTCAGAAAAGCTTGGCAGCGTTTTTAAAAAGCTAAAATCCAGGGGCAAGCTCACCGAGGCTGACGTCAAGGAGGCTATGCGTGAGGTAAAAATGGCTCTGCTTGAAGCTGACGTAAGCTATAAGGTAGTTAAAGATTTCATAGCCGCTGTTACCGAGAGAAGTGTTGGCGAGGACGTGCTCAAAAGCCTTACTCCCGGTCAGCAGGTGATAAAGATAGTTAATGAAGAGCTGGTCAAGCTCATGGGCGAGGCTAACTCAAAGATAAATTTCCCCAACAAGCCCCCGTGTATCATCATGATGTGCGGTCTGCAGGGCTCGGGTAAGACCACCCATGCGGCTAAGCTGGCTAAAATGTTCAAGGCACAGGGCAAAAGACCTCTGCTTATCGCGGCGGACGTTTACAGACCTGCTGCTATCGAGCAGCTGAAGGTGGTGGCTGAGAGAGCCGAGGTGGCTGTTTTTGAGATGGGTCAGATAGACCCCAGGAAGATAGTCAAGGAGGGTATCAAGCACGCTAAGGACTACGGCAATGACCTGGTGATCATAGATACCGCAGGACGTCTGCATATCGACGAGGAGCTTATGGACGAGCTCAAGGACGTGAAGAAGATAGCAGAGCCTAACGAGATAATGCTGGTGGTTGACGCCATGATCGGTCAGGACGCTGTCAAGGTGGCTTCAAGCTTTGACGAGGCGCTGGGTATCGACTCGGTGATACTGACAAAGCTGGACTCTGACACCAGAGGCGGTGCGGCGCTGTCGGTGCTGGCGGTAACAGGTAAGCCTATAAAATTTGTGGGCATGGGCGAGAAGCTGGACGAGTTCGAGCCCTTCCACCCTGAGAGAATGGCTTCAAGGATACTGGGCATGGGCGATATGCTCACCCTTATCGAAAAGGCTACGGCAACGGTGGACGAGAAGGAAGCCGAGAAGCTTGCCAGAAAGGTGCAGGACCAGGGCTTTGACCTTAACGACCTGCTGGACCAGATGAAGCAGATACAGAAAATGGGCTCAATGAAGTCCATCATCAAAATGCTGCCGGGCACAGGCAAGCTCACCGATGAGGACGTGGAGAGCGGCGAGGCTGCGCTAAAAAAGACCGAGGCAATGATAAACTCAATGACCAAGGCAGAGAGAGCAAAGCCCTCGATAATAGACCCCAAGAGGAAGAGAAGGATAGCCGCAGGAAGCGGCACGCAGGTATCTGATGTGAACCAGCTGCTGAAGCAGTTTGAGCAGATGCAGAAGATGATGAAGCAGTTTGGTATCGGCGGCGGTGCGCTGCACGGCAGAAAGTCGAGAATGAACAGAGCTAAGCTCATAAAGGGCTTAGGCGGCGGTATGCCTCAGTGATACCCCATCTGTGACGGCAGCAAGGCGTTATGGAGGTCAAAATGGGTATAGAGATCGTATTCGGATCGATCGGCGGACTTTTATGCATAGCGGCAGCCGTATGCGACTGGGACTGGTTTTTTGACAACTACAGAGCCAGACCCTTTGTGAAGCTGCTGGGCAGGAACGGAGCACGGGTGTTTTACGCCATACTCGGCGCCCTGCTTATGATACTTGTTTTTATGATAGCGTGATATGACATCAAAGGCGGTTCCCCGCTTTGATATATAACTGATACACGGAGGTGAATTTAAAATGGCAGTAAAGATCAGACTGAGAAGAATGGGCGCTAAGAAGGCACCTTTTTACAGACTTGTTGTTGCTGATTCAAGATATCCCAGAGACGGACGTTTCATCGAGGAGCTTGGCTACTATGACCCCACAAAGGAGCCTTCAGTAGTAAAGGTAGACGATGAAAAGGTGAAGAGCTGGATCGCTAAGGGCGCACAGCCTACCGACACCGTTAAGGCTATCCTTAAAAAGAACGGCACACTTTGATCAATTTTTTTGAGGTTCTCCTCGATCGGTAAGGCACTTATCCCACCCCTGCCTTACCGTATTATCGGGTGGAATGCCCGAGGTTTTTGTGGGAAAAGCTGAACAGGAGGAAAGTTATTATGAAAGAGCTTCTTGAAACTATAGTGGCTGAGCTTGTTGAGGACAAGTCTGCTATCGAGGTAGTCGTTGACGAGCCCAACGAGGAAGGCATAGTGGTCTATCATCTCCACGTTGCCCCTGATGATATGGGCAGAGTTATCGGCAAGCAGGGCAGGATAGCCAAGGCTATCAGAGTTGTCATGAGAGCCAGCGCTTCAAGGATAGATCAGAAGATCATGGTCGAGATAGACTGAGAAGTGCGGCGGTACAGACGCTGCTGCTCAGTGAAAAGTAAATAGGGTGTGTTGACACTAAGCCTAACACACGTCTTTTTGGATATTTTTGTCCCGTTCGTCGTTAAAAATCCTTGCAGGGCGACAGCCCAACTGCGGATTTTTGCCTAGAACGGAACAAAAATATCTCAAAAATCCGCGTATCAGTTTAGTGTCAACACACCCTAGTGAATAACGAATAGTGAACAGTTAAGGCACCGCCTTTTCCGTTCACTATTTTCTTTTTTGCAATTCACTGATCAGGCGCTGCACAGGGTAACAAAAAGGCACTTCTGCTTATCTCTTAACAGAAGTGCCTTGTATTTACAGATCAGTGTATCAGTCCAGCTCGATATTCATTATGGGCTGGCTGACATCTGCGCCTGCGGGTACCATGGGCAGGACGTTTATATCCTTGTTGATGATAACGTCCACCAGCACAGGTCTGCCCTCTGCGGCGAATTTCAGCGCCTTTTCAAGCCCCGGCTTTATCTCCTCTTTTTTGCTTATGCGCACGCCCTCAACGCCGAAGGCTTCTGCCAGCTTCATAAGGTCGGTGCCTCTCTCGATATCCGTCTGCGAGAACCTTTTGCCGTAGAACAGTCTCTGCCACTGGCGCACCATGCCCAGCACGTCATTCTCAAACACCAGCTCGATAAGGGGTATCTTGTGCTTTGCAAGGCTGGAAAGCTCGTTGCAGTTCATAAAAAAGCTGCCGTCGCCTGCGATGTTGATAACCGTTCTGTCGGGGTTGCCCACCTTGCAGCCCATGCCTGCGCCCAGACCGTAGCCCATCGTTCCCAGTCCGCCGCTGGAGGCAAAGCTTCTGGGGCACTTGAAGTTGTAATACTGAGCTGCCCACATCTGGTGCTGACCGACCTCGGTAGAAACTATCGCCTTGCCGTCGGTGAGCCTGTCCAGCTCCTCGATCACCTGATCGGGCAGGACCTCCTCCTCGCTCTCAACAGGCACCATTCTCAGGGCATACTTCTTCTTCCAGCCCAGCACCTCGTCCATCCATATAGAATGCTTCTGCTGAGGGACCAGCCTTGCCAGCTCTGAAAGGATATACTTTACATCGCCTGTAACATGGTGATAAACGTCGATGTTCTTGCCTATCTCCGCAGGGTCGATCTCAACGTGGATTATTTTTGTGCCCTGTGCAAAGGTGTTGGGGTTGCAGAGCACTCTGTCTGAAAATCTCGAACCGAGAACTATCATAACATCGCACTTGCTGAGAGCCATTGCCGAAGCCTTTGTGCCGTGCATACCCAGCATACCTATGTAGTTATCCTTTGAGTTATCATAAGCGCACTGACCCATGAGCGACAGCGCCACAGGTGCGTCCAGCTTGTCCACCAGCGCCGACATCTCCTCCACCGCATCGGCAGATACCACGCCGCCGCCTGCATAAACAAAGGGTCTGTCAGCTGCCTTGATTATCTCAACAGCCGCAGCTATCTCATCATCAACGCCCTCGGGGTCGGTATACTCAGGCGCAAGGGGGGCTTTTTTCTCATACTCTATCATAGCGCCTGTTATATCCTTGGGGATATCAATGAGCACGGGACCCTTTCTGCCCTCATTGGCTATCCTGAAAGCCTCTCTGATAATATCGGGGAGCTTCTCGGGGTCTTTAACGATATAGTTATGCTTTGTGACAGGCATGGTTATACCGCAGATATCCACCTCCTGGAACGAGTCAAGTCCCAGCAGATTTCTGGTAACGTTGCCTGTTATAGCCACCAGAGGCACGCTGTCCATATAAGCTGTGGCTATACCTGTGACCAGGTTTGTGGCGCCGGGTCCCGAGGTAGCCAGCACAACGCCCGTTCTGCCTGTAGTTCTGGAATAGCCGTCGGCAGCATGGCAGGCAGCCTGCTCATGGGCGGTGATGATATGTCTGATCTTATCCGAATACTTATACAAAGCATCGTAAATATTAAGCACTGCTCCCCCCGGGTAGCCGAAAATAGTATCAACACCCTGTTCCAGCAGACATTCAATTATAACATCAGAACCGTTAAGCTGCATTATCAAAACTCCATTTCGTAATAAAATAAGCTATCCGTAAGCGGATATACAATTCTATTATACAATATCTACTTAAAAATGTCAATATTTTTGTTTCCCACGTCCTCACCGGACGGGGTAATCCCCCCACCTGCCGCACTTTTGTGAAGTGGGCAAGATATCGA
>CALCRR010000429.1 GCA_937894495.1 uncultured Ruminococcus sp. | reverse complement strand
CAGCCCAACTGCGGATTTTTGCCTAGAACGGAACAAAAATATCTCAAAAAAACGCATATCAGTTTAGTGTCAACACACCCTAATTATACTATCATAAGATTAACTTAATATTAAGCAGTGATAAATAATGTATTTCCTATAAGGATGCCGCTGCTTCAAAAAAAGAAGAAAGAATATCAACAATAACGGCAGTGATCTTTTGCCTGTCCCCAGGGCAGGCTCCATCATTATTTATTCTTTCTTCCTTATCAATCATTCTTTCAGCGGCAGGCTCAAAAATTTACATAAAAAGCACCATCGCCGCCGAGCTGCCCGAGCAGGCAGTCACCAGAAGCAGAACACAGATCACAGCTGCCACCAGCATTTTTAGAACTATGTTCGCCAGCTTTAATTTTTTCATCTGTGCTCACCTCTGCTTTACCTGCGGCTTTTGTCTTGACAATTCGGGCGTTTTGCCGCCTGCTTAATTCTTTCTCAGCTTATTGAAAATAACGGCTGCCAGCGAATATGCCACAACTGCTGCGGCTGCAAGGCTCAAAAGGTCCATTACTCGCTTGCCTGTGCTTTTGCCCGTGTTGGGGTTAACGCTGCTTGCCCCTGATTTTTCGGCGTTTTCGGCTGCCTTGTTTACTGCTTCGGTAACAGCCTCCTCCTTGGTGGGGGTGCTGTCGGCAGCGGCCTTTACCTCGGCAGGCTTCTCGGCTGCTGCTGCCGCAGGAGCTGACGGTGCCGCAGGTGCTGCGGTAACGGGTGCCGGGGTCTGCTCTGTGGGCTGCTCCGCTGTGGGTGCGGCTTCATCAGGCTGGGCTTCTTCTTCGGCAGGAGCTGCATCGGGTGCAGGCTGGCTGTCGGTGTTTTCTGCCGCAGTGTCCTCGGCTGGCTGAGCTTCACCGCTCTGCTCGGTCTGGGCTGCGGTGTCCTCAGTGGGGTCGGTGTCTGATACCTCTGTGTCAGCAGGGCTTTCTTCCTCGCTGCCACCTACCTCGATATACTCGGGCTGCTCGTTATAAGCAAGCTCGTTATCCTCAGCAGGTGTATCGCTCTCAAAATCCTCGGGGCTCTCATAGTTTACCTCGGCTTCATCATCGGTGTCAGCGCCGTTTACAGGCACTATCTCCACCTTTGTGATGTCCAGCTGAGCATTCGCCTTCATGTAATATATCTGCATGAAAACGCTGTCGCTTGCAGCGATGGGGTCAACATTCTCAAAGGTCCAGCAGTCCTCGGTAAGGTCTGTGGTCCTGTTGGGCTGAGATACCCAGCTGCCGTTGTTCATAAGCCCGATAGCTCCGCTGAGGTTGCCTGTGGTGGTGAAGTAAACATTTATGTTGTAGTTCTGATAGTAGTTGTCGATGTAGTCTGACAGCCTGAACTCATACTGCAAAGCCGTCTCGCTCTGGAAGTCATTCTCACCCTGGGTGTAGCTGAACAGCGGCTCGGCGCTTTCTTCGGTCTCAGCATACTCGGGCTCTTCCTCGGTCTCCACGGGTTCGGGGGTGTATTCGGGCTCTTCTTCGGCGGGCTCTTCAACAGCCACCTCTTCCTCGGGAGCTTCCGGCGTGTCGTCGGGAACCTCAACATACTCGGGTATGTCGGGCTCGGGCACGTATTCGGGCTCGTCCTTTTCGGGAGCTGTTACTTCCTCGGGCTCTGTGACCTCGGGCTCTGCCGCCTCAGGCTTTTCCTCGGGAGCTTCCTGCGGCTCGCTCACAGCGGCGTTTTCGGGACCGTCTACCACATAAGGCGAGTTATAGGTGGGCGCTGTGTAGGACGCAGCGTAGTAGCCCTCGTCGTCGGCAGTTACCACCGTTTCAACCTCTATCCAGTAGTCGATATCGCCCTCAGCGCCGTCAAGCACCGTGAACTCTGCAAGTGCGACAGGGGTCTCCTTAGTGACGTTAGCGCCCTTGAGATCGGCGCCGACTATCTTCACCGTGCCCTCGCCTGCTGAGTAGTTGGTTATCACAGAGAACCTGCTGTCCGCTGCAAACTCGTTCTCAGCCTCTTCATCGGTGGGAACATACACCGCCACCTTTGTGGGGTCATAATGCAGGCTGATGGTGAAGCCTGCCGCGCCCTCGTTATCGGGGGTGAAGCCTACTGTTACGTTTATCTTATCGCCTGCGTTTGCCTGTGTCTTATCGGCTGTTACCGTAAACTTGTTGGTCTGAGCCGCAGATGTGCCTAAATTTACCACCGAGCTTACCATAAGAAACGCTGTTGATACTGACAGCGCAGCCTTGTTTATCTTTAAATTCTTTCCGTGACTCATAAAGCATCTTCTCCTTTGCATTTTTTGATCCTTAATATTTCTCCACACTGCCCGTTACCTCCTCAGACGTTGACTGCTGTATATAATTATCTCATTTAACAATTAACGTCAAGGTCATAAAAATGTACAAATTCTCATATCGGTAACAAATTACAGCTTAAATATTACAAATGAATACAGTTTTGTAATTTGGATTATATCACATATTTAACCAAACAGTCAATGGTAAAAACGGCGAAAATAGGTCGAAAAATTTGTATATTCTGATAGGGAACAAACTATCTTCGATTTAACACCCAAGATATATGTACAAAAGGCTGGATAGATAACAATATATGCTGTAATATTTTTGTAACCTTTTGTAATTTTCTCAAAAATTGCAAATGTAAATTTTTGATGAACAAAAAAGCTATTGACTTTTTCAAAAAAGGGTACTATAATAAATACGATAAAGTACGGACCTGTTATAATGGCTGTAAATGTGCAAATGCGGCGCTGTAAACGCAAAGCTGCCGTGTCTGCCGGCTTGCAGTCAGCTCAGAAAGAAGTGTATCAATGAATATAAAAAGATCGGCGGCACTGGCAACGGCGCTTTTAATGCTGTTTTCGCTGCTGTCAGTTATACAGGCGGCTGCATACACCAACAAAACGGGTGTGTGCAACATCGGCTATCTCAATGTGAGAGCCGACGCAGGCGAGAGCAGCACCTGGGTGGGTTATCTCGACTACGGCGACCAGGTGGTGATATCGGGGGAGAAGTACGACTCCAACGGAGGGCTGTGGTATAAGATAACCTGGGAGTATCTCACGGGCTACGTGGCAGCAAACTACATAACCGTTACCTCAAACACCGCTTCATCGGGCAGCACTGCGTCTCAGGGCGGACTGTCAGACTCAGCCTTTGAGACCTACATGACCGCACAGAAATTCCCCGACAGCTACAAGCCTTATCTCAGACAGCTGCATAAAAACCACCCCAGCTGGGTGTTCACAGCCCAGCACCTGGGCATCGACTGGAGCAAGGCGGTGGCTGAGGAAACTGTGGTGGGCAGAAATCTTGTCCATTCGGGAGCGCCTGCTTCATGGAAGTCAATGGCTAAGGGCGCATACGACTACAGCAGCGGCACATGGTATGTTCTCGACAGCGGCGGCTGGGTGGCAGCCTCGGAGGAGATAATCAAGTATTATCTCGACCCCAGGAATTTTCTCACCGATGACTACGTGTTCATGTTCGAGAACCTTTCCTACAACTCAAAATACCAGACTATCGACGGCGTTAAAAATATCCTCTCAGGCACTTTTATGAGCGGCAACTACCCCTGCCCCGACACGGGCGAGGTGAAAAACTACGCCCAGACCTTTATGGAGGCGGCTTCACAGTCGGGGGTCTCGCCCTATCATCTGGCGTCACGCTGCCGCAACGAGCAGGGTGTGTACGGTGCGCCCCAGTCTCTCGGCACAGTCAGCGGCTACAGCGGTTATTTCAACTTCTTTGACGTTCAGGCATTTGCCACATCGTCAATGTCGGCTGCACAGATGGGCTGCAAATATGCATCTACCTACAACCCCACCTATCTGCTGCCCTGGACCAACCAGTACAAGTCCATAATCGGCGGCTCGATATTCCTGGGTACAGGCTATATCACCAAGGGTCAGGACACCCTGTATCTGCAAAAGTTCGATATGACCGACGGCGGCAACGGCTATTTTGCACACCAGTATATGACCTGCGTGTTCGGACAAGCCAACGAAGCGGTCAGCCTGAGAAATGCCTACAGCAGCGCAGTGCTTGCATCTGCTATGGAGTTCAAGATACCTGTTTACACCAATATGCCTGCATCTATCTGCCCCAAGCCCACCTCAACGGGGGATAACAACAACTATCTCAGGAGCCTGTCGGTGAACAATGTCACCCTCAGCCCAAGCTTTAATATGTATACCCAGAGCTACAAGGCAACGGTGGGAGCTAACGCTGCCGGTGTGACCATAAACGCATCAGCCCAGGGCAGCTACGCCGAGGTATCGGGCACAGGCACCTTTACCCTGACGGCAGGTGACAACACCTTTAAGGTGATATGCACCGCAGCCAGCGGCGCAAAACGGGTATACACCATAACCATAACCAAGCCCCAGTCGGCAGTGACCTATCAAAGAGGAGATGTCAACGCAGATAAATACATCACCGTTGTTGACGCCCTGCTGATACTGCGCTATAACGCAGGCAAGCTGAAGCTCAGCACAGACCAGCTGAAACGCGCCGACTACGACTCAAACGGCAAGGTCGATGTGGTAGACGCACTGTCGATACTCAAAAAAATCAGCAAGTAGAGAATTTATATATGAAGAGCAAGACGCCCGCTGGGGAAGCATTTAGTTTCCCCATGGGCGTCTTGTGGTTTTTGAGGGCGGTGCAAGAGTTCAGCTGTCATACTGCCTGCAGGCTCTGTTGGGGGAGACCCTTTTGAAAAAGGGTCATCCCCCAACCCCCCCTCCCTAAAACTCCTGTTTCTTTTTGGCGAGGGGGCAT
>CALCRR010000428.1 GCA_937894495.1 uncultured Ruminococcus sp. | reverse complement strand
GGACCGCCAAGCTGTAAAAACAGGTAATCATGTGTAGTAAAAAATAGTGATCATATCACCTTTTTTATCGAATACTATCTCCTGAACAAACTCACGCAGTGACTGATTAAGTTCGGACTGGGTAGCTTCGGGGTCGGCAGCGAGTTTTAGAAAATGTTGAGCTTTTTCATTAACGGCTTTTCTGAGCTGTTCATTTGATAATTTTACATTAGTGCTCTTCTCCAGCTTTTGTTTGAGTCTGTTGATATCTTTAGTTATCCTTTCCTTGTTTATTTTATATTCCTCCAGGGTATCTATACCAGCGGCATAGGCTTCCTTTACTCTTTGAAGCTTGTCGTATTCCTTTTTCAATGTTTGCTCTGTTTTATCTGTCTGCTCGATAGCCTTGGCAGTTCTAGGGATTATCTTAATATTCGGATTATCAAGAGCAGACTCTATGCCATCTATGACAATGCAGTCTATCTTAGCTGTGCTTATGTAGTGAGACTCCTGACAATGACCGTGGCAGTATTTGTGACACTGGTACCCGTCTTTATGATGGACTAAGGTCGCACCGCATGATGAACATTTAAGAAGTCCTCTAAGCATATAATCATTTTTTACAGCAGCAGGTCTTGAGTATTTCGGATAACGTGCTTTTATATCGGCGGCTCTGTTCTGAGCTTTCTGCCAGAGGTCGGGAGATATCAACGGCTCATGGGTCCCGTCAACCACCATGACCTCACTGTCAGCATGATAGTGACTTCTTGAACCGCCGCCCCCGGGAGTCCAGCGAAGCTTTCCTGCATAGGTAGGATTTCTTAAAATATACTCTATAGTTCGGTTTTCAAAAGAGTTCCCTTTTAGCGTTCTGTACCCTTCATCATTAAGCCCTCTTGCTATTGAGAGATAAGGCTTTCCGCTGAGAAACTCATTGTATATTCTTTTCACAAGCCATGCATTATCATCAGGTATATACTGCCCGTCTTTTAGCGTGTAACCGATGGGGGGAGCATTTACTATCTGCCCCCTTGAAAGCTTTTCAAGCATACCTCTCTTTACCTCTTCGGCAAGGTTTATGCTGTAGTATTCGTCCATTGCTTCGATCATAGCTTCAATCAGCACGGACATTTTATCATCGCCGATATTCTCAGAAATGGAAATGACCTCTATGCCAAGCTTACGGAGCATGGATTTGTATACAATACTGTCTTCCCGGTTGCGTGCAAAGCGGCTGAATTTCCATAAAAGTATAGCATCAAAAGGTCGGGGCTTTAGCTTTGCAGTACCGATCATTTTATTGAAGCCAGGGCGCTTGGCTGCTGTTCTGCCCGATATGCCGTCATCACGGAAGATGAAGTCATCGGGCACGATAAGCTCATGAGCTTTGGCATAATCACGTATGAGCTTTATCTGGCTGTCGGGGGAGAGCTCAGTCTGTTCCTCAGTAGAAACTCTGATATAGGCAGCGGCTATCTTCATTATGTATCACTCCTTACTTGACATTTGCAGGCGGATATGGTACACTTATATTGTCACATAAAGTGTAGGCAGTTTATTCGCCTGCGCAGCGTCCTCGGTGTTTGCAGCACCGGGGGCGCTTTTTTTATTTTCAGATCAGTTCACTTACAGTTATAGTCAGCTCGCCGCCGTAAATGCCCACGGAAACAGGCTGCTCGAAGGTAAAAATCTCGGGAGAATCACGCTTTTCAAAGAAATATACCAAGGTCCTGCTGTGGGCAGGGTCGATTATCCAGTATTCACGGACACCAAACTCTTTATACAGAGCGAGCTTTTTTACAAAGTCCAAGCTCCTGTCGGTCGAAACGATCTCGATCACCAGATCGGGCGCACCGTTGCAGCGCTTTTCATCTACCTTATCGGGGTCGCATACAACGAACACATCAGGCTGGACAACATTTTCATTATCTAATACAACATCAAACGGTGCGATAAACGGCTCGCACTTACCGCCTTTTTTCTTTATGAAGCTTTTCAGCTCTGAACCAAGCCCCAGCACCAGCCTCTGGTGAACAGCGGTCGGAGAAGCCAGATAAACTATCTCACCATTTATAAGCTCTACATGTTCGTTAGTCTCGGATATGATCTCAAAAAATTCATCAGTTGTTATTTTGGTTTCCTTTGGTATCGGCATATTGTCACGCTCCTTTGTGTTTGTTTTATGTTATCCCTTTTTGCATGTGTACTCATAATATAACACCTCATTTGAATTTGGTTTATATCTGTACTATCACAATGAGTTGTTTATTTCTCAGTTGTCTTCTTGCGTATATATGCAGATGTTGGTCTGTTAATCAATCCGTCAATATGTTCAAACAAATCTGCTTTAACACCTTGTCCCATAGGCGCAAGGATAAAATCAATACCTTCTCGCCTTGCTTGCTTTGCCGCCGGGACAAAATCGCTATCGCCTGATATAAGTATAATTTGCTGAACTTGTTTTTTATAAGTTAGTGAAGATATATCTACACCTATTCTCATGTCCACACCTTTTTGTACAACATTTAGCTGAATATCAGCTTCACTTAACTCATCAAGCTTCAGACTTCCATTCATGAGTTTTTTGAATGAGTCTGGTTTTATATTATAATATAATTCATTAGTTGATAGTTTTCCAAGTCTGAGTGCCATTTTTCGCTTGTGTCTTAGTTCTTGAAAAAAATCCATAGTCCATTTATATTCATAGGTTTTAGATAGATTAATTTGTTTATGAGTTATTGGATTAAATACATTATTTTCAATAGGAGGGCAATCGTAATAGAATATTCTGTATAAATTTCTTCTTTCATGTTTATTATGCAGAAGCTTTGTACAAAAATCAAACAGTTCATTTGCTCTGTCCTCGGGAGATTTTTCACCCCAATAGTAAATTGCCCGTCTTCTATAAAAGCCGCCGTCAACAAGAATTGCAGTTGAGATCTCATGTTTATCTATAGGGTATTCTCTACTTTCGCTCGCCTCATGTGTTTGCCGTATTTCATCGTTCATTATTATGATACTCCATTAAAAAAACTCCTAGCCTGGTTGATTCCCTGATATTGGGGCAACTACTACTAGGAGTTCACTTTAAAATTTAACATCCGTAATCTTTCGATTACAATGTTATTATAACCTAGATTAAGTTGCATTTGATTAAAAAACCGTTATTAAATAATGTACAAATAGTGAAATAATCGTAAAATTTATTTTTGATATTTAAATATCTTTATCCCACCCCCCTAGCGGTGGATTTTTTATTATATTAGCTTTATCCTATGTCTTCTTTGCTTTCATCTTCCTCATTCTGTTCAACAAGCATTTCAGCCCTGCCGATAATATTATCTTGTTGAGGTATGGAGTTTTGAATAGTTCTGTTTAAATATTTCTGCTGCTTTATCTTTCTGTATCACTCCTTACTTGACATTTACTATATACCCAATAGCTGTTTCTTTTTAGCATCAAAATCTTGTTGCGTAATCACACCCATATCTAATAGCTCTTTTAACTGCTTTAATTCTTCATATGGAACTGAAATATCCTGTGTTTGATTATTTTTTTCTTGTATATCCTGTGCTTGTAACATATCATCATTATTTGACTTCTCAATAATTTTTAACTCTGCAATTATTTGACGAGCCAAAGCCATGTGAGCATTATAGATAAATCCCCCTTTTTTCACTTCTGAAAATATAAAGGAAATTGTATGATTTTTAGCAATGGGTCCTGTTACGATCGTTATATATAACTGTGTAACAACATCTGTACTCTCGGTTTTTCCGGTTGTAGCACCAACAACCGCACCAACTCCTCCGGCTAGTACACCGCCAACTATAGCTCTTCCCACTCCACCTTTAGATTTTGTAATTGTTTTATCATCTTCTACTAATTCATAGGATATCAACTGGTCAAAATTATAAACGGTATCATCTTTCTGTATTTTGAATTGTTTATTAGAATGCGATACGCTAAAATATCTATAATCCTTCCAAGATGATGACAATGCAGTGCTATTTGATTGATTAATGTTATGTGCAGCTTTAATACTGCGGAGTTCTCTCTCTTCAGTTCTTTTTTTATTAAAGAGTCCATCTTTGACATTCTGAACAGTAACATTTTTACGAGTTTTCTTTGTTTTTGCTTTAAAATAGCAGTCGTCGCAAACATAGCCATCTAAGCAGGCATACTTGCTGGCGAATACTCCAAGATCAGCTTTACAAATGGAACATTGCTTCATAGATATGTCCTCACCTTTCCTATTATCTTACCAAAGCATATGACATTATCGTATTCGTTCAGCACAATATACTTGTATTTTCTCATAATAATTTACCTCCTT
>CALCRR010000427.1 GCA_937894495.1 uncultured Ruminococcus sp. | reverse complement strand
GTTCATCTTTTATATAGACTTTATTCATGGCTTTTTAACTCGTGCAAAAGCCGTGCTCCGCCCGAGGACGGAGCTTGACATTTTGTGTTATTTGATGTATACTAAAGCTATATATCATACTACAGAAATAGGATTTTGCCTGAAAACGTCAAACAACACTATAATAATAAGGAGGACATCATGAAGATCTCCACAAAGGGAAGATACGCATTAAGACTTATGACAGACCTTGCAGTTCACGATAAGGAGGGCTATGTGCCTATAAAAGCTATTGCCCATCGGCAGAATATCAGCGATAAGTATCTTGAGCAGATAATCTCGATACTCAGCCGTGCAGGATATGTGCGCAGCATAAGGGGCGCAGGCGGCGGCTATAAGCTGGCATACCCCCCCGAGAAATACACCGTAGGCATGATACTGCGCCTGACCGAGGGCAGCCTTGCCCCTGTCTCCTGCCTTGAGACTGAGGAAAACCTCTGCGACCGCAGCGACAAATGCCCCACTCTTTTTATCTGGGAGCAGCTCTATGACGCTATCAACAACGTGGTGGATAACATCACCATCGCCGATATCGTAGAACGCAGCCTGACAGGCGCCGACTTCTATACTATTTAATATCGCAGGATCTTTGCACCGCCCCACGGCAGTGCTATGCCCGTTTATGCTTAAGGCAACAACAAAGCTCAATGCGCAGCAAAACGCATTGAGCTTTTATACTATATTAGTAAACGCCATTGAAATTGCTGCTTTGCGAACTTCGCAAAAGCATAAATCGAACTTTTACTCGTTCACAAAGTGCAATTTCTAATGTCGTTTACTATAATTGTGAATTACATCACAGCATTTTTGCGCGTATCTCATCGCCGCTGAGAGCCGAAAGATATGCAGGGGCAATGTCAAAAACAGTCCTTGCGCCCTTAGCGCCCTCTTTGCTGAGCCTGTAGGCAGCCCTTGCGTAAGCCACCAGTATGCTTGATGTGAACTCGGGGTTAGAGCCAAGCTTCAGGCTGTATTCAACTATCTGCGAGGTCTCGCCCTCCTCACCTGTCCTGCCGCTTCTTATAACAAAGCCGCCGTGAGGTATGCCGCTGTGGTCACGGTCAAGCTCCTCCTGGGATATAAAATGCACTGTGGTGTCATAATCCGCAAAATAGTTGGGCATATTCTTTATCTCAGCCTCTATCTTAGCCTTGTCAGCGCCCTCCTCGGCAACCACAAAGCACTCTCTTGTGTGCTTCTGCCTTGTGCTGAGCTCAGGGTCCTCGCCGTTTCTAACAGCCTCTACCGAGCTTTCAACAGGTATGGTGTACTGCTTGCCGTCCTTGACGCCCTCAACACGCCTGATAGCGTCTGAGTGTCCCTGAGAAACGCCCTTGCCCCAGAAGGTGTAGTCCTTGCCCTGGGGGAGTATGCAGCTGCCATAAAGACGCTGTATCGAGAACATTCCGGGGTCCCAGCCCACCGATATTATGCTGACATTGCCGCCCTTTTTCGCAGCCTCGTCAACAGCCGCAAAATACTGGGGTATCTTTGCATGGGTGTCAAAGCTGTCAATGGTGTTGAAAAGCTCAGCAAGCTTAGGTCCCTGCACAGGCAGGTCGGTAGCGCTGCCGCCGCAGAGTATGAGCACATCAATATCCTCCTTGTGCTGCGCTATATCCTCCACCGAGTAAACAGGCACACCCCGGGTGAGTATTTTCAGCGCCGACGGGTCTCTTCTTGTGAATACCGCCGCCAGCTCGGTGTCCTCATTCTGTCTTATAGCCAGCTCGGTACCTCTGCCGAGGTTGCCGTAGCCCACTATTCCGATACGTATTTTTGACATTTTAGATCAGTCCTTCCGTTAGATATATGAAACCGCAGCAGGTGCGGTCACTATTAGAAATTAAGATGTAAGAAGTAAGAGGTAAGCTGCTAGTCGCTAGTGGTTAGAGTGCTAGGGGCTTTTAGTGGCAAGAGGCAAGAAATTTTCTATCCCCACAAAGTCTGAAAAGAGGACTCTTGCTTCTTGCCTCTTGCTTCTTGCTTCTAGAGGCACAGGTGGGGGAAATACCCCGTCCGGTGAGGACAATTATGAATTATGCATTGTTTTTTGCTTTTCCAGCAGCTCTACAAATTCCGACTTGGGTATGGGCTTTGAGAAATAATATCCCTGCAAATAGTTTACCGAAAGCTTGTCGAGCATATCTATCTGGTGAATGGTCTCAACACCCTCTACCAGTATCTCTCGGTTCATCTGCTGTATCATTCTCACGCTGTTTTCAAGTATTATCTTGCCCAGCTCGCTTTCCTCGGCGCTCCACAAAATGCTCTTGTCTATCTTTACCACGTCAAAATCCAGTGAGAATATCGACTGCATATTTGAGTAGCCTGTGCCGTAATCGTCCATAGCAAAGCGGAAACCGTCTTTTTTGAGCTGTGAAACTATCTCGCTCAGCCGCTTGTAATCCCCGGCGTCAATGCTCTCGGTTATCTCCAGATCAATAAAGCTCTTGTCTACCCCGTATTCATCGGCAATGCCGTTTATCCTCTCAACAAACCCGGGCTGCATACATTCCATTACCGAGAGATTTACATTCAGCGTCTCCATGCCCTTGGCTTTGGGAATGCCGCTTTTTATAAACTTGCATACCTCCCTGAGCACAAACTCGTCGATAGCGTCTATAAGACCCATCTGCTCCGCTACAGGTATGAACTCGTCGGGATAAAGATTGCCCAGCTCGTCATCGTGCAGCCTTATGAGCGCCTCGGCACCGTAAAGCCTGCGGTCTTTTAAATAGTATGTGGGCTGATAGTAGACCTCAAAATTGTTCTTCTCCAACCCCGTGCTGACGGCGTGCTCCACCGCCGCTCTCCTCAGCAGATAATCAAGGTCATCGCCCATGAGCACACTTTTATCGTTGTTGGCAGGCACAGGGCAGTCAGCCATGTATATGGCGTCAGCTGCTGTCTTTATCCTGTCGGGCACCGCCGCAGCTATCACCACAGCGTTAAGCAGTATCTTTATATCGCTGCCGTATTCCCAGGGCTCTTCAAACCTTATGCTTATCTCCTTAGCCAGATAAGCCCCGTTCTCGGGCACACTGTCGGGCAGGGTCAGCAGTACGGTATCGGGATTGGTGCTGTATGTATAGTACCTGGGCACCAGCGTTTTCAGAAAGTCTGAGATGATGTCCGAGATGATATCCGCATTCTCTGAGCCTGTAGCCTTCTGCACTATCTCTGCATTGGTTATCTTTATGCATATGAGCTGCAGCTTTCGCTTATTCACAATATAGCTGTTGAGATCAGTCTGCAAAGCACGCCTGTTGTAAAAGCCTGTGTCAATATCTATCCTGTCGTCCTCGCTCTCAATAGCGATCATAACGCCCATAAGCGCCAGCGCCTCCGAGAACAGCTCGCACTTGACGTCGATCTTGACATACTGTATCGAAACGCCCAGTATAACAATGGCGAAAAAGTATATCAGCGCCACCTTCCTCTTGGCAGTCAGCGCATTCCACGAAAACAGCAGCTTTATCATGGAGAGTATAAAATACACCCCCGCCGCTATGTAAATGAGCACCTCAGCCCAGTTTCGTGTAAACTCCCTGTCAGTATCAAAGTAATACACCCAGTGGAAAATGGGATTGATCAGCACCGCCGCCTCGGTTATCAGAAACAGCGAAGCATAAATAAGCGATTTTTTTGAAAACAGCTTTACGGAAGCTCCGCAAACGCAGCTGACATAGTAATAAAAGGCAGGGCAAAGCGCCGTGTGCAGCAGGAAATATGAGAACTCACACACCTGTATAGCGAAAAATGCCGCCCCGTTATCCCTGTAGGGCTCGGCAAAATTGCCTATCATCAGCGACAGCGCATTGAGCGCCACGATAGATACCATTATAATATAAGTCTTGTTCTGCGCCTTGTCCGTCCTCTTCTGCGTAAAAGTGAACAGCAGGCTGGTCACGCAAATAAGCAGCGCAGGCGCATAAAAAGCAATGCGGAACAAATTGACCTTTAACATCATCTCACCTCCCCTCACCGACATCAAACCGCCGCCGTACATATAATACCATCATAATTATACCATATCACTCTGAATTATGCAACACCTTTTCCGATTTTTTACATACATTTCTTAATTAATTGATAAAAGCTGCTAGCTGCTAGTCGCTAGTTGTTAGAATGCTAGAGGGCTGGAAAGCCATTTTACAAAAATTGCGGTAAAACACGCAAATGCAAAGTCCCGGAAAAACTCCACGCACTATCAGTGGGGGTTAATTAAATCTAATCAAAACTTCCTGCGGCGTACAAAGTCAACATTTTCCAAGGTTCGCGCAGCGTCACAAAATACTAGAGGTCACAAAAGCACCCCCTCCCCTCCGGGGAGGACTCGACAACTTGCCAACTCCACAATAGTGCGATAGGTGGGGGAAATACCCCGTCCGGTGAGGACCGCCCGAGCACGGAAATCAATTTTCAAAAACGACCTGTAAAATCATCTTAGGATCCATAAGACATTCAAACATAATATTCGAGAGAGCGGCTTTGGAATTGTTTCTTGTTTTAAAGCTCTTAATGAAATTGATCGCTGCTTTTCTGAACATATTCAGACATTGCTGAACGTCCTTGCTCTCGACTCTGCACCAGTCCTCTTCAAAATGCACGTCAAGCAGCCAATGCATTGACTCCACCGACCATTCCATTCTCGCATGATGAAGAAGCTGTTCTGCCGTTAATTCCCGGCTAGACAGATAATAGTGCCATTCGCTTGTGCTGCCTTTTTTCGTAGTAGATTCGCTGTGTATAGCTCCTATGCACTTCAAGCCTTTCCATTCTTTTTTCTGCTCCAGCCAACCAATATCCGTTGTTACAAATGCTGTTCGAGTCTCTATTCTGCCATGGTTTTTCTCGGTTTTTGAAGCTGACTTCATTGTGCTTTGCAAGGCTTTATCCTGCACGAAATCCTCAATATCTTTTTTCAGATTAGGGTGATTATCTTTAACGCAAAGCAAATAATCCGCCTTCTGTTTTACGATAATTTCAGCGGTTTCTTTCTGACAGTTCAGGGCATCGGCAACAACGATATTCCCCTTGATTTTCAACTCCTTCAGAAGCTCCTGCACCGCAGTTATTTCATTGCTTTTGTCGTCCGTACAACGCTGTGCGAGAGTCAATCCAAGCTCACAGACCTGTGCGCTGATTATGTGCAAAGGACTTTTTATCT
>CALCRR010000426.1 GCA_937894495.1 uncultured Ruminococcus sp. | reverse complement strand
GAAGATGTCCGAAACCCTCGATATATCTGGTCTCCCCCTGCTTGGTGATTATGCGGTAGCGCACGTAGTCATGGCGCTTTTCGCCAAAAATGGTCTGCGCCTGTATCTGGTTTTCGATAGTATGTATATCATCGGGGTGAACCATACCTTTAAAGGAGCCGCCCACATAGCTGAGAAGATCTTCAAAATCATCACAGCCGAATATTTTAACAACATTTGGCTCTGCATAAAGTATCTTTTCCTCTCCCTCGGCTTCATATATAAAAAATCCGCCGGGCAGCCCTGTGGGTATCCTTCCTCCTGTGGTCATGTCGTAAAAAAACTCGCTCATCATCACACGCTCCTGTTCAGGTCAGTTTCTTTTTTATTATCGCCTCTGTTACGCCTTTGAGCACCAGCTCACCCTTACCGTTAAAGGCTTCGATAGTAAGCTCTGCAATGCCGTTTTTAGGGCTTCTGTCCGTAAGCTCTGTCACAGTGACTGTCGCTGTCAGCACATCGCCTGCAAACACAGGCTTGTACCACTCTATGCTCTGTGATCTTCCAGCCAGCAGCTGCTCACCGAAAAGGTCGTTTTTCAGATACTCTGCCCACACCTTTAAAAAGCTCAGCATACCAGGGGCTAAAAGCTGCCCGAAGCTTGTGGTCTTTGCATATTCTTCATCTGTGTGTACAGGCACATCAGCATACTTCCCGGAAAATGCCAGCATTTCCTCCTTGCTGATAGTAACAGGCGCAAGCTTCATGCTCATGCCCTTTTCAAGCTCACCAAAATACATATTTGCTCCTTTGTTTTCATATCAGATCACGGTCATTGCTTGCATACTTAGTATAACATAATTGTCATATTTTTTCAATAGTATTATTCGGTTTTTTTACTCTCCTCACAGCAGCCGTTTTTCCTCCACAGCCTGAAAAGTATCAGATAGAATGAGATTATATAGACCAGCGTCATCACTATGCTCAGATACGGCAGGCGGTAGGTCAGCAGCATTATTACTATAAATGCCGCAGTTGCTGCAATAAGCTGTAAATTTACCGTCCTGCCGGGCTTGCAGCTGCTGGTGCCGCAGAGCATTATCAGATACATAAGTATAAAAAACATGGCGAATGAGCCTGTCAGGAACAGGTTTTTAGGCAGATCAGCCACCTCTTCCTCCTGCATAAATTCAAGGGCGGCGGTTATGTGGTTGAGCGACAGTATGAGAAAAACGTGCAGCATCATGTAGGCTGTGCCGTTGGTGGTCATCTCACGGTCGATGATATGGTCATACATGAGCCCGTAGCTTGTGAACAGCCCCACAACTATCAAAAACGCAAACAGTGAGAAATAAACCGTGGTAAAGTTAAATCCGCCGTCAAAGTATTCTGAAATACCTATTATCATCTCGCCGAAGGTAAACACCACAAACAGCATTACTCTCTCGGTAAGATGTCCGAACTCCACAGGCGCCAGCTGGTTGACCCTTCTGCACGTGATCGCCATAATTATGCCGAAAACCATTGCCAGCGGCGAAAGGGGAATATCCGTTGCAAAAAACACAGGTACAGAAACAAGTATCATAACCACCTGTATGATGATCACAAAAATGTTGCGCTTTATCTGCTCATTCTCCCAGGGCTTGGCGGCGTCACCTTTTTTGAGCCTTATAAGGTACATCACCGCGATGTTTATTAGTATGAGCGCCCAGGCTATGTTGAAATACAGATAATGCCCCTGCCAGTCTGAGCGTATGCCCTCTGCCATGTAGTAAAGCAGATACATATTAACAAAAATGCCGCCGTGCATAAGCAGGTCGTTTTTGCCGTAGCGGTTGATAAACAGGGTGGTATAATACCATATCTGCAGCATAATAAGCGCTGTGAGTATGTATGTTAGAAATGCTGACGGCGCAATAAAACCGTTTTTAAGGTGATGAAGCAGCCCGTTGTTCCTGCCGACTATATATACGAATATAAGGTCGTATATAAGCTCAACATATTCCACCTTTTTTTCCTGCTGTTCCATAAAATTCCTTCTTTCGTCAGTGAATTTTTTGCTGTCATTGTGCTGAATTTTTTATCCTCATTCGCCGAAGCTCAGCCCCGGTATCAGGTCGCTGCCTGTTCTCGCCTTGTACATCTCATAGATATTTCGCCCCTGGTCGGCAGGGTTTATATCGACGTCCTTGGCGTTAGCCTTCCACTGGCTGCTGTCGGGCAGAATGGTGTAGGCGATGTTGTGCTGCAGCCACTCATAAGCCATATCGTCGGCTTCTCTGTAGGCAGTAAGGTCGCAGGTGTGGATAGGGTGTATATCTTTAAGCGCCTGACAGATGATCACAATGTCGTCCCAGCGTGTTATTTTGTATGAGTCTATTATCTTCCAGTTATCCTCGGTGTATATTGCAGAGTATTCCTCGCCGTCGTAGGTGAAGGTAAAGCTGCTGCCGTCACCGCTTATGTCATTAAGCCCCAGGTCATCGGCTGAGCTGAGTATGCCCTGAGAATTTTCAGAGCTCTCGCTGAGGGCTTCGATATGCTCCTTGGATATCTCATTATCCGCAAATGAGCTTTCATCAGCCCCGCTGTCACCGACTTCCGCAGCGCTGTCCTCAACGACCTCACGGGCGGCCTCAGCCTGCGTCTCAGCCGTCACCGAAGCAGTCGTCTGCCTGCTCTCTTTTGATACCTCATCGGTATTATCATTATCGCTGCACCCAGCCCCGAAAGCCGCAAGCATAAGTGCGCCGAATATCAAAAATGCTCTTTTCATATGTGTGCCTTTCTTTGAGTTTAAATATCTGCTGTGTATTATTATACCATGCCCTCAAAAAAAATTCAATAGATTAGATACAAGTCCTTTTAGAAGCAAGAAGCAAGAGGCAAGAAGCAAGAAAACCAATTTAAAACTTATGCAGTAAAACGCACAAAGTCAACATTTTACAAGGTTGGCGCAGCCTGCTGGTCGCTAGTCGTCAGAGACTAGGGTGTGTTGACACTAAGCCTAACACACGTCTTTTTGGATATTTTTGTCCC
>CALCRR010000425.1 GCA_937894495.1 uncultured Ruminococcus sp. | reverse complement strand
GGGACAAAAATATCCAAAAAGACGTGTGTTAGGCTTAGTGTCAACACGCCCTAATATGCCTGAACCATCGCTTTCCAGCTGCACCACATCTTCATAGACCTTATCATTAAATGGATAGGCTCCATTGTATTTCTCGTTTACATAGCTTCTTGCATTTTCGTATGCTTCATTGAAGTCGGGCTTAGAGCCGCAGGCTGTTAGCATTACTGTTGACATGATAAGTGTTGTAATAATTAAAAATATTTTTTTCATTAAAGATTCCTCCTATCTTTTGCATTCAAGTGCATTCGTATGAATGTATGGTAAAATCTACATAATAAACAAAGTAAGGGAGTGATTATTATGTACTTTTATCAAAGAATAGGAGATATGCGAGAGGACAATGATATGACACAAGAGCAAGCCGCAAAGATACTGGATATCACTCGTCAGCAATACCAACTCTACGAATCAGGCAAGCGTGAAATGCCTATGCACCTGTTTATAAGGCTTGCCGATCACTACAAGGTCTCCCTTGATTACCTTGCAGGCAGACAGCTCCATAAAGAAAAATGACCCCGACGAACGCACAGGTCCGTCGGGGTCGGTTTGTTATCAGTAATAATATCCGTAATCGTAGGGGTTAAGCTCGTTCTTTTCCCAGAATGTGCCGTCGTTCATCTCCTGCTGGTATTGCTCCACAGCGCCCTCAACATCGCTCTGGTCGCCGTATATCACATACTTCATAAACGCCATGTTAGCCAGGAAATTCGGCGAGAGCACCGACTGCTGATTTATAAAATCATAGGTGTAGTAGTTGTCCGCAGGTATCCTCAGCTGCTGTATGTCATACTTCATGTAATCAAAAGCGTTGAGCAGCAGCGAAGCTATCTCACCGTTGGTGATATCCGTCTGCACCTCGGGAAAAACCTTGTTCATCAGTGCGTCAAGGTCCAAAAGCCCCATTGATTTGGACTTTTTGATTATCTCATTTATAACTATCCTCTGGCGCTGAGTTCTGCCGAAGTCGTCGCCGCAGTTGTATCTTACTCTTGCATATGCCAGCGCCTGGTTGCCGTTAAGGTGCATTTTAACGGTGGGTATGTTCTCATCAACGCCGTAGGTGTAGCCCCACTCCTGCACATCGTCGCCGTATACCGACATATCAATGTAGTCAGTACCCTTTTTGTTGCCAAGGTAATGGTTCTGCTCGTCCAGGGGTTCGCGCATGGCTTCGGCTTCGTTGTATGCCACATCAAGGTCGAGTCCGCCCACAGCCTCGGCTACATCAATAAACTGCATAAAGTTTACCTTTACATAACGGTCTATCTCGATGTTGAAGTAGT
>CALCRR010000424.1 GCA_937894495.1 uncultured Ruminococcus sp. | reverse complement strand
ATAATTTTCATCTTACTGACATAAACTATGTTTGTGAGAAAGGAGATGTCATTATGAAAAAGAAAGAGCAGAAGAAGGTCAAAAAAATAAAGATAGACCCCGAGGACGGCACCAAGATCTATATGCCCCTTGGTCAGCGCTTTTCGGTAGGGGAGTACCTGGCGCAGATAGCACCGCCCCACGGTATCGAGCCCACAGAGGATAACAGCTTTCAGGATCAGGCTTGATATTTTCAATAAGTGTATAATAATTGTAGGCGCACCAATACACCATTTTACAAGGTTCGCGCAGCGTATCGAAATACTAGCAGCCACAAAAGCGCCCCCTCCCCTCCGGGGAGGACTCGAGTGCTTGCCCACTTCACCAAGGTGCGGCAGGTGGGGGAAATACCCCGTCCGGCGAGGACAGACATATTTTCAGATCACACTTGTAATTTCGGTAAAAATATGCTATACTATTATTGCATAGGATTTTTACTATTATTACACCCGAAAGGATCTGATGACATGACTTACAAGGAAGAATTTATCAAATTTATGGTAGACAGCGGTGTGCTCACCTTTGGCGACTTCACCCTTAAAAGCGGCAGAAAAGCCCCCTATTTTATCAACTGCGGCAACTACAAAACAGGCAAACAGCTTTCAAACCTGGGCAAGTATTATGCCGAGTGCATAAAGGATAACAACATTCCCGTTGAAACTATTTTCGGACCTGCTTACAAGGGCATACCTCTGGCAGTCTCCACAGTGGTCGCTCTCAGCGATAAGTTTGATATCGACGTTTCATACTGCTTTGACCGCAAGGAAGCCAAGGACCACGGCGAGGGCGGTATGTTCGTGGGCAAAAAGCTGGCTGACGGCGAAAAGGTCATAATCATCGACGATGTTATGACCTCGGGCAAGGCGCTGAGAGAGTCTATGCCAAAGCTAAAGTCCGCAGCCGATGTTGATGTTACCGCTATGGTCATCACTGTTGACAGAATGGAAAAAGCGCTGGATACCGAGCTTTCTGCTGTTCAGCAGGCTTATGAGGACTTCGGTATCAGAGTATACTCAATAGTTAATATCAACGATATCATCAAGGCTATCGAGGACGGCATTGTTGACGGCAAGGATTATCTCGACAAGATGATTGCCTACCGCAAGGAATACGGAGTGGAGTGACATTCGCAAAGGTTACAAAATGACATCATTTGTAATATTATTGTAGCATGATGTAATATATCTGTTCTTGTAAAAATACTAAATCGGTATTATAATATTAATTGTAGAACAGAGGGAAGAAAAAAAGAATGTAAACACTAAGAAATTACTCTTAGCTCGTTTCATCCTCTCCAAAATTTTTACACAAGCAGGAGGCAGTCAATAGACTGCCTTTTTGTTGCACATTTTTATTTTACAGAAATTTACATTTGTGCATTTCACCTGATATGCTCATTAATAGTTACAAAAAAACGAAGCTGAAAACCACATCAGCTTCGTTTTAAGTTTTATTTACTGTATTCCGCACTCATCGTAATCCTTCCACTTTTCGTAATACTCCTTATCCTCAAAGTATCTGTATACAAAAAGCGCTGTTGAAGCTATAACGAGAATAAGCGCCCCCATCAATGCCCAGAATGATTTTTTTTCTGAATACTTAGACATAAAAACACGTCCTTTCTTAATTTCATGTAACCATTATACTACATTTGCCATGTAAAGTCAATGGTTTTAATAAAATTGTTTCACAGAAGGGTGTAGCTGTCCGAGTAAAAATGCAGAAATTCTTCCAGGCAGATACCGCTTTTGTAAATTATCTCAGCGGCTTCTCTGCCCACATAGCGGTAGTGCCAGGGCTCATAGTCTATGCCTGTTATATGCTCCTTCATTCTTGGGTACCGCAGTATAAAGCCGTATTTATGGGCATTGCTGCAAAGCCATTTGCCCTGGGCGGTGCGGTTAAGGTCATTTTCGCAGTCCTCTGCGTGTTCAGTGCCAAGGTCGGCAGCCAGCCCCGTGTTGTGCTCGCTGGAGCCGGGGAGGGCTAAGGTCCTGCCGACTTCCTTCACTGCCTGCTCATAGCTCAGACCTTTCGACATTTCAAGGCTTATGCCTTTCTCCCACAGCATATGCTGGTAGTCGGTGGAGCGGTAGCCTGATATGACCTTTATCATAACACCGTCTGCCGCCGCGGCGTCAAGCATGGCTTTGAGTGCGGCGGCGGTCTGGCTTTCAAAAAGCTTGCCCTGTACCTCACAGAGCTTCAGCTTGTCGGTCAGGTCAGGCGGTATCGGGTCAAATTTATCCACAAGCATAAGATAATCCAAATTCAACACCTCCTTGGTCAAACTCTCACTGAAATATTATATGGTGCTGATGTTGCTTTTGTGAGCATAAAAAAGCCTGTCCCGAATATAAATAGAACAGGGAGGGCTGATGTATGGAGCTTAAAAAAGTGTTTATCAGGGCGCTGGCTTGCTTTTGCGCTTTGTTTCTGATACCTCTGGGTATATTCAGCTATGCAGAGCATTCTGAAAAATTTTCCTTTCTTGCCAAAGCTTCGGCAAGGCTGGTGATGTGGGGCGGCGGTGAGAGATACAGCGCTCTTGCGTCAAAAAGCGCCCATGAGCTGCCTCTGGGTACAGAGCTTACAGGCGCTAAATACTGGGATATCGAAATGGCGTCCCAGGAGACCGAGCCTGAATACACCTCATCTGAGGTGCCAAGCCCTTTGCCTGCCGAGGACGTATCTGAAATGATACCCTACCCCGCTGAACTGGAAAACAATGACGGTGTGATAGAAAGCTATAACTTCGGCTATTATGACAGCAGCCAGTATTTTGACCTCGACGGCGGCGGACAGGTGAGAAACTGCACCGAGATAGCCTCTTATGACCTTTATAACGAGAGCCGCAAAGGGCTGCCCTTTGAGCTGGATAAAAACTCGGACCAGCCCCAGATACTTATCTACCACACCCACGCCACCGAGAGCTTTGAGCCTTACGCCCGTGACTATTATGACAGCTCATTTTCCTGCAAGACCACCGAGAGGGATAAAAACATAATATCGGTGGGTGATAAGATATGCGAGCAGCTGGATAATGCAGGCATTGCTTATATCCACGATACGCTGGTGCATGATTACCCCAGCTATGACGCCGCATATCAGTCAAGCCGTGCTGCGGTGCAGGAGATACTGGCGCAGTACCCCTCAATAAAAATATGTCTTGATGTTCACCGTGACGCTATCGAGCGTGAGGACGGCACCAGGATAGCCCCAATAGCCGAGATAGAGGGCAGGGAAGCGGCGCAGATAATGATAATATCCTGCGCCGATGACGGCAGCGGAGCTCTGCCTGATTTTACTGATAATTTTTCCTTTGCCTGCGTTTTACAGTCAGCCCTTGAAAGTGACTGGCAGGGGCTGACCCGCCCCATACTGTTTGACACCCGTTTTTATAATCAGGACCTCACCACAGGGTCGCTGCTTATCGAGGTGGGCAGCCATGCCAACTCCTTAGACCAGGCGCAGTATTCGGGTGAGCTGATAGGCAAGACTCTGGCAGAGCTGTTTGAAGAATAAAAGGTAAAGAAAAAAGCACCGCATAAAACTGCGGTGCTTAAAATTTGTATTAAATTACTTAATCATTGAAGCGATCTCATCAGCGAAGTTCTCTTCCTTCTTCTCAACGCCCTCGCCTCTCTCAAAGCGGATAACGTCTGTTACGTTGATAGTGCCGCCCAGCTTCTTAGCCTCAGCATAAACGTATTCCTGAACGGAAACCTTGTCGTCCTTGACAAAAGCCTGCTCAAGGAGGCAGTTCTCCTTATAATACTTGCCGACCTTGCCCTCAACGATCTTAACTCTTACCTGCTCGGGCTTGTTAGCCATCTTGGGATCCTCAGCCATCTGTGCCAGCATGATCTCCTTCTCCTTAGCAAGTACCTCATCGGGGACCTGAGTTCTGTCGAGATAAGCAGGGTTAAGAGCTGCTGACTGCATTGCAACGTCCTTGCCGACTGCTGTAACAGCATCGCCTGTAAGGTCGGTATCGAGCTTAACAAGAACGCCGATGCTGCCGCCGTTGTGAACGTAGGAAGCAAGTGTGCCTTCAAGTCTTACAAAACGACGTATAACGATGTTCTCTCTGATCTTCATGCCTGCAAGCTCTGTGAGAACAGCATCAACTGTTGAGTCGCCGCCGCTGATAGTCTCAGCCTTCAGAGCCTCAACATCAGCAGGGTTTTTCTCGATGATAGTGTCAGCAACAGCTGCAACGAAGTTCTTGAAATCGTCTGTGTTAGCAGCGAAGTCTGTCTCTGAGTTTACCTCAACAAGAACGCCCACATTATCCTTAACTACAGCAGCTACGATACCCTCAGCAGCAGCTCTGCCGCTCTTCTTAGCCTGTGTAGCAAGTCCTTTTTCTCTGAGGAGCTCTATAGCCTTATCCATATCGCCGTCAGCCTCAACAAGTGCTCTCTTGCAGTCCATCATGCCAACGCCTGTAGCTGACATAAGCTCTTTAATTTCCTGTACGGATACCTTACCCATTTTATATTCCTCCTGATCGTTTTATTTTTACTCACAACAAGGCAGACAAATTATATTTCATTCGTCTGCCCTGAAAAATCTCATTAATTACTCAGCTGCTTCCTCGTCAGTCTCCTCGACCTTCTGAGCCTCTTCCTCAGCAGCGTCCTCGCCCTGTCTGCCTTCGATGATAGCGTTAGCCATGCAGCCTGCGATAAGCTTTACAGCTCTGATAGCGTCATCGTTACCGGGGATAACGTAATCAACATCGTCAGGATCGCAGTTTGTATCTACGATAGCTACTACAGGTATGCCCAGCTTCTTAGCCTCAGCTACAGCGATCTTTTCCTTCCTTGGGTCAACAACGAAAAGTGCGCCAGGGAGCTTCTTCATGTTCTTGATACCGCCCATGAACTTCTCCAGCTTCTCTATCTCCAGCTTGAGCTTTGTAACTTCCTTCTTGGGGAGCAGCTCGAATGTGCCGTCCTCTTCCATCTTGTGCAGCTGCTCAAGTCTCTTGATCCTCTGCTCGATGGTCTTGAAGTTAGTCATCATACCGCCCAGCCATCTTGCGTTTACATAGTGTGCGTTAGCTCTCAGAGCCTCTTCCTTGATGGAATCACCTGCCTGCTTCTTGGTACCTACGAAAAGTACCTCCTCGCCGTTTGCAGAGATGTCTCTGATGAACATATAAGCCTCTTCAAGCTTCTTGACTGTTTTCTGCAGATCTATGATATAGATCCCGTTTCTTTCTGTGAAAATGTACGGTGCCATTTTCGGGTTCCATCTTCTTGTCTGGTGACCAAAGTGAACACCTGCTTCAAGAAGCTGCTTCATTGATACTACTGCCATTGTAGTGACCTCCTGTTTGGTTTAAAATTTCCGTCAAAGCGGATCTGCTATCCTCCGATACGCTCATTTTTGCCTTAACCCCGCCTGATGTGCTTATAAAAGCACACATAATGCCACCTGGCATCATTGCGCTGGGGACCAGCGGCAAAAGCATACCGTTCGAATTACCATAATATTATACCACATCTTCCCCTGTTTTTCAAGTATTTTTTATCCGTCATTTCCTACAAATTATCCACCCTGTATTCGGTGTTCTTTACATGTTTTGCATCATCGTCAAAGCTAACCAGTATGGTATCCTCGCCGATAAGCTGTATATTGCTGCATTTGATGACTATATCGTCATCTCTGCCCATTATGCCGAAGGCACGCGATTTGCCGTAAACTATTATAGACACTATCCTGCTGCCGTTGGTATCTATCTCGATATCATCGGCATAGCCTATCTTTATGCCTGTTTTTACATTTACTATCTCTTTGTTCCTCAGACTCGAAAAGCTGCATATCATGCATATCCCTCCCAATAGTGATATCATACCATGTATATGCAGAAAAACTCATGCTTAATAATCATTCTCACGGTAATAATTGTCGAACTGGGTCCTGAACTGCTTGTAGACATGGTCTGCAAGCTCAAACACAAAGTCTGAGTTGGTGGGCTTGTTTATGTTTGTTGAGAACCCCGGAAGATACTCTGCCTTTGTGTCGGTATCGGCGTTTTTCCATGCGGCTGATATGGTGGAGCGCATAACACGCTCGATATTTTTCTCCTTGACATTTCGCTTGTTTGATATATAAGGATAGATGATATTGTTAAAGCTTATCCGCCTTCGTCGTTTAAAAAGAACGTACATAATGCAGTCGCTGATAAAATACCAGCCGTCTCTTGAGGGTGTTATGCCCAGTTTAAGCATAGCCTCGCTCAGCTCCTGCTTAGCCATGCTTTTAAGCTTTTTTGTTTCTACGGGGGTATAGCTGCAAAGGATCGACAGGTGTCTGGCGATAGAATAAGCATTGTTGAGTATTGAACCGCTGAAATCGTATTTATCCTTTATTATCTCCAGCTTTTCGATATCACATTCATAGGTGAACAGGTCGAAAAAAGCAGGTCTCCGGCAGCAGCCCTCAAAATGTGAGGTTATGGCACTAAGGTCATCTATGCTGAAAAGTGTGCAGTTGAGCACTATAACAGCAGGGGAGTATTTCTCAGATTTATAAACAATATCCTCGGCTGTGTTGTCGCTCCTGACCACCCTGATACCGTCCTCTTCCAGCAGCGTTATCAGCAGGTCATATTCATTTCCCTGCGCTTTTGCTATCAGTATGGTTTGTCTGTAATCCATATATGTCACTCCGTGTAATTGTGTGTCGATTTGCTGAGGGGGAAATTTCTCCCCTAGGATATTAATAATTATACAATATTTTTCTCCGTTTTTCAATACATTTCTCAAAAGTTTGTAAATTTTTCAGTCAATTTTTGCCTTATATTATTTTAAATTACGACTTACCGTAAAATATGTAGATTTAATCGACAGCTGTTAATCTGAACTGCCGGGGTATATACTGTGATTTTTCGGCAATAATAAACTCATAAAATGTCACGGAGGTCATTATGCAGTACAATAAGGTCGAAATAAGCGGTGTGAACACCGTTGACTTGAAGGTATTGACAGAAAAGGAAAATAACGAGCTGATACAAAAGGCTCAGAAGGGCGATAAAAAAGCAAGGGAAAAGCTCATAAACGGAAACCTGCGGCTGGTGCTCAGCGTTATACAGCGCTTTTCATCATCAAAAGAGCCCCCCGACGACCTTTTTCAGGTGGGCGTTGTGGGGCTTATAAAGGCAATAGATAATTTCGATGTATCTTTCATGGTCAAGCTCAGCAGCTATGCCGTGCCTATGATAGCAGGTGAGGTCAAGCGATATATGCGCGATTTCAGACCCATGCGAGTAAGCCGCTCCCTCAGAGACCTTGCCTATAAAGCAATGCAGGCAAAGGAAGCGTTCATTGCAAGTAACCAGCGAGAGCCCACCGTTGATGAGATAGCCGAACTGATAGGCGAAAAACGTGCAGATGTCGTCACCGCCTTAGAGTCGGTAACAGACCCTGTGTCTCTCTACGAGCCCGTCTACTCCGACGCAGGGGACGCCTTGTATATACTCGACCAGGTCAGTGACAGCTATGATGACAAAAGCTGGCTTGATGAAATGACCGTTAAGGAAGCCATAAACGACCTTAAACCCCGTGAAAAAAACATACTGTTCCTGCGCTTTTTCAGGGGGAGAACTCAGGTAGAGGTGGCTAAGGAGATAGGCATATCTCAGGCGCAGGTATCTAGGCTTGAAAAAAGTGCGCTGGATAAAATAAAAGCTCAGCTTTAGAGCCTGACAAACACAGGCTGGTGCTTTTTGTAATAAGCTATATATTCAAACCCTGCCTGCCTTGCAAGCTCTGTCCCCTGGGGAATGCCTTTGGCAAGGTCGGCTGTGCAGTGTGCGTCAGAGCCTGTTGTGATAATCTCGCCGCCAAGGTCTTTGTAAAGCTTTATGTATTTAAAATCAGGAAAGGTCAGCCCGTATTTCTGGCGAAGCCCCGAGGTATTTATCTCGATACCTTTGCCGCTATTGATAAGGGTCTTAAATATCTCCGCTATCAGTTCATCGTACTTTGAAATATCTATACCGATACCATGCTCGCCGCATATATACCTCAGCGGATAGGTAAGATGACCCAGCACATCAAATTTGCCCCAGCGGCACATTTCCAGCGTCTGGGTAAAGCAGTCAGAGAGCAGCTTGTCGATCTCAGAGCTTGTCATGCTGCTGTAATCAAGGTAGTAAAAATCATTCTCCCCATTATTCATATGGTGAGAGCCGATAATAAGATCAAGCTGAGGAAGAGCCGCTATCTCCTCGGCTTTTTCTATGTTCTGCAAGGGCTGTCCAAGCTCAATGCCCACATGAAAATTCAGCCTGCCTTCAAGCCTTTGCTTCATCTCATACTGGGCTTTTATGCTGTTTAAGGCATATTCACCTGCGCCGTACATCATATAGTCGGTGATATCCTTATCATCTGTTTTGTCCCAGAAATTGCAGTCGCAGTGGTCTGTTACAGTGTAGGCATAAAGCCCCAGCTCAATGGCTCTTTCACACATTGCAGTCAGGCTGTCCTTTGCATCGGGCGAAAAAGCGGTGTGGGTGTGGCTGTCAATAAGCAGTTGGTTCATTCAAGTCTCCTTTTTATCTTACATCATAATAAAAGCTGTCCGCAGCCTCACGGTCTCTGCCGCTGAAAATGCGTTTGGTGAGCTGGCGGTTTTTGATAAGATACCAGTCTCCGAATTTATCAAACTTTCGGCTTGATGTGGTAACATACGAGTATTTCAGAGTTCCGTACCGCTGCCCCCTGCCTGCGCCCAGCTTTTTGAGCCTTATAGCAAAGTCCATGTCCTCCAGGCTGACAAGGCTTTCATCAAAGCCGCCTATCTTATCAAAATCGGCTTTATAGAACCAGAACATAGCACCGCTGAGATAGCCGCCGTTTTTTATCATTATCGGCAGAAGATTTATCGCCACATATAACGCCGAGCAGGCAATGCCCGGAGACATTCTGTCAAACTTAGGGTTAGCACCGCCGCCTGCGTATTCTTTGCTTTCAAGCTTTTCTCTTATCTCAACAAGGGAGTATTTAGTCATAAGGCTGTCGGCATCGACGGTGACTATTATCTCGCCCTTTGCAGCTCTGATGCCTGCGTTTCGTACAGCCGCAATGCATTTATCATCGTTTGTTATAACTCTTGCGCCGCAGTGCCGGGCGACAGCAGCTGTTTTATCGGTGCAGCGGTTGGCTGCAACTATCATCTCCACCTCGTCGGGATAAACATACTTTGCCGCACTTTTTACAGCCAGCAGGCATTTGCCTATATATTTTTCTTCATTGTGGGCAGGTATGACCACGGAAAACTTGCATTTGCTCATATAAAACTCTCCCTCAGCTCAAGCTTTGCCGCAAAGCTTGCTTTTTATGCTGTCAGTTTCTTCATTGCTCAGCCCGAGCTTTTCAAGGTATCTCTCTGCCGAGCCGTATTTGCTGCGAAAGCCGTCGATAAAGCCTTTTATAAATCTCTCGTTGGGGAGTATTATCTGCATTTCCTCTTCACTGCGGTACTGCCTTATCATTTCCCAGAGCTTTTCGCTGTAGGGTGCTGTCAGCATATAGTTATTGATTATATCCTCGTCGGAAACACCGCAGAGCATAAGTATTATGGCTGCGGTAACCCCCGTTCTGTCCTTGCCTGCCCAGCAGTTGAATATCACCCCGTGGGGAGCTTTTGCAATAGTGCGGAATACCTGAGACATTATGGGAGTATCGGCAATGGCAAGATAGCAGGGTATCATATCATCGGCAGTTTCGGGCACATATCCGCCCTCGGTAACAGGGAAGTGATGATAGTTAAAGCCCTTATCTTCGGTAAGTCCGCAGGGGCTTTCTGCTGCGTCTTCATCGGTGCGCAGGTCGATGACGGTGGTTATGCCCTTTTCTTTAAGATAAGCAATATCCTCTTCGGTGGGCTGGCAGATACGGTCGCTGCGCAGTATCATGCCTGTTTTTGTAACGCCGCCATCAAAGCTGTAACCGCCAAGCTCACGGGTGTTGAGTGTTGATGATAATAGACTTTTCATATTTACCTCGGTCAATATATTTTAAGATAGGTGTTGTTTACAATATACTATTATTATATCATACGACGCTGTTTAAGTCAATCAAAATTTCTGCTGTTTATATTCTGATATTTAGTCTGCATGGCTTCAAATTAACATTTCTCAAACATCTTACAAATATTTCAAAAACAACAGGGGTATATCATAGAGACATACCAAATAAATGAAAGCGAGGAAAACACTATGAAAACCATAAATACAGCTATTAACGAAAAGGTAAGAGCAGGTCAGCCATATCTCTACAGAGAAAAGGGACTCCCCAGCGAGGTCTACGAGGTAAGAATGAACTCAGAGATCGACCCCTCGGCGCTGAGGGCTGCGGCTGATATGACAATGGAGCGTTATCCATATTTTAAGGTAAGGTATGAGGAGCATGAGGGGGATTTTTATGCAGTTGATAACCAGCTGCCCTTTGAAGCCTATGAGTCTGAGGATTTTATCCCTCTGGGGGGAGCACAGAACAATTATTATCTGATAGGCGTGACATATCACGACAGAAATATTGATATTTCATTCCACCACGGTCTTGCCGACGGCAGGGGAGTTAAAAGCTTTGTGGAGACTCTGATATATTATTACTGCCGGGCAGCCTACGGCAGCTGTGCCGAAAGCGAGGGCATACTTACCGATAAAGATGAGATGACCATAGCCGAAGCAGCCGAGCCCTGCGGCGATAAGTATGATGTTGACCGCAGCAGGCTTGATAAGATAGAGGGCGTTTCAAGAAAAGGCTTTACTTTGCCCGAGACCAGGTCGCCTAAGTCAGCCCACAGGCGGTATGAGCTAAAGTTCAGCCAGCAGGAGTTTATCAGGCTGTGCAAGTCAAACGGTGCGTCCCCTGTGGTAATGCTCAGCGTTATGATGAGCAGAGCTATCAGAGAGCTCTACCCCGAGAGCAATGAGGTGATAAACAGCAATTTCCCCGTTGACGCCAGAGCTGCGCTGGGGGTCGAGGGTACCTACAAAAACTGCGTAAAAAGCATAAGCCTGCCTTACGGCGACAGGGAGCTTACAATGTCGGACCCTGACCTTTGCAGGCACTACAAGCAGCTTATGAACGAGCAGAGAGAGCCCGAGCGCTGCAAGGACGAATTCAACAAGATAATAATGCTTTTGAATGCCGTGAGCCACCTGCATTCCTTCAGAAAAAAGCGCATGATAATGAAATTTCTTGACGATCTGAAGCTGGACACCTATCTTATCAGCTATATCGGTCAGTTCAGGCTTAATGAGAACGAGAGATATGTTGACTCTGCCCACCTTTTCTCAGACTGCTCTGACGGACTTGTTATGAACATGACCTGCCAGTGCGGATATTTCTGCATTGATATGGTGCAGGACTTTGAAAGTGATAAATACGTTAATGCCCTTGCAGCTCAGTTTGAAAAAGCAGGAATATCACTTGAAGCCACGGGCGAGATACTATTTCACACCCCCTGCGACCAGCTTATGGAGGATATGTTTTTCACTCTGGAATTTGATGAGAATAAAAGTATAATGCAGAAAACTATCACAGCAAACGTAAACGCCTATAAGTTTGTTGAGCGCAAAACTGTAGGCTGCTATAAAAGCATAGAAAATATGTTTGTAAAGGCTTTTCTTGTTAAGGACAATGAAACCGTAGAGCAGGCGAAGATACGCCTTGCCGATGAACAGATAAAAAGAAGCGTAGCCAAAAGGGAAGAGCTTGCAAGACTTTACCATATTGCCTGATATATTATTGCTCCCCCAACTAAACCTTGCCAAAATGCTTGACAAAAATAAAAAATC
>CALCRR010000423.1 GCA_937894495.1 uncultured Ruminococcus sp. | reverse complement strand
GAACCAAAACGCTCGGTGAGGAGTATACCGAGGAAAGCCTAAAAATCCGCATAACCTATCGTGAAGTGAGTACGGAATTACAGTCTGCACAAGACGATAATTCAAAGCTATGGGCGGCATATTCCTCTATAATACGTGATGTTCGCATTCTCGCAGACCAGCACCGAAAAGTCCCCCAAAAGCAGAATGTCACCATGCCATATTCAGCCGATAATGACCTTGATGTTTATCGTCTTTCGGCGCAGATGTCCGTTATGAATAAGTATAATATTCGTTCGCTGGGAGAGTTGGAGGGCATGATTACCGACACCAGCAAGGAATATGAAAAGTTGCGGGTCGAGATAAATGAACTCACCGAACAGTATAACAGTATTTCGAGCCTCGCAGAACAAGTGCAGGAATATTACTCTCTTTCCGAAAAGGGGAAACTATCCGAAGTCGAAAAAATGAATCTGACAATGTACAAGCAAGTGATGACCAAGAATAGTATTCTGACCCGCGCAGACTATGACCGGCTTATCGAGCAGAACCAAAATATCAGCAGAAAAATTGAAGCCCTAAAAGAAAAGCTGAAAAAGTTCAGACAGCAGTATGAGGTATTCAAGGATATTTTGGATACTTATGATCGGCTGTCCAAGCGTGACTATGTCACGGAACTGGTTGAGGAAGAACGTAAGCGGCAGGAGCAGCTTCGGAAAAAGAAGCCGAAAAGATGATTATGAGTATTCGCGGGGTATGAGAAAAATGTATCTCTATTTTTTATGGAGCTGACATCATTATTATTCTTCCGGAAGCACATAATTATAAATGAACTTTTGAGATTATTATACCATACCACGCCCGAATCGTCAACCCGTCTGACAAGGTTATTTATGAAAGGAATGATAAAAAATGAAGGTTAAAATCAATCTATTACTCATCAACGCTATATAATTATTGAGACAATGGAGGAAAAATATTTGAGCAGAATTATTGAATCAAAAAAGCCGGACAACGTAATTAATGTGGACAAGCCGGAAATATCCGAGGAAAGCCGTCAGGCATTTATCCGTGCTGTGAAGATCGGGTATTACAAGGCTTTTTACAAGCAAGGGCTTCTTACGGCGGAGCAGCTTGAAAGGCTTATCGAGATGAACTCCGATAATGATAACAACCACCCTGCGGCATAAGAACAAAAGATAGCTTTTACTCTGCTATTATAATAATTCGTCCGAAATTATATGCGATGTTATGTTTCATATATTTATATAATAATCTTCTTTAAAAGGACTTGACATTTCACGTTTTAAAGTGTAAAATTATAATAGCAGAGGGGAGTGATCCCCTAAAAATGGGGAGAGGAGGTACAATGTATAGAAAGAAAAAAGTTGCGGCTTATTGTCGCGTGTCTACTGACCAGAGTGACCAAATTCACTCCTTGACCGCCCAGCGCCAGTTCTTCGATGAATACATACGCCAGCGTGAGGATTGGGAACTTATTGAAGTTTACTACGACGAGGGTATAACTGGAACATCAACCAAGCACCGTGAGGGGTTTAATAGAATGATAGCCGACTGTGAGAAGGGTCTGATCGAAACCGTACTCACTAAAGAGGTAAGCCGATTTGCCCGTAATACAGTTGACACCCTGAACTACACCCGAAAGCTGAAAGATCTGAACATCAACGTTATTTTCATGAGCGACGGTATTGACACTAATGATAAGGACGGGGAGCTTAGGTTGACGATCATGGCGAGCTTGGCGCAGGAAGAATCCCGAAAAATATCCGAACGCGTCAAATGGGGTATGCGCCGCTGTATGGAAAAAGGTTATGTCTGGGGCAACGGTCGTCTGCTCGGATTTACTATCAAAGACGGCAAGCTGTATCTCGTTCCAGAAGAAGCCGAGCTTGTCAGCAGGATATTTCACGAATATGTTTATGATGAAAAAGGTGCGCATAATATCGCCAAGGACTTGAACGCTGACGGGTTCCGCACTACATCAGGCGGGTTGTTCCGTCAGGATTCTGTCATGACCATAATAACAAATCCGAAATACTGCGGCGATCTTTTACAATGGAGAACTCACTCGACCGACTTCTTAACAAAACACCGAGTAAAAACGACGGAAAATGAAAGACCCGAATCATCGCTTATACTGCTTGAAAATACTCATGAGGGCATAATCTCGAAAGAACTGTTTGAACTGGCTCAGCAGAAACGTGAAGAGCGTACAAGGAAGGTCAAGGAAAAATCAAGGCATTCAAGCCGACACTGGTTCAGCGGAAAGATAGTCTGCGGAAAATGCGGTGCGAAATTTACCAATTCAAGTATTGCAAGAGGGTATTATACAATGCACTGCACCAACAGGCAGGTTTACGGTAAAACGATAAGATACGAAGCCAACGGTAAGCGCTACGGCTGTGATATTCCGAACACCACGGAAAAGGTTTTTATTGAATGCATGAAATATGTGCTTGAATATATCAACACCCAGCGTGATGATATTATAGCTGCTCTCAGAAAAGATATTGAGGCTGTTCAGCATGACAACATCGTTTGTGACATTGCTCCGCTTCAGGAGCAGATAACTGCTATCGGCAAAAAGAAAGAAAAGGCTATCGACCTCATGATCGAGGGGCTGATAACAAAAGAGGACTTGAAAAATCAGACTAAGAAATATGAAGCTGAGATAGCCGAACTTGAGCAAAAAATATACGAAAGCAAAAATATAGGAGACATCAACCGCAGGCAGCTCGAAACGCTGAAAGAGCATATCGCCGCTTTGAAAAGCATGGAGATCGAGCTTGACAATACGGATATGTATAGAGAGATGCTTGACAAAATAATCGCTCAGGACGAGGGCGTTATGGATATTTACCTGAAATTTATTCCTTTCGGTTTCAGAGTAAAATATCGCAAAGAGATCATCAAAGGCACACGCAGGAATCAAATGATCGTTGTTGACGAATGCGAGAATATATGACTGTCTTAAAGGTTGGTTTTTGTTTGGTAGAGGGTGCCGTATACTGATGTAACGGCACTTTCCCAAATCGCAGTACCCCTGCGATTTG
>CALCRR010000422.1 GCA_937894495.1 uncultured Ruminococcus sp. | reverse complement strand
CCGCCAAAAAGAAAAAGCCCTCAGAAACGCTTGCAGAGCGTTTCCGAGAGCTTGCGGTTAGTATTCAGTTACAATCCCTATTATGACTTGTGTAGGACGGTTTTTGAGTGCGCCAATAAACTACGGTTTATTGGCACTACCGATACATTTATCAGAAAAAGCTAAGTTGCTCATATTTTTCAGGGAACTCCGCCGTATATGCAAAGCACCGCTCGGGATCGTGTATGATGCCGTACTTCTCACAGACCTCATGAAACCGTCGCATAAGGCGTTCGCTGTTGTCGCTCACCACATCATAAGCATTGCCGTACTTAATCATATACTGTCTGCTCAGTCCGGGAAAATGCCTGTCGAGTGCCCGATAGTAATATTCTCTGTCGCCCTCACGCAGGGTCATTCCGATTTTTAAGCATACTATCCCTTTAACTCCCGCATCAAGACAGTATTCCATAAGCCTGTTAAAATTCTCGTCTGTGTCGGTAAGGAACGGCAGCAGCGGAGTGAGCCATACAACGGTAGGTATACCACGTTTCTGAAACTCTTTCAAAACTTCATACCGCCTGCTTGTGGGGCAGACATTCGGCTCAATTATCCTGCTCAGATCATCGTCCGCATTTGTCAGCGACATTTGCAGAACACTTTTACCCTTGCGGTTGATACTGTCAAACAGATCAATGTCACGAAACACACGGTCAGACTTTGTGATGACCGTTGCACCGAACTCATATTTGTCTATCAGTTCAAGGCACTTCCTTGTCAGCATCAGCTTTTCCTCACAGGGCTGATAAGGATCGCTCATTGAGCCTGTGCTGATCATAATCTTCTGTCGCTTGCGTTTCAGTATTTCTTCAAGAAGCTCGGGTGCATTGACCTTGACTTCAATATCCTCAAACTGATGCTCGATATGGTAGCAATTACTTCTGCTGTCACAGTAGATACAGCCATGTGTGCAGCCACGATAGATGTTCATTCCATTCCAGCGTGTCAGCAGTGATTTTGCCTTTACATAGTGCATATTTTTCACTCATTTCAAGTTCTTTTCCATATAGATACAAGTAAATGTCTCGCCATTTATCATTCTATTACGGTCGGCTGTATACCCAAGCCTTTCATAAAATCCAACCTTACCCTCACGGGCTTCAAGCACAGCCTTTTCAAATCCAAGCTCTTTTGCCCATTTTTCCGCTTCGGTCACGCTAAGGCTGCCAAGCCCTTTATGACGGTATTCGGGCAGAACAACGATCCTGCCGAGCATAACGCTTTTTTCGTTTATCGCATAAAGACGGCAGGTCGCAACAGGGAAATCATCATCGAGTATCACGATATTCTTTGTATCTGGAGTATCGTGTTCATCAAATTCCTGTTCAAGCGTGATATGGTATTTTCTCGCCATTGCCTGGATACGGACATAGTATGCCCCTGCCTGATGTGCGATTGTCTCGGCTCTTAATACTTTCATACCTCTTTTTCCTCCATCTGAATGATCTGCATATTAAGCCTCTCGGTTCGCCGTGAATATCCGCACAATCATCACCACCGACACCGCACCGATCAGGTACAGACTTGCCTGCGGAAGGATAAACACTATCACCATACAAGCGATATATCCGCCGTACATGAACACTCTGTCGAAAAGCCTTGTGGAGCTGTCCTTTTCGGCATCTTTGTTGTCCTTGAGTATCTGAATGTCAAGCAGATGAAACGCTCCGCTCCACAGAAGCAGATTCAGCGGATAGAGGAATTCTGTTAATGCCGATTTGGGAGATGAGCCGACCCACGCTGTTGTAAAGGGCACAAGCGTCAGGAAAAATATCCACAGACCGTTGAGAAGATATGTCCTCGGCGTGATGACCTCTGCTTTTTTGAACAGATTATGGTGGGAGAACCACACCACATATATCATCACAAAGCTGATGATATACGCAAGCAGCGTGGGAAGTATCTCCTTGATGCCGTTCCAGTCGTTTGTCAAAGGCGTTTTCAGTTCAAGCACCATGATCGTTGCGGCGATTGCAACAATAGCGTCAGTAAAGGCTTCAAGCCTGCCCTTGTTCATTTCTTTGCCCTCCGCTTTCTGCCGTAAGCCATTATGTCCTTGTTCTCCATAGTTTCCTGACCTCTGCCCGTAACAGCGGCATCTACCATGACCGCCGCAAGTCTGTGAGAGGTCACGCTCAATGACTTGAAATGCGAGAAGAATGGCTTGTACATCACCCGCATCAGCTTATATGAGAAATTAGGCTCTTTTCTCGGCTCAACAGGATAGATATAGCCGGGGCGGAATATCCGCAGCTTGTCAAAGCCCAAACCTATCAGATAATTATCCGCCTTGCCCTTTTCCCGTGCGAAGATAGCACGGGCTTTTTCGTTCCTGTCTGCGCCCATTCCGCTTAAAAAGCAGAAGGTCACATCGGGGCTTTGCTTTTTAAGCTCCGAGGCGAACGCTTTTGTATAGTCAACAGTTATTTTGCAAAACTCATCATCGGGGACTTGCCCTGTGTATATGCCTATGCAGTAAACACAGCCGTCCTGATATTTCAGATACTCGCTGATACCGGAGAAATCCTCAAAATTATCGTGAATGACCTCCGTCAGCTTCGGGTGTGTGATACCGCTGCTTCGTCTGACTATTGATGTGACCTTGCCGACATCTTTTCTTGCGAGACATTTTTGAGTGCGACACTACCGACCATTCCCGTGCTGCCTGTTATTATGATGTTTTTCATTATGCTTACCCACCTTATTCAATATAGTGCTTCTTGTTATCGGGATAGACCGAGAATTTATGTCTCAGCTCGATCAGGTCTTTGCCGAAATCTGCTTCAAGTATATCCCTATGCTTTTTCACGATCTCTGCAATATACAGATCGTGAACAATGACCTCTGTTATTGGCATAACAAGACCGCTGTGCATCGTCCAGGCTGCACGGCTTTTTTCGTTCAGCGACACAGCTCCTGCAAGCACTTGTGAGCCGTCAATGCTTAAAACGATCCACCGACCGCCATATTCCTCGGTTATGGTATCGCTCATATCATGCTGATAAACCACAGCATAATCTGCTTTCAATTCGCCGTATGAAACGATGATGATCTGCACACCACGTTTTGCTGCGTCTTTCAGTTCGTCCTCTACGGCATAGAAGTCCTCTGCCCATATTTCAAGGAGTATCCTCTTTTCTGCCGAACGCAGACATTCTGTCACCTTCTGACATATCGCATCACAGCCTGTAATATTCCAAATATTATCTCTGTCATGTGATTCGTTTTCAAGCTCGGCAAGATATTTCTCGGCTTTTGAAAAATTATCCTCTGCTTCAGCTTTGCGTGAAGAGATCAGCTCTTTTGCAGAGATCGCCTGATACAAGGGCGGATCACCGGGGCTTGCGATCACATCGCCCCTTGTCAGCAGCGACTCGATCGTTTCATAGATCTTGGAACGGGGAACTCCCGAATTTTTAGCAACAGCATATCCTGTCAGCGGTTGCTCACTTGAAAGCAGTGCAAGATATGCCTTTGCTTCATATTCCGTAAAATCAAGCCTTTTCAGTATTTTTAATATATCCATAATGCACCTCCGAAAAGTAGTTGCTACTTTTTTTGTAACTATTATACCACAACCTCTTGACAAATGCAATAGTCTGTGCTATAATTCTTTTAGTGGTTACTATGGTAGTTACTAATTTGTTGGTTGAAAGGATGTTTTATCATGAATGAAATGCAGAATGGTTCTTTTATGACTTCGGAGGAAAAGCCCGACCGCTGTGTGCTGATAATGAACGATTTGATAGAGGGCGGTCATCTCGCAAATGCAATCGCCGTTATCTCGCTTACTGTCGGACAGAGACACCCTTATTTTGCGGCAGAACCCCTTGTTGATGCGTCCGGCTATGCTCACCCCGGGCTGATCGCCGCAGGTATTCCTATGCTGAAAGACAGTAATGACAACATTAAGGCGATCCGTGCGAAGGCTATTGAAAAGGGCTTTGATGTGGTAGATCGGAAGAGCGT
>CALCRR010000421.1 GCA_937894495.1 uncultured Ruminococcus sp. | reverse complement strand
TCTCCCTCGCTGACAGCTTTATTATTATATACCTTTTTCGAGGGTTTGTCAAGGGTCCAACATAACATTTTTGATTAATATTTTGTAAACATATTATTAACTCACCCTTGCTTTATATATTTATATAGTATAAGGCTTTGAAAATGTCCCATGATCCGGTTGACTATTACCCCATCGCATGATATAATTATTAGTAACTTCTATCTTTTTTCGGGAGGGACAGCTTTGAAAAAACACAAGGGAGCAGCCTGTCTGATCTTTTTGGCGGCAGTGCTTGCCATACTTATTTTTATGCCCTATCTGTGGGCTTTTCTCCTTAAAAAGTTCATGACCGTCACTGAGGATAACTACTTTTTTGCCACGGTGCTGGTCACCCTGCCCGAGCTGGTGATCTTCACTGGCATACTCGCCCTGAGAAAAAGGCTGACTGTGCTGACCCGAAACGGCAGGGGCATTATAAACACCCTGCTTGCGGGCGGCTTCATGCTCACCTTTTCCATAATCCTTTTAATGGCTAACGTCATGGGGCTGAGTCCCGACCGCAAGCCGCTGCCTGCCATGCAGATACTCTGGTTCCTGCTCTCTATGATACTAAGCGCAGGGCTGCGTGAGGAGCTGGTTTTCAGGGGGATAATGCAGAACACCCTGAGGGAGTATTTCGGCTGGGGCACCAAAAAGGGCGTTTATCTTTCGGTTTTTATCTCGGGCGCAGTTTTCGGGCTCACCCACCTTGTTAATATACAAAGCGGTGTTACGGTGGCTGGAGCTGTAAGCCAGGCTATCGGTGCAGCCGGCATGGGCTTTTATATGGGAGCTATCTACGCCAGGGGCGGCAGTCTCTGGGCGCTGGTGATACTCCATTCATTTGAGGATATCGCAGCCCTTGCAGGCTCGGGGATATTCGGCGTGAGCACCATTACTCAGGCTATCTCAAACGGCGCAGGCATACCCTCAAGGCTGGTCACATTTGCACTCTACACGGCGCTCACCCTGTTTTTGCTGAGAAACGACAAGCTCCAGGAGTGCTACGACGCTTTCGATATCAGAAAGAAAAAGCAGCAGAGCCCATAGTTTTTAACTATAACAAGCTATAGCAAAACAGATATTGACTATAATTATAAAATGTGCTATAATTTAATTCATATCAAACTGCTATAGATTAGAGGAATTAAAATGAAGACTAACCAGCTTTTCAAGAAAAAAACTACTCTCTCCTTTGAGGTGTTCCCCCCAAAGAGCACCACGCCTGTGGAGAGCATATACCAGACTATAGACGGGCTTTCGGCTCTTGAGCCTGATTTTATCAGCGTTACCTACGGCGCAGGGGGAGGGACCAACAATGCCACCATCGGCATTTGCGACGCCATTAAGCACAAGTACGGCATAGAAGCCGTGGCTCACCTGCCCTGCATAAACCTCACCCGTGAAGAGGTGCTTTCGGAGCTGGCGGAGATGAAAAGCGCAGGTATCGAGAACATTCTGGCGCTCAGGGGCGATATAAACCCCAACATTCCCCCGAAAAATGAATTTCACTACGCTTCGGAGCTGGTGGAGCTTATCAGGGAGAACGGCGATTTTAACATAATCGGCGCCTGCTACCCCGAGGGACACCCCGAAGCCCCCTCAATGGTGGAGGACCTTCGCCATCTTAAAGAAAAGGTGGACGCAGGCTGCAGCCAGCTTATCTCACAGCTGTTTTTCGACAACGAGGATTTTTACGCTTTCAGGGAAAAGACAGCTATCGCAGGCATTGACGTGCCTATCGAGGCAGGCATTATGCCCGTCACCAACCGCAGGCAGATCGAGCGCATGGTGACTCTCTGCCACGCAAAGCTCCCCAAAAAGTTCATCACTATTATGGAGAAATACGAGCATGACCCTATTGCCATGAGAGATGCAGGCATAGCCTACGCAGTTTCCCAGATAGTAGACCTGCTCGCCAACGACATTGACGGCATACACCTTTACACCATGAACAATCCCTACATAGCCGAAAAGATCTGCTCGGCAGTGGCTAGTTTATTCAGGTCAAAGTCGGATAACGCTTGATATCCGGCGGCGGTGCAGAGAGCTGGGCATGAGAATTTGATAAAAGACGTCACAGAGCTGCCGCGAAAGCGGCGGCTATTTTTGTGATCGAGAGATCTGAACCCTCGATCCTATCCTATCCCCCAAATAGCCAAAGTTACCCCACAAACAACCAATATCACCCCAGCCTGTACCGCAGCAAATATCAGAAGTTTCTTCTGAGTGCTGCGCTTTTTCAGTTCCTTTTCTTTTTCAATGTCATCAAGGGTCTCGCCGTTCATAAATGCCACCAGCTCACGGTAGGTCTGAATGTCGTTGTCCTGCTTTATCTGCTCCAGCACGTGAAAGGTCATAAAAATACATACCGACAATACACCTGCCAGCAGAAAGCCCAGCATTTTGCCGACCTCGCCGCCGTATTCGACCAGCAGCGTGCAGCCGAACATCAGAGCAAAAAACTCCGTAACACCCAACCACTCGATCTTTTTGAGCCTGCCTGCATCTTCATTTCTGATAGTGTCTTTCATAGCTTCAACATCTCCTTTGATAAGTTCGTCAAGAGAAACACCAAATATGTCGCTCAGTATCAGCAGGCTGTGAACGTCGGGGCAGCTCTTTTCGGTCTCCCAGTTAGAAACAGTCTGACGGCTTACAAAGCTGCGCTCTGCCAGCATTTCCTGCGACCACCCTTTCTGAGTCCTGAGCCTTTTTATGGTCTTGCTGAGTTCCATACAGTCTCTCCTTTCCGCCGACTTTACCTCGGCTGAGCTTATCATAGCATGATCGGAAACAGTTTTCAACCAAAAACACTTTACATAAGCCTTAAAACGCTGCCAAAACTATTTGACAGCCCCCTTTTTTTCGGCACATAGCCGCATCTGAATAAACCGCAAGGGTCTGCCGCAAACACAGCAGACCCTTTTAATTTTTAACTATCAATTTTGCTCATCATCTATAATGCCTAATTTCGGGCAGTATCTTTTGGCAGGCGTTCTCTTTCCCCCGCCTGCAGCGGGGAAAGAGAACTGCATAAAAATCATTTTGTTCGAGTCTTTGCTTTGATGAGCCAATTATTATACTCGCCTCTGTTTCAAAATATCCATTAGATTTGTGCAGAAATAAATTTTAT
>CALCRR010000420.1 GCA_937894495.1 uncultured Ruminococcus sp. | reverse complement strand
TAATCAGAAAAATAATGGGTGAGGACTTGTTTTGGGGTTAAGTGATTGACAGTGATAAAGGAGTATATCGAGCTTAATTCCTCGGTACACGTTGGCTCGGGGTCAACTGAAAAAGTTCGCGATTTGGCTCGCGAAATAATGGAAACAGGTGTAAAGTACAAGGACGCATGTCATGTAGCTTCTGCGATAATTGCAAAATGCGACTATTGTTACCGCTCTCCCTATTTGTCCTCCAGAAGTGACTGTATCTTGTCACACAGGCACTCGTTCTGTCAAGGTGCAGACACTCTAATTTGTCATGTTGACCACCTGATTTGTCAGGGCAGCAATGCTCCTGGGAAAACAAAAGCGATAAACCCCTCCTGCGCGTCAGCGCAGGAGAAAAAACAAAACGGTATCTTCCCGACTTTGTGTTCGGGAGGATACCGTCTTTGACTTTATTCCAAATTGTGATATAATGGTAAGTAACCATATTTCAGAAAGGAAAAACGATAGCCGTTTTGCTGTTATGATTCACAGTCATAACACGGCTATCGTCCCCAACATGTTTATTGTATCACATTTTTCCGAGTTTGTCAAGGACGAGATCCACTATATTTTTGGTGAAGAAGATGCGCTCTGCCCCGAGTGCGGTCATCGTATGAAATTTAGCGGCAGATGCAGACGGCACGTTTTCCGCAAAAAGAGCCGACAGCGTGAAAAATTGTCTCTTCGAGTTTTTTACTGCCCTGAATGCCATCGCTATCATCGGGAACTGCCCGATTTTATTGTGCCATTCAAGCACTTCTGTGTAGATGTCTACGCTGCTATATATGATGCTCTTAATGAATTCGTTGATGACCATTCTGCTGCCCGTATCTGCCGCTGGGTAAAAGGATTTTTAGTATTCGGTGCCGCAACCGTCAGAAGGCTGAAGCTTGAACACCCGAGCATCGTGACAAATTACGGTATCAATTCCACATCGGAAACGCTAAGATATTTTGTCAAGGTAGTCGTAAACATAGGTGAATGGAAACAGTACGAGTTCACGTAGATTGCCGGGACTTTTTGTGCTATGATAAAGGTATCATAACACAAGGAGGTGCCTTTTATGGGCATGAAAGACAAGAAACTGGCAAGGGAGATAGCTGAACAGCGCATGGTGATGATCGCACCGCTGCTCAGTCTTCCTTTGCTGTCCGAAAGCTACTACGAGAAACGCCGTGAGATCTCCGAGGAATGTGAAGTATCTGCAAGAACGCTCCAGCGCTATGTGGATGCTTACAACGAATCCGGCATCGACGGACTTGAACCGAAGGGCAGAGTCCCGGAGCAGAACCCTGTCATCACCAAAGAGATACTTGCCGAAGCTATCCGCCTGCGCCGTGAAATGCCATCCCGCAGTGTACCGACAATTATTCAGATACTTGAGCTTGAAGGAAAGGTCGGACCCGATGTGCTGAAGCGTTCCACTTTGCAAAAAGCACTTGCAAAGATGGGATATTCGACCTCTATGATGAAGATGTATCAGGACAACGGCTATGCTTCACAGCGTTTTGCCAGAGTTCACCGCTGTGATCTCTGGCAGGGGGATATCAAGTACGGTCCTACTTTGAAAATCGACGGCAAGGTTCAGCCGACGTATATGTCCTGCCTTATTGACGACGCCACCCGTTACATAATCCACGCACAGTTCTACGGCGATATGGAACAGACCATCGTGGAGGATACGTTGAAGAAAGGCATACAAAAGTATGGTGCTCCCAGACGTATATACTTCGACAATGGTTCGCAGTACCGCACCCACTGGATGAAGCGCGCCTGCGGTCTGCTCGGTATCCGTTTGTTGTACGCAAAGCCCCGCAATCCGCAGGGAAAGGGCAAGCAGGAGCGCTTCAATCATACGGTCGATTCGTTTATCGACGAGATCGGGCTGAAACCTCCCGAAAGCATTGAGGAGCTCAACAGGCTGTTTAATGCCTGGCTCTCGGAATGCTACCACAACAAGGTACACAGCGCTCTGGGTGTTACGCCCGAGACTGCGTTCAAGAGCGATTCCATGCCGCTGTACTATCCCGATGAAGCGATACTCGCAAGCGCATTTCTTCACTGTGAGACCAGAAAGGTGAACAAATCCGGATGCATCAGCTTTATGGGTAAGGACTATGACGTCGGTATCCTGTACGCCGGGCAGACTGTAGATGTGGTCTATGACCCGCAGAACATTGCCAAGGTGCGTATTGAGCCCAAGAGCCACGAGCCTTTCTATGCCGAGCCTGCAAAGGTCGGCACTCATGTTGCAAAGAAGCCTACTCGTGCAGAGATTGAGCGTATTCAGGCGGATTCTTCGAGGCTGCTTGATGCTGTCAGCAAGACCGCAGACGAAAGGGAGCGCAGGGCTGTTATCTCATATTCAAGTGCATTGGCGGGTGATGAAGATGTATGAAACATTCTACGAAATGAAGCACACACCGTTTGTGCGAGGTATTCCGAGCAATGCCTTGTACAAGTCTGATCAAAATATCGAGATACTCAGCAGGCTGAGCTATACAGCAAAGAATCAGTTGTTTACTGTACTGATCGGTGAACCCGGTACCGGCAAGACAAGTACTCTGCGCAGGCTTAAAGATGAACTGCCGGAAACAGAATACATGGTGTTGTATGTTTCTGATTTAAAGCTTACACCGCGAAGCTTCTACAATTATCTGCTGAATCAGCTCGGGTGTAAATCCGAATATCTGCGAAACACCGCAAGAAACTCTTTACATAAGCAGATCGAGATCATGCGCAGCATGGAAAACCGAAAAGCTGTTGTGATCGTGGATGAGGCTCACCTTCTTCCTAAAGAAATGCTGGAGGAAGCTCGGTTTCTTTTGAACTACAAAATGGACTCCGAAAACCCTATAGCCCTGATCCTGTCCGGGCAGACAGAGCTTTGGGATAAATTACGTCTCTCCGCATACCGTGCAATTTTGGAACGTGTTGATATTGAGTGCTTTCTTACTCCTATGGATTTTGCAGATACCAAGCGGTACATCGAAAAACAGCTTCATTACTCCGGTCACGAAAATCCTATCTTTACAGAGGATGCCATGAAGTCGATATTTTCTTTTTCGGGCGGCAATCCGCGGCTCATAAACCGTGCTTGCAGTCAGTCGCTGATCTATGGTTCGCAGATGAAGCAGACCTGCATTGACAGCAAGTCGGTGGACATCGTGCTTGAAAACGAGGTCACAGGGGTGAAAAGCTCATGACAGAAGAACTGCTGCATGACGCTGTACTGATCTGGCTGCTGCGCCGTCTGGATCTTTCAAAAGCAAGGCGGGAGGTATTTGAGTATTTTCAAATGCTTACCGAGTGTTTGTGGTAAAATAGAATTGCACAAAAAGGCCTCGAAAAGTGCATAAGGCAGACGGGGGTACATCGCCTTGCCAGCACCGAAATAAAATGCTACAATTTTAGCTAAGAGTTAAAGAGTCCCTTGGTAACCGCCAATCCCTCCCCCGAGCCGACATAGCCCACCAAATATGATATAATTACTCTGAAGGATTAATCACAATTCGAAAGGAGTAAATATCATGGGAAGAATATCAGAGATCAAAATGCAGCTGAGGCATAAGGAATGGGCTGAAATGGTCAGCGAGTGCCAGGCGAGCGGCAAAAAGGTCGATGAGTGGTGCAGTGAGAACGGCATCAATGTCAGTACCTACTACAAACGGCTGAATGTGCTGAGAACCGAGCTTATCGAGGGCAATGAGAAACAGAGCATAGTTCCGGTAAGTGTTTCCTCTTCTATTGCTGTGCCGCAGAAAAATGCTGTTTCGGATAATGAACAGAAGCTCGTTTCAGACACCGGCAAGATAACAATACGCAAGGACGGCTTTGAGATAGAGCTTCCGCAGGATACTCCCGAGGATATGCTGATGGCTCTTTTCAGAGGGCTGAAGCAATGCTGAAGGAACTGACAGCCGCCAATATCTACATCGTGTGCGGACATACCGATATGCGTAAATCAATAGACGGTCTTGCAGCAATAATCAGAGAAGAATTTGATCTTGATCTGTTTTCCGACAGCCTGTTTTTGTTTTGCGGAAGACGCAGAGACCGACTAAAGGCTCTGCTGTGGGAGGGCGACGGATTTATCATGCTGTACAAAAGGCTTGAAAACGGTAAATTCAACTGGCCGCGCAATGAGCAGGAGGTAAGAAACTTAAGCCGCGAGCAGTTCGTATGGCTCTTGCAGGGACTTTCCGTTGACCAGCCGAAGGCGATAAAAACTATCGAAGGCGGGATAGATTTTTATTGAAGTTTGGACAAAAATAGTGCACATAATTGTTGAGAAATATTCTCTGACATAATGACGTAAAATACGCTCTTTTCCTTGATTTTTCGGGCGTTTTGTGATATAATATAAGTATCGCAAGGCACTGGATTTTCAAGGAAAGGAGCATTTTTTATGACATATGAAGAACTGAAAAAAGCATACGAAGAAATGTCAAAAAAGTGCGCTTTGCTTGAAAAAGAAAACGAGAAAAAAGATGAGACCATAGAGCATCTTGAAGAACTTCTTCTGAAAAGAAATCAGATGCTTTTTGGTCGTAAAAGTGAGAAGTCTAAGTATATACAGTGTGACGGTCAGGAGAGTTTTGAAGGTGTTTTCAACGAAGCCGAAATGCTTTCTGATGAAAATGCAGAGGAGCCGACAGAAGAAACCATCGTTGTAAAAAGAAAGTCCCAAAAGACCGGTGAACACCGCGGCAAAAATAAGCTCAGAGAAGATCTTCCCAAAGAGAAGATCGTATCGAAGCTGCCCGAAAACAAGTGTAACTGCGCTGTGTGCGGCAATAAGCTCAAGGTCATCAAGGAAGAATTTCTGACAAGTAAACTTGTGTATATCCCAGAGCAGCTGAAAATGCGAGAGTTTTACAGTGTATACGCCGTCGCGCCAGAGCCATCTGCACGGACTTTCAGAGCCGCTTTGCCGCACTTTGAGAGCCACTGTCACGGAGTTGTAGAGCCAGTTGATAAAAAGTGATATAATATCAAAAGCACATCATCTGATGTGACTTTGATATTAGGAGGTCCTGATATGACAAATTATCGGGAAATATTGAGGCTCAAATCACTCGGATACACCCAAAGAAGTATCGCGTCCGGTGCCAAAGTCTCACGCAACACTGTCAGCGAGGTTCTGAAAAAAGCGGAACAGTTGAACATCACCTGGCCGCTCGAAGACGATGTGACCAATGAAATGTTGGACGAACTGTTTTACGGCAAGCGCAACAGAGATCCTTCTCCGTATGCGGTCATCGACTTTGACTACATCCACCGCGAGCTTTCAAAGAAAGGCGTGACCCTCACTCTGCTCTGGCAGGAATACTGCGAGCGTGCCTACGCAAACGGTGAAACGCCCTACATGAGCACGCAGTTCGGCGATAAATATCGCCGCTGGGCTCGAATCACGAAAGCTACGATGCGTGTCACGCATAAACCCGGAGATGTTATGCAGGTAGACTGGGCAGGTGGTACTATTCCGTACTTTGACAGCATCACAGGCGAGGAATACAAGGCGTATCTTTTCGTGGCGGCACTGCCGTGCTGCAGCTATCTTTACGTTGAAGCCTGCACAGATATGAAGCAGGAGAACTGGCTTATGTGCCATGTCCACGCATACGAATACTTTGGCGGAGTTACGAGAGTTTTAGTTCCGGATAATCTGAAAACAGGCGTAACTTCCAACACACGCTACGAAACGCAGCTGAACGAAAGTTACCGTGAGCTTGCAGAATACTATGGAACGGCGATCGTTCCTGCCCGTGTTCGCAAGCCGCAGGATAAGGGACTTGTGGAACGTTCAGTAGGTTTCTCGACTACTTGGATAACCGCCGCTTTGCGAGAGCGCAAATTCTTCTCTTTTGCTGAGGTCAGAGACGCTGTTGCCGAAAGACTTGAATTCATCAACACAAAGCCCTTTCAGAAGCGACCCGGCAGCCGCAGAGAAGCATATCTCACAGAAGAAAAGGAATTCATGCTGCCGCTGCCTAAGCACCCTTATGAGCCCGCTGTGTGGAAGCAGCAGACAGTCGGAAATGACTATCTGATCTCAGACGGTGTCAACAAGTATTCTGTCCCATTTGATCTGATCGGTGAACAGGTGCAATTCAGGCTGACCAAAGATCTTGTAGAGGTGTATTTCAAAGGCAGCCGTATGACTTCGCATAAGCGCCTTGAAAAGTACAGCGTTCAGCCTGTTGTGAAGCCCGAGCATATGCCCTCAAATCACCGTGAATATCTGAACTGCAATGCCGAAGAATTCAAAGCATGGGCTAAAACTGTCGGCACATCGACCGAGATAATTATGAATCATTTTCTATCATCGGGCAGTGTTCCCGAACAGGGCTACAAAGCTTGTGTGAGTCTTACCAAACTCGGCAAGCGCTACGGCAAAAAGAAACTCGAAGCCGCCTGTGAGCGTATGCTGGCGTTCTCATCTTCGCCGTCAATACGGACGATAACTACGCTTCTGAAGAACAGTCAGGAGCAGAAAAAGTCGGACGATTCAGGTGACAGAAGCAACAAATACGGCATTACGCGCGGCGCTGCCTATTGGAAGAAAGGCGGTGCCGGCAAATGATAAATGGTACTATTGAACGCCTGAGAGCCATGAAAATGAACGCTCTTGCAAGTGAATTGGAGCGTCAGATCGAGGATGCCGACAGCTACAAGCAGCTTGGATTTGAAGACAGACTTACACTTCTTGTCGATGCCGAATGGAATCGCAGGCAGAACAACAAGCTCGACAGGTACATCAGAAACGCCAAATTTTCAGATGCTAACGCCACGATAGAGGGCATCGAATACATTGAGGACAGGCACCTCGACAAAGGAAAAATGCTTCGTTTTGCGACCTGTAACTACATCGACGAGGGCAGGCATATCATACTCAAGGGTGCATCGGGAAACGGAAAGACATACATTGCCTGCGCTCTCGGAAACGCTGCCTGCCGCAAGTTCAAAAGCGTGAGATACATCAGACTACCGGAACTGCTTGACGAGCTTACAATTGCAAGAGCGAACAATGAGCTTGCCAAGGTCATCAAGGCATACAAAAAGGTCGATCTGCTTATCCTTGACGAGTGGCTTATCCGCAAACTCACGCCAAGTGAGAGCATTGATCTGCTGGAGATCATCGAAGCCCGTGTGTCGCGTTCTATGATATTCTGCACACAGTACCACACCGAGGGCTGGTATGACCGTATCAATTCCGAACCGGATAACGGCAGTCCCATCTCCGAAGCGATAATAGACAGAATCGTCAACAACGCCTATGACATCATGATCGACGGCGAAGTCTCCATGAGAAAGCGTCACGGTCTGCCGGAGGGGGCTGAACCGTGACGATCACTAGAGACGAGCTGGACAACAAGTGGTGGTCGCTATTCTTGCACTGCAAAGACTCCGAAGCCGCTAAAGCTGAAATACTCGCATTATTCTCCGAAGAACCTGATGGACAGCATGAGTGGTCGGAGCAAGATATCTATGAGCAGATGAAGAAGATCATCAGCAAGTATTAATAAACATTGATAGGTGAGCCTGCTTGGTGATAAGTCAGGCGGGCTCATTTTTATTGTGGTTCTCTACTCCGTGAAAGTGGCTCTCGGAGTCCGTGCAGATGGCTCTGGCGCGACGGCGTATACATACAGAACGGTATACAAGTGTGAATGCTGCGATAAAAAGGGCGAGGATCCCCATATCGTCAAATCCGAAAACCCTACTCCCGCACAGGTCATACCGAAGGGTCTGCCCGATCAGACACTTGTTGCTGATATTATGCAGAGAAAATATCAGCTTGGCACACCGCTTGACCGTCAGGAAAAATACTGGGCGGCTCAGGGCATATATCTCAGCCGCACTTCAATGGCAAACTGGGTCATCGAGAGCTCAAAATGGTTTGAGCCTGTCACCCAAATGCTCTGGAAATATTCGTATAAAGAGCCTGTTCTCAATGCTGACGAAACGACGTCAAGAACTCTGAAAACCGATAAAGGCAAAAAAATTGACAAGCTGGGGCAGATGTGGATATGCTCGACAGGCAGAGCCGCAAAGAAAAAAATTGCGATATACGAGTACCGTGACAGCCGCACAAAGGACGTTGCCGAGGAGCTTTACTATGGCTATACAGGCATATTGCAGACTGACGGTTTTCAGTCCTACGGCAGCGGCAGCTACATGAGAGTCGGCTGCTGGTCGCATGCTCGCAGGAAGCTGATCGACTGCATACCCGAAAAGCACAAAAAGAGCAAAGCGGCGATCGCTGTGAGTATGATAGACAAAATGTTCAGATACGAACGGGAGGCGAGAAAGGAAAACTATACGGACGAACAGCTGCTTGAGATGCGTCGTGAAAAGATTGCACCTCTTGTAGATGAGTTCTACAAATTCTTAGACAGCCTTCACCCCGGCAATGGTTCACACTTAGCCGAGGCGGTTAATTATGCCCGAAATCAGAAAGCAGCACTGACTGTTTTCCTAAATAATCCACTTGTTGATATGAGCAACAATTTGGCGGAGAGAACAGTCAAGCCATATGTTATTGCAAGAAAGAATTTTCTTTTTAGCTGTACCGAGAAGGGTGCACATGCAAGCGCAGCGGTCATGACGATTATCGAAACAGCTAAGCGAAACGGTCTTGATGTGTACGGGTATCTGCTGCATCTGCTGACAGAGCTGCCGAAGTATGGTCATAATCCGACTAAGGAACAGCTTGAAGCACTCATGCCGTGGAGCGACAGCCTGCCTGATTTCTGCAAGAAAAAGTATAGTCAGGTAGAGTCGGTTACAATACCGGAAATGAGTCTATGCAAAGCAAAGGTGTAGTAAGGTGCAGTCAGGTATAGTTGTTTCCAGCATATGATATACAGAAGAGCCGTGTTGTCAGCACGGCTCTTTTTGATGTGGATTTTTGGGGTGGGATTGGTTGGCGGTTACGTCCCTTGGCTAAAAGGAGGTAGCAGAAAGGTGATCAGTATGGCAAAAAAGATGTTTATCAAAGAAATGTACGAGGAGGGACTGAGCAAGAATGAAATAAAGCGCAGAACCAACCTCAACTACCGCACCGTGTGCAAGTACGCCGAGCAGTCCGATTGGAACGACGAGAAGCTCCCCAACGTTGACCCCGAGAACTATCCTGTACTCGGAAAGTATATCCCCCGTATCAATGAATGGCTTGAAAATGACAAGCGTGTGCCGAGAAAGCAGCGTCACACCGCCAAGCGCATCTATGACCGCCTGCGCGAGGAAGAGGGCTTTACAGGCGGATACAACAGCGTCAAGCGCTATGTCCGCAAGAAGCGCACCCTCATGAAAACGGGCGGCACCGGATACCTGCCGATAGACCACCCTATGGCATACGCCCAGGTTGACTTCGGAGAGTTCATCTACTACGATCCGGAAGGTTCGGAGCATAAGGCTTATGAGCTTGCAATGACCTTCCCTTACTCCAATAAGGGTTTCTCGCAGGTGTTTCCGTCACAGAATCAGGAGTGCCTTTTAGTGGGTATGCGCCGTATCTTTGAGTATATCGGCGGTGTGCCTGTTCGTATCCGCTTCGATAATATGTCCACAGCGGTCGCTCAGGTGCTTGAAGGCACGGAGCGCAAGCTCACCGACGGCTTTGCAAGGTTCAAGCTGCACTACCGCTTTCAGGCTGACTTCTGCAATCCTGCCTCCGGCAATGAAAAGGGAAATGTAGAGAACAAGGTGGGCTACATAAGGCGCAACGCTCTTGTACCCGTTCCCACCATAGCCGATTTTGATGAGTTCAATAATTACCTATGGACTTGGTGTGAAAAGGACGCAGACAGGCCGCATTATGAGAAGGGCGACCTTATCCGCACTTTGTGGGAGGAGGAAAAGCCCAAGCTGCTGACTATGCCGGAAATGCCTTACAACGTGTTCAGATACGAGGCTATCAAAGTTACCAAGACAGGCTTTGCAACACTCGACACCAACAAATACGGGCTGTCTCCCGAGTATAACGGTAAGACTGTGATGGCTAAGATCTTCTTCGATAAGATAGAGTTCTACTTTGACCATTCGCTCCTTGCCGTATACAGCAGATGCTATGAAAAGAGTCGTACCTTTATGGACTGGACTCAGTACATCAGAACGCTCTGCAAGAAACCCGGGGCTGTTGAACACACCAAATTTTTCACATTCATGCCGATGTCGTGGCAGACCTATCTCTCGCAGACCTCGGGGGCGGAGCGCAGAAGTGCATTACATCTCCTTGAGGATATTGTCAATGACGGCAATGCCGATCATTGCACAGAGGTACTCGAAATTGCACAGCGCAGCGGCAGAAGCGATGCCGAGAGTGTGCGACAGTGCTACTACTCAATACTTAAACAGGGATACAGTCCCGAACCGCTGAAGCTCTGCTCCAACGTTCCCACGCTGGATTATGACCCCGACCTTTCCGCTTATGACAGTCTGACGGGAGGTGACGCAAATGCCTGATATTGAGCAGAATATGCGCACCTTAAAGCTTGGTGGTCTTGCAAGAGACTGGCGTACCGTTGAATACCGGGACAACGAGCAGTACGTTTCCGACTTGCTGGATATTGAACTTCACGAGCGCGAGGTCAACCGTATAAACCGTATGATAAAGACCGCCGGCTTTCATGTCATCAAGACACTCGACGATTATTCTTGGAGAAGCGGGATCGAGCTTCCTGCCGGACTTACCCGTGAGTATATGGTAGATCTGGAATTCATAGATGCCAAAGAGAACCTCATATTTATGGGCGCGGTCGGCACAGGCAAGACCCACCTTGCAACTGCAATAGCCCTGAAAGCGTGTCAGGAGGGCCGTAAGGTGCGCTTTTTTACGGCTGCCTCCCTTGCCAACCTCCTGCTTGAACGCAACAACAAGGGTACTCTGAGCGCCTTTATGAACGGCTTGAAGAAGGTTGAGCTTATCGTGCTTGACGAGCTTGGGTTCATACCATTGCACAAAGAATCGGCAGAGCTGCTGTTTCAGGTGATCTCGGACTGCTATGAACGCAAGAGCCTCATCATCACGACCAATCTTGAATTTTCAAATTGGAATACGGTGCTTGGCGATAACCGCCTGACCGCCGCTCTGATAGACAGGCTGGTGCATCATTCCCACATAGTAATATTCAGCGGAGACAGCTACCGCCTTCAGCAGTCGATGAAACGTCAGACAACACCCCACGAGCCGTGAGCCGCCGCGCAGGTTCCCGCCTTCGTTTCGCTCCGCTCCACTGCGGCGGGAACCTGCGCACAAGCGTTCAACATTCAAAAGGCCTCCAGAAATGCACAACAGGGTCTCTGAAAAGGCCTCCAAAAATACACAACGAGGTCTCCAAAAAGGCCTTCAAAAATGCATAGCTCGGTTTTCACAGGAGCGACCACGCTATGCACAACTCAAGCTCCTGAACAACAAAATCGGTGCTGAAAGGTTATGCACTTTTTCGAGGCCTTTCTATGCACTTCGGGGTTGACAAACACATTACCGAGGACGATGATCCCAAAAAGATAAGCCGCCACGACCTTACTTTGGAGATCCTTGATATTCTTGACAGATACGAATTGCATTACAGTGACGGCTATATCTGTTCGTCCTGTCCGAACGATCCTTACCCATTTTAATCGAAGGGCTTTTGCCTGCGACGGAGGATAGGGCTACGCTGGGGAGCGACCCGAGCGCCTCGCAGGATTTTGCCGGGAGCATTTGCTCTCTATATATGAGACTGACATCTCCGCGAGGGGGTGTCAGTCTGTTTTATGCCGCTTTCACCTTGACAGAATACGGTGCCTGGGCTTGACAAATTAGAGTATCTGCCCTTGACAAGATACGGTCACTTTTGGAGGACAATTTAGGGGAGCGGTGACAGTAATTGTTCGACTTATATTTCACACTGTCTTACAGGTCTATCTTATCGCTGACCTCGGAATTAACAACGTAATAAACTGCTCCGTCCTCGGGCTTAACATAGATATCCACAGACTTAACGGCACCCTTAACGCTGCCCTTGTATGCCTTGGCTACATTCTTGGTGATCTCGTCAATATCGTACTCATTACCGCTAAACTGTACTTTTACAGTCACCTTCGGCTCTGCCTTTTTAGCAGGTGCCTTCTTTGCGGCTGTATTCTTAGCAGGTGCAGCCTTCTTAGCGGCAGGCTTACGAACTGCCTTTTTCTCATCGGGCTTCTTTTCTGCTACGGGCTTTGCTTCCTCAACGGGTGCTGCAGTTTCAGCCTTTACCTCTGCGACGGGTGCGGTTTCTGTTTTCTTCTTTGCAGGCATGGTGATTACCTCTTTCTTTAATAGGATATTTATATTATAGCGCATTTAGGGAACATTGTCAACTCTTACTCAAACCTATACGAATTCACCTTAAGTTCTCTAAGAAGTGCCAGCCGTTTCTCATCAACCAGTCCCTTCTTATACCTCTGCTGCTGATTGCTGATCCAGCTTATGATCTTAACACCTTTATACACAAGATCCTTAGAAATGGTTTCCTCCGGGTGAGCCTCCGAATACTCCCGAATGGTCGTATAGCTTTTAAGCCATTTTTCAAATCTGCTTTCATCGCGTCTCTTTCCGTCAGATCTAAAAGGATAACCCATTTTATCAAGCCTTGCTTTTCGTTCCGGCGATAAAGTTCCCTTTCGGTAAAACTTTTTCTGATCCTCAAGCCACATCCAAAGGTTGCTGCCTGACCTGCCGATATATCCGACCGGCAAACAGCTTACGCCGTGCTCTATAAAATATTCTTCGATTTCATCGGCTCTTTCTGACCAGATATCTTCTTTTTCAAGGCTTATTCCAAGCTGTTCAAAATGCTGTATATGCTTTTGGGAAAGCTTGCCTTTTCTGTATTTGCTTTTGCAGTTAGCGAGCCAGCTTCCAAGCCTATATCCGTCATCACAAACGATCATAACTGTTACTGCATCAACACCGTGCTCATCAATAAACGCTTCAAGGTGTTGAAAGCCCTGTTCATAGGAGTTTTGGACACGACTTTCCAAAGTGCTCTCCCAATCCATACCGATTGCAGACAACAGTTTGTAATGTTCATCAGTAATAGTCTTGTCACGATACTGGCTTTTTTGTTTTGCAATCCAGATACCGAGCTTGAAATCTCCCTCGCAATGATCATAAGGAACTTTCAAGTCATCGTGTTTCTCATAATATGCTCTTGCAATATCATAGCGCTCATACCATTGTTCTTCATAGTATGTCGTGCCATAGCGGAAACCGATAGCTTCAAGTTTTGCAAGCTGTTCAGGGGTAAGTTTTTTCTTGCGCTTGCCCTCTGCTATCAATTTCTGTTCATTGAGCCATTTGTGCAGCCATACACCGTTTACAACGTATTGCCCCGGAACATTCAGATCACCGTGCACCTCATAATATTCTTTTGCAAGCTGATACTTTTCTTCCCACGGGTCATTCTTTTCCAGTACAAAACCAATACCTCTAAGTCTATCTATGCGCTCATCGGATAATCTGCCTTGCTCGTAAAAGTCACGCTGGCGGCGTATCCATCTGCCAAGCTGTATGCCGGATCCTGTTTTGTATGAGACAGGTACATCAAGTGTGCCGTTCTTAGCCTGATATTCGCAGAGAGCCTGAAAAGCATCATTCCATTGCTTTTCATACTTAGTCTCCCACACCATACCGATAGCATCAAGACGTGCAATCTGGTCATCAGAAAGCGGTTTTACTGTCTTTGCTGTACCATTTCTGTTACTGCGCAATCCTTGTATCCATTGTCCAAGCTTTATGCCGTCATCAGAAACATAGTTGTGCGGAACATTCAGATCACCATATTCACGATGATAGCGCACTGCAGCCGCATAGTTCTCCTCCCAAATGTAATCCAGAACGCTCCACACCATCCCTATCTTTTCAAGCGCTTTGATTCGCTCGGAATTGAGATATTTCTGCTGAATACCGCTGCTGTAATAGACTCGCAAACGTGCTATCCAGCTGCCAAGTTCAACATTATTGCCGTCAACATATTTAGCAGGAGGCAAGAGATCTCCATGCTTTTTGAAATAGGCTTCGGCTGACGAATAGAATCTCTCCCACATGACATCTCTGACTGACTCCCAGCGCATACCGAGAGTATTCAACCTGTCGATCTGCACCTGTGTGAGATTTCCATTGACAGCACCGTTATATACTCTTCGCTGTGTCAGTATCCACAGTCCGAGGGAGTAACCTTCGGGAGTAAAATACCGCTTTGGCACATCGAGATTTCCGTTTTCATCATAGTATTTCTTTGCCTGCTCGAACATGATGTCCCAGCTTGCGGAAAGCGTACCCTCTAACTCGTCAAAGAGAGACTTGCAATCCGCCACTTTGTCCACAAGCTCAAAGGTCTCATTGACAACAAAGCCTTCTCCGCCGTGCGAGCGATAATATTGGATTGCGACCTGCATTTCTTCCTCTATGGCGTCGATGCTGTACAGGTTTTCAATGTTGTTGACG
>CALCRR010000419.1 GCA_937894495.1 uncultured Ruminococcus sp. | reverse complement strand
TGCGCAAGGATATGAGATACCGCCCGGAAAAACGTATCGGCGGTAAACGCAGAAGATACATCACCTTCATCAGAAAGGAACTTACAAAGGAAAGGAATAAAAGCAATGGCTAATGAAAGAATCATTATGATGATGTTGTGCTTCGGAGTTAGCATAACTGAGCTTGCCGACCAGCTTATATTATCGGAGGAGGAAATGGTCGATAATCTCAACACCGAAATGGACATTACTGAAAGCTTTGAGGCAATGCTGGCGATAGCTGAAATCGTAAAAAGAGGGGAGAGGGCATAATGGATACGCTGGAATTTACTAAGGAGCTTGCAGCTCGTAAGGGAATATCCGAGCAGTCTGCCTATCGTTACATAAATTCGGTGATGGACACCATTCGCCAGATACTTGCCGAAGGTGACGAGGTGAGGATAGGCAGCTTTGGTAAGTTCACAGTCGTCACCGACCTTGAGGGCAACAAAACTGCTATGCTCTGTTCGGGCAAGTCGCTGCGGCAGGCTTTGACGGCGGGGGAGGGGATAGTCTGAAGGAGACACCGAAGATAGTTCGTAGGTACGGCTGCTGTGAGGTCACTATTTCATTCAAGGAAAATGCGGAGGATATAAAGGACAAGATACTGTGGCTTCTGCTTGAAAACTACAAGGAGCATTTGGCACAGAAAATGTCTGCAAGCGTTTCCGGCAATGAGGATAAAAGAGTCGGATAGTCTGCCTTATACTATTATATATATGGCATAAAAAATAGGGCTGCGACTTGGCAGCCCTATTAAGTGGTGTTGGGTGTTTAAATCATAATATTATATATAGTATCAGATGTAGGTTACTTTGTTCCCGATCCTTTCAAGCGGCTTGCGGCAGGGGAGTCCGTCCTCGGTATCAGCATACCCGATAGCCAGCGCACCATAGATACGCTCGTTTTTCTCAAGCCCAAGAGTGCGCTCATACTCAAGCAGAGCCTTGTCCTCGTTCAGCCATTTGAGCTGGTTTATCCAGCAGCTGCCAAGGTCAAGCTCGTTTGCAGCTATCATCATGTTTTCAAGGGCGCAGGCGCAGTCAGCGATGTTGTTGCCGTAGTCCTTCTGATTAGCTACGATTATCAAGGTGTCGGGATTGTAGTGGAAAATGTAATTACCCTTTTTCGAGGCTCTGATCGAATTGGCGATAGACTTGTACATACCCTCGGTGATCTCCATTTGAGCGAAAGCCGATTGTGCAAGTTCTGCCAACTTTGCAAGTACGTCCTTATTTCTTATAACAATAAAATGGCAGGTCTGCGAGTTACCGCCGCTTGGTGCAAAGCGCCCTGCGCTTACTATCTTGTCAAGCTTTTCTAACTCAACAGGCTTGTCGGAAAAGCGGCGGGTGCTGCGGCGGGTCTTTATAGCTTCGAGTGTGGTCATGATGATCTCTCCTTTTTGGTGAGTTTACAGTTCGCTTATCAGTTTTATCTTTATCGGTCTTGCTGTCAGAAATTCCGCATTTTCGTCCATTGAGGTGTTCGGATGCTGATAAATATCCTCACCCACAGTAATAGGCTCGTCGATGACATACAGATAGCCCTTTGCTGTGCCGTTATGCTTTATGCTACCGTCATCTTCGTATTCGAGGCTTGTGGGTTTATGTGAGAAGGCTTCCGCAAGCTCACGCCACTGGGTTATGGTACTGCCTGTTTTCAGCTCTGTCAGGACAAGATCAGAGCCGTGATACCAGGGCTTGTTCGGGTCAATAGTTATTTTCATATCTTCCCCTTTTAGTATTCATCCAAGAAAGCCTGCAGCTTTTCAAAAAATTTCCCTATGTGCAGGCCGTCTATAAAAGAATGATGAGCTTGAACAGAAACGGGCATAAGGAGTTTTCCGTCTTTTTCATAGTATTTGCCCCAGTCAAAAAGCGGGGTCGCATTATCCTTCTTGCCGGAATTGGTATGCGAGATGTGTGTGTATGTCACCCAGGGCATTGGAGAACATTGGAATACATCATTTCCTAAAGGTCCTGTAAAGTATTCCTTCTGTTCCTGTGCAGTCCTGGTCGCTAATTCTACATACTCTTGGATATCGTCTATCATTGGAACATTTACTACTTTGAAAAGCTCGGTTTCAGGGTTAAGATAGGTAAAGGCTGTGTCTATCTTATCAAAAAGCACGACCTTTCCGTCGAGAAATCTGTATCTGAAAGCCTCAATCTCGTTGGCACATTTACAAACGGCATAGACCATAGCCATAGTAAACGAAAGCCCCTGCTCCTTGGTTTTTCTCTTGAAATTAGTTATGTCAGCTTCAAATGTAACGCAAAATGCAGGCTCAACGCTGTTTCTGAACACCATGCAGTGCATAGCACGTTCCCATTTTGTTTCATCTATTACAGTATAATTGTTCGCCATGTTAATTCGCCTCCGTGGAGTAAAAGACCATTTTGATTTAATTGTTCACAAAGTTATCTATTACAGCCATTATCTCATCAAGCCGCTTCTCGCCAATACCATTGATGCTGCCTATCGCCTTACGCAGTTCATCAAGGTCAACGCTGGCGGTTTCAATGCTTTCAGCACCCTGATGATAAATGTCGGTTAGAACAGCCTGCATTTGCTCCCGACTCATTTTCTTAAACTCTTTATATAGGCTTCTTGGTAATTCAAATCCTTTTTCTTCTGACATTGCTGTGCTCCTTGCTTATTTAAAACTTTATCCTTGACCTCCGCAGCTTTGCCTGTAGGTCATCGGGGAGAATATCAGCTTCCATAAACTGCTCAAACATTTCTTTGGGCATAAGAGCAAGCTGTTCCTCGGAAAGCTCACGAATGGTGTCGCAGATCTCATTATACATTTCCTCGGCAGACTTTTCATCGCCTAATTCTTCATCTGTCTGCTCAATAAGTTCATTTATAAAAAAGCTGCGTACCTCCTCAAACACCTCAAATTCAGTAACCTCGGTCAGCTTTATATCATTTTTCTCGCAGAAATCAAGCAGGAAATAGTATGTTCTCTTGTCTATGACCCGCATTTCTTCCGGCAAAAATCCGTTTTCCTTGAAATCATTTACCACACATTCAAGCATATCATCACTGTTTAGCTCATAACCGCTGAACAGGTCGGTGTAAAAATAGTCGCCATCATCAGCAATATCGGCAGCCATAAATGTAACAGCATAAGAAACGGGAGATGAAATATCCTCCATATCATCTGGGACAGGCGTTGGGGTATAGACAATATCGCATTCGTACACACCATGATGAGGCAGCTTTTTTCTTATCTTTCTTGTGGAAGGGTATGAATAATTAGGCTCTTTTGCTTCGGGGTATCCGATCTCTGAAAATGTGTAACCGTCCTCTGATGTGTATTCAAGCAGGGGCATTACGTCCTTTTGTCCGAAACCAAGCTCTTTTTTGCCCAGACGCTCAATAAAACCTGAAAGCAGGACTGCTGCATTCAATGCTCTTTCAAGGCATTTGCGGTTTTCCTCATTTTCGATTATAAAAGGGAAATGGCCGGGGATCGCATGAGCAATAATAGGGAAGCTGTATTTACCTCGAAGTGAAATTCCATTTCTTTCAGCATAGTCTCGAATTATCATTTCGCTTGCCGTGTCAATAACATCTTTGCTTTGCAGCTCACAGCTTAAATAGCTTTGCAAGCAGATATATTCAATATATTCCTTTGGAGTACATTTCCCGAGGATATGCTGTTTGAGATATTCGTGCAGTCCAAAGCCCTCCGGGAAAACCATAAGGGCAGGGAAGCCGTCTTTGTTATCTGTAACCGAGCAGTATATAAGGTCGCCCTTATCATCAGAAAGTTTGATCGCAAAGATATCCTCTTTTTTCAGCTTTTTCCATAGCTTGGTATCTCTAAACCTGAAAGCCGCAGCATAAAGACTATCGGGGTACGGCTCAAGAGCAAAATCCTCATCTTCTTCGCCCTCGTCATATTCTTCATCAGAATCGTCATAGTCCGGATACTGTTCGGGCGCATCTCCGACAGAGCGCACTATTTCTGTTGGCTCGCATACACCGTCGATTACTTTAAGCACCTTGCAGCTAAAACGCCATTCATCGCCGAAATCGAAAAGGTATATGAATTTCTTGTCTGATTCAAGCCCTATTTGACCCAGCTTGTATTTGCTGCTATCACGCTGCCCGTACTCGGCTTCAGCATAGTATGAATCCTCGTCACTCCACATTTTGTTATCCATAAAGAATGCGTGGAGGTGGTCATTGTCAAAATCGAAAGCCGAGAGTATAGCCCGTGACAGGTCGTCAAGAGTCTTGTTCGAGGCGATCTTTATATGACGGTAGCAGCCTTTCATAAGAGAAACGCTGATGACATAGGTTTTCTTGGGGATATGTATACTTGCTTTCATACGAAACTCCTTTGTTATTTGTTTGGTGAAACAAGACTTGCAATCTCCTTTATCTCATCACTAAATTCGGAAAGGTCATCAAGTGTTATGACTCTGTGGTTAACAAGATATGTGATATTCATATACATGTCATTGCGGCTAAATCTCCCCGGTAAGTTCAATACAGGAGCTCGGCTGTCTTTCTCTAAGCGCTTTTTAAGCTCAAAGAATTTATCGGTGGCTGTTTCATCGGAATCAAGGATAGCCTTGTAATCGGGAAAGAATCGCTCTAAGTAGCGGTTTTTCCATTCAAAATATTTTTCGCTGAACAGCTTCCAGTCGCTTTCTTTTGACATGGTGGCGCACCTCTCTTTTATAATGGTATATGTCAATTATACCATAGAGGAAAAAAATAGTCAATCCAATCTAAATCCTTGAACGATTTTCTTATAACATATGTAAAGAAAATCCAAAAATAGAGAAAAGGAAAGGACAGCACATCATAGTAGCTGTTCTCTCCTCACCTCAAAAGATGCTATATATGCTTTTAATAATTACCAATAACTATAATTCCAGTGAAAGGTGGTGATAATTTGAACGATAAGCCTAAAATCAAGCGAACATACGGCGGAAGCAAGGTAACGCTTACCTTCAAGGGAAGCAATCCGACGATTAAGGAAGATGTTCTGAATATGCTCTGTGACAGCTTTGAAGAGAGAGTTGTAAGCGGCTCTGAGACAGAGAAGGTCGAGCATTCAAAAATGGAAAACAAGATCGTTGAGCCTAAACCCGAGACGGAGGGGAATAAATTATCTGCATTACCCGTTGCACCGAAACCTGCGCCTCATGTTCAGAAGCGCAGAAGACCCCGTGCAAGGTAAGACTCGCCATGATTCTTTTATCGGGGGCTGTTATACAGCAGCCCTCGATAACTAATGTGATATTCCTTAATCATTCACGAAGAGATTCTAAAAACTCAATAGCTTCAAATACTGTTGTGAAAGTCTTACTGCAAGTATAGAGCCATTTATCACGTTCATCTGTTTCAATAAGATCGGGTAAGCCGTCTTTCAACAGACTGCGAAATAAATCTTTTGCATTTTTAACAGCGATTTGATAGTTTTCAGCTATATGAAAAGTCGATTTTACATCACCTTTTTTATATGACTTTTCTTTGATTTGAAGCTCATGAAGTATCCTTTCTTTATCTGCGGTTGTTTCTATAACGGGGGAGTACTTCTTGTAATGCAGCATCAGCCAATATTCAATGCAGGCTGTCGTCATTAACAACCGTACTTTTATATCCTGATCTTTTCTGAGTTTTCTCAGCTTTTTTATTATTTTGTATCTTGAATCCCACTTGTCTCTTTGATCTGTTTCAACATCGAAGAAAAACCAGATTTCATTCGTGACTTCCGCATTATCTCTGAATCTCTTGTCTTTTGAAAATTTATCCTGAGCTTCTTCAAAAAGTCCGGTAGAGCTTGGTCGTTTAACTACTGCTATATCCGAAAAGGTATTTTTCAAGAAATCAGTATAAACTTGTTCGCTTTCACCTTCACAGAATACATATATAATAGGTTTGGCTTTTCTTTCTTTTACTGAACGAGGCATTATTCTACCTCCTCAATTTCGATGTTCGGGATCGCACCATATTTTCCAAGCAAATAACCTTTACGAATGTTTTCTGATGTTTTGGTAGAAAACTCACTTATTGTATAAAGCTCGGAGGCTCCGGTGCTTTGATCTTTATCTACGAAAAAAATCTGATCTTTGCGGATAAGGGTTTCATTCATCAACTCGGTATTATGCGTTGTAAATACGATTTGTGCTCCTTTGGGATTTGATGCCTTATTTTGAAATTTAGCAATAATGAATTCAACCAACATCGGGTGAAGCTCACGTTCAATTTCATCGATCAGGAGTATTCCGCCGTTTTTTAATGAAGATTCAATTGCAGGTGCAAGGGCCATCAGTTTACGAGTTCCGTCTGATTCCTCTGAAAGCTCTAACTCATAAAACGAGCTTTTTCCGCTTATAGATAGTCCCTTGTGAAATGCAGTGGCTGTGACCTCACCCATTTTAAGACGTACTTCAGAATTGTTGGAGGTCTCGGAAAGCGTATGAATAAAATCAGTAAGTGCTGCCTTGATATTTGGAGGCAGATCATCGGGTAAAGAGTCTGTGTTTGAAAAATCACGTTTTTCAAATTCAAAGCTCATATCATCAATTCCTACGTCTGCTTCCTTGGCATAATCCACTATTGCTTTTAGCATAGTGGAATCATTAGAATAATCCAGCAGTTGTCTCGGAATATCCGAATAATCCCTTGAAAAAAGTACATATTCTCTGAACCAAAGCATAGCTGCGGTACAATCTGTATCATTCATTGTGCAGGCAACAGAAAAGAATAGCTGGTTTTCTGCAACAGTTTCACTTATCAGTTTTCGTTTTGATTTTTGTTCTGTGAACTTGAACTCTTGTCCTTTTCTCGTAAAAACAATAGCTTTCTGTCCTTTGGGTGCATGATAAAGGTACTCCTCTGTTATTTTTGTTTTTGTGGCAGAGAAACCGTAGATATACTTTATATTATCAATAGTATAGGTGAACTCAAATGAAGTAGGTTCATTGAACGAGTAATCATTTAATGAAAAGGGAGAAACAGGTATCTCTGATTTTTCATGTTGTGTTCTTTGAGCATTGCGGATAAACTGAACACCTAACCAGAAAGCTCTTATAACATTACTTTTACCGCCACCGTTCTTTCCATATATTGCTATTCCGGGTAACAATTTATCATTTCCGAAGCTAAGAAGGCTTTGCTTAAAAGTTCCCAAACCTGTTGCTTCTAAAGACAAAACCGCTTCTTCCTTGAATGAGCGATAGTTTTTGAATCTAAACTCTATAAGCATAAAATCACCTCGTATAAGTAGTATACCACAATTTTATAAGAAATGCAATAGAAAATGCAAGAAACTTTGATATTTTTTTGAGAATTTGATGAGAATATGAGCAATCTGCTGTGGGACTGTGTTGATAGATTTAGAATATGACATGAGATACATTAACAAAATGGAGGTGTTACCTCACTGAATGGCTGACAACTAATTGACCACAACTGATTGCATTTGACCTCCATTTACAGTTTTTTTAAATAAATATCGGTTTCACGATTTAAAGCGTTGACAAATTGTTCAAGTTGTGCTATACTAATATATAGAGGCAGCTTGACAACTGAATAATCCTATGCTTGGAACGAATTAAGCGATGATCTACCGATATTTGGAGTAACTAATATTTAAATCAAAAATCGGAGGTAATCGTAAATGAATAGAGTTTATACGTTATATAGAGTATCAACAAAGCAACAGGTCGATAGAGTGAAGGACGATATTCCTATGCAGAGGGAAGCCTGCCATGAGTTCGCTGACAGAATGGGTTGGACTATTGACAAGGAGTTTCTCGAAAAGGGTGTGTCGGGATTCAAGGTATCGGCAAGCGACAGAGACGCGATACAGGACTTGAAAGCGGCTGCGCTCAACAAAGAGTTCGATATTCTCCTTGTGTTCATGTTCGACAGAATCGGACGTATTGATGACGAAACACCGTTCATAGTAGAATGGTTCGTCAAGCAGGGAATAAGAGTGTGGAGCGTTCAGGAGGGCGAGCAGAGGTTTGAAAGCCACGTTGACAAGCTGATGAACTACATAAGATTTTGGCAGGCTTCCGGTGAATCGGAGAAAACCTCAATGCGTATCAAGACCCGTATGCAGCAGCTCAAAGCAGAGGGCTGTTACACAGGCGGTCATGTGCCGTATGGCTATCAGCTTGTTGATACAGGCAGAGTGAACAAGAAGGGCAGAGTGATACACGATCTCGAAATCGACCCGATAACTGCCGACTGGGTGAGAGATGTTTTCTCAAAGACAGTAAACGAAGGTTATGGATCTTTCAGGTGTGCGTCATATCTCAATGATAAAGGTTGCCGCACTCACGCAGGAACGAAGTTCCAGTGCAACACTATCATCAGGATACTGAAAAACAGAATGTACTGCGGGTATATGAGTCAGGCAGAGGATGCGCCCTACCTTGAGCACTTGCAGATCATAGATCAGCCGACCTTTGACAGAGCACAGAATATTCTTGAACAGCGAGCTCGGAACAATGATGTCGAAAGGGAAGTGGCGAGGACAACAAAATCCAAACTGCTTCTTTCGGGGATCATGTACTGCGGTCACTGCGGCGGAACGCTCACATCACTTTATCATGTGGACAAGTACACACGCAAAGATGGTACTGAGGTCAAGAGAACCGAGCTGAAATATCTCTGCTACCACAAGAGCAGGAAGCTCTGTAAGTGCGATGGTCAGACTTCGTACCTTGCCAAGAGAGTTGATGCGGCAGTGCTGTCGGTCGTGAACGATATGTTTCGCAGCATTAAGGAATCGCCCGATGAAGCGGTGCTGAAAAAGAACTTTGAAAAAGAGATGCAGTGCTGCCGTGCCAAAAAGACCAAGCTGAATCAGGAGCTTTCAAAGCAAAAGAAACAGCTTGATAAGCTGGAGGATGAGATCGCAGCAAGCCTTACGGGTGAAAGCCAGTATTCTCCGGAAATACTCAGCAGGTCGATAAAAAAGCTTGAAGATAAGATAAGCGAGCTTAACGAGAGCATTCACTCCCTTGACGATGAGATGAATGGCAAGAAAACGGCTATGGAGCAAGTCAAGCCAATGTATGATACATTCAAAGGCTGGGCGACCGAGTTCAACGAAAATATGTCTACCGAGCGCAAGAAGATGATAATATCTCAGCTTTTCAGCAGGATAGAGTTATACAAGGGCTATGACATACACATTGAGTTGAATATGGACTATAAGCAGTTTTGTGAGGACTGGAGCACTCTCAGCAGCAAGAGCGTGGAAGTAGAATAATTAAAGGATAATAATTGATGAGAATTATTATCATTATAAAAAATCTTTTAAGGTGGAACGTATTAGCATTCTTAGAGCATGCGGCTGTTAACCGCAGGGTCGTTGGTTCGAGTCCAACAGGGGGAGTTCGAGTCCAGAACGCTTAAATGACGCTATATCGTCGTTTAAGCGTTTTTCTTTTGTTTGGTCTTTGCCGGCTGGTCTTTGTTTGGTCTTTGTTTTTCCTGAATCGTAAAGACCAAGAAATCATAGACTGCTTGCCGCAGCTTGCTGCGGTGTTTCATGTTTTTGTGTAATTCTGATGGCGTTTGCTACAGCGTCCATCGCTGCTGCTTGCGCTGATTGGAATGAATGCAAGTAACAGGTCATCGTTGTCGTAGCCTCGGAGTGCCCTAAGCACGCCTGCACCGTCTTTACATCGACTCCGCTCTCAATCATCAGCGTGGCGTGTAAGTGCCGCCATGAATGGGGAGAGCAGTAGCGGATGTCGTTTCGCTTGCAAAACTCTTTCAGAAAATCCGCAGGTGAAGTAACGTGCATAGGCTCGCCGTTCCATGTGGTGAACAGGCGGTCGTGATCCTGCCACCGGTCGCCGATCGTTGTTATGTAGCCGTCCTGCCACACTTTGTATTTCTTCAGCAGGTCGATAAGCTCAGGCTGCATTTTCAGACTTCTGATACTCGACGCTGTTTTCGGAGTGTCGGTGTACATACCACGTTCCCTAGTCCAGAGTGAGTTTCTGTTGACGGTAAATATCCCGCGCTCCCAGTCGAAATCCTTCCATTCCAGTCCAAGCAGTTCCCCACGACGCAGACCCGTGTACAGCGCCATAGTGAAAAACACAACGTATTTCAGATTCTCGACAGGCTCGGCATTGAACAGCGTGAGTATCTGCTGAATTTCCTCAACGGTGTAGATGTTGCGCTCCTTTTTCTCCGGAGAGGGGAGCGTCACATTTTTGCAGGGATTGTCCTTTATCATCTGCATTTTGATGGCGTAGTCGAAGATCGTGCTGACCAGGGACAGGTGTAGTTTGACCGTCTTAGCCGACAGCTTCTTCTCCGAGTTGTTCCCACACTTCATCTCGCATAGTTCGTTTACGAACTTCTGTACATGGCGGGGCGTGATCTTGTCAAGCCGCAGGTGTCCGAGCGCCTTGTAAATCCTCGGTTCAAGATAGTGATAGCCCCTGATCGTCTGTGTTTTCAGCTTTTTCTCAGCATAGTCCTTGAACCACTGCCGGGCAAACTCCTCGAACTTAACTGTTGCAACAACGTTTCCGTGCATACACTCTTCCTCGAAGAGAACGACCTGCCGCTGAAGCTCCTTCTCGATCTGCTTAGCGCTCATGCCGTCAGCCGGCTTCCACGTTTTCGACTGAATGACCTGCTTGCCATGAATATCGTATCCGCAGGACACCTTGATTCTATATGAATTTCCTCTTTTGGTTATCGTTGCCATAAAACATCTCTCCTTTACGATGTGTAGATTTTATGGCGTGTTCCGTTGGTATCATTTTAGCACTTTTTGAATGCTCAGTCAATAACGTGTGGAAATTTAACGAAATTTCAATATTTCGGAACACGCCATGATCTACATTTGTTCTTTATCTTTTTCTATTTGATTTATTCTTCTTTTTGACTTGCTTTTGACGTTCATTCTTATGACGCTGTTTTTCTTCCTCAACGAGGTTTGAAATATAATCCCCCCGAGAAATATCATAGTATGTTTCCCGAATATCAGTGTACATTGCAATCTTTTTCTTTTTCTCCACAAGAGAATTTTTGAGCGCCACGATCTCTGATATCATTTCACCATCATCTTCCTGCTCCAACAGCTTTCGGGATAACTGCGCTTGCAAAGCTTTGTAATCAGCTGTCAACTTTGAAATTCTACCCTCCAGATCACCTATTGACGTGATGCCGTCTTGGTTGATAACCGCCAGTTGCTTGTAAATATCCGGATCATTCTTCATTGCATTAAGAGCATAATCGCCTACAACCATGCGCCACAAGATTCGAGAGTTCAGCGATTCTTCGGTGTAGTCCTCGCCCAACTTCCACAAACTGACCGATCTCTGCTGCCCGGGGGCTTTGATGTAGATGTACTTGTCCCGCTTGACAGTAAAGCCTCGCTTTTCAAGTTCGGACAACAGTTCATCAAACGAAGAAACCGCAGGTATCAGGCTGTCGATAGACTGACGGATATGCTCTTTCCACGAGACCCCGTTCTTTTTGCACTCCCATTCGTAGTGAGTGATCGACCGCCCCTTGTTCTCAAAGTTCAGCGCTGGAGTGACACCCAGCGCACGGCATATCCCGTTTGTATTCTCACGAACTGTCCTCAGAGTTTTCTTGTTGTCGTAATAACGCGCCCCGGAAATCGAAAACGAATTAACGAGGATATGACAATGCACATGGTCAGTGTTGGTGTGCGTTGCGATGACCGCCTGCGCATCGTCACCAAAATTCTTTCGCACCAAAGTTTTGGCTATCTTATGCGCGAGTTCGGGAGTGACGTTCTCCGAATCCGCAAAGCTGATTATGTAGTGGATAGCTTTGACTGCGGATTTGCCGCTTTTTGACTGAGGGGCATCGTAACTGCGTCGGCTGTACTGCTCATAAACCGCTTTCATCTGCTGATAGGCAAGCTCTGCTTCAGTCATGCAATTGATCGAGGTCGTGTACAGCAACTTCTCCGTCTTGTCGGGGTCAAGTATGTACTTCAGGGTTTTGTCAACGTGACCGTGGATAGCCACTGACTTACAGTACGGCATCATATGTAACCGAATACACATCCCTAAGATATGATCTCGCATGAGTC
>CALCRR010000418.1 GCA_937894495.1 uncultured Ruminococcus sp. | reverse complement strand
TTATAGTGTCAAACATGAATTATGATAATATGACGGTATATAAGCTGAGGGATTTTCGGCGTTTTAAAGATGCTTACGTTCTTATACGGTTTTACTATCCATTCAAGTTGAGTGACTCTGTTGAGCCGGAGATGCGCCGACTGGCTTCTTTGATACACCGAAATCCATTTTTGCTTGATGTATGCGGCAAGCATCTTGCAAAAGGAGTTGTAACTCCGTATTCACTTACTACCGCCCTTGCCGGAAAGGATTACCGTAATATGAAAGCAAGAATATCCACAAGAAAAGACGGTCAGTTCCAGGAAAAAGCTAACTACCATGAATTGCTTATGAAGATACTTAATACCAACGAACTGACCGATATTCAAAAATATGTTTTGTCCTATATGCGCTTTATACCGGAAGAAGGGATCGCTAAACTGCTTTTCTGCGACCTGATAAGCCTTGATGACATCAACATTATAGAAGATTTGGTGGAACGAGGTATCCTTCAGGAGCATAAAGGCGGCTTGATCTATTTGCCTTCAACCATAAAGGATATTGTAGAAGCTGAGATACCTGTGGTAAAAGAACAGTTTGCACCGTTCGCCGATAAAGTATATCATCTCAGCCCAGATTCCGCACCAAGAGCTGTGCTTTCTCAGATTGCCGACAATATGTCAGCTCCTATGTATATGAATATGTACGAAGAGGATCCGTTCATGGCAGCACATATTGAGTATCAGTTCAATTATAAGCTCGGTGATGTAACGGGAATGTATCTTATCATTTCTGCCCTTTCCGGTTTCCGTGACATCAACAACCCCGAACATACCCGCATTTACAATGCTGACAGAAAACTGCTGTTTGATGAATTTGATAAGATAGAAGGTGCTGAACATCTTAAAGCGGAAGTTGATTATGTTGATAAAAGACTACATTCGGGAGTACCATTACCACATAAAAGGACTATCCGCATTTCAGCAGAAGATGCCAAAGCCCTCGGCTGGGCTGATGATGATGACGATGAATGATTAAATAAAATCAAACAACCTCAACAGCACATCTATCACCACCGCAACAGGTGCAACATAGTACAGAACATCACCAATGGTCTTGACCGTACAGAAACGCTTCACCGACTTGCTTATACGTTTTGAAGCTCTCCCTGCCCTCGCTGTTGCCAAATTCACATTCTCGGTGCAGGTGTTGAGCTTCTTTTCCATTTCATCGCAGCTATCGCTGAAAAAGGTCTTAACATCATCAAAAGCCTTTTTCTGCTCCTCCTTGAAACGGTCATAGATGTCCCTCGATACCTCAACGGTTGATGCCTTTAGACTTTTTGCGTACTGGTCTTGCAGGTTCAGGGTCTGGAGTTCTCTTTCGGCGCTCTTTGCCATTTCTGCGGTCATAACTTCTGAAAAGTTCTTCAAGAGACGGCACATCTTTATCACCGACGTTGCCATGAGCATGACCCTCTCGTCCCTCTTGGCATCGTCCGAGGTCTCCGCTATCTCCTCCGTCAGCTCCGCTGCCCAGGTCTCGATTGCTTCCAGCTCCGGAATGCGGGCTGCTTTCTTGTTTTCCACTACTGTTACCTCCTGCTTGCGTTTTGGTTTGCTCTGATTCTTGACCCGCTGTTCCTCCCTGTGAAGCATCTCCCGTGTGAAGTAGAATTTTTCCTGCTTCTTGGGTTTCGCCTGCGTGGGCGGCGGTGACTTTTTTGGTGCAGTCTGCTGTTTGGATTCTGCCTGCGGTACGGGTGTCGGCTCTTGGAGTTTCTTTCTGACCTCCGGCAAGCCTGTCCTCTCCGATATTATCACTTCCTCGTCGGGTTTCGGTGATAACGGCTGTTCCTGCTGTGAGGTCTCGATCTGACCGTCCTCGCCGTATCTGTTCAAGCTCATGTAATATTCCTTTCACTGTATATTTATCGCCCAGCTTACTGCCCCTGACCGAGACAAGTTTACCGTTTTTGTCGGTATACTCTGGGTGACGGTAGGATATGGTGTTGCCCTTGACACGGCACTCCACATGATAATGCTTCATCAGGGCATTCACCACATCTTCTAAGGTCTTATTGTTCGTGTCGGCACATTCAATTCTGATAACTTCCCGTAGCTCATCCTTGAAAGTTTCCTTGCCTTTCGCTTTCATCTGTCTTTCGGCAAAAGTCTCCTTGTCACGGCTGTCATTTTCTTTATCTCGGAAATAGCTGTCACGGACGGAATGTATCAACCCTCTCTGCATACATTGCTCCCCGAAAAACTCGCACATATCGTACAAATCTTTCTGACTGCGGCGGTATGCCTTGCCTGTCTCGGTGTGGCAGTTACCCACAAGGAAATGGACGTGCTTATGCGGTTTATCGGTATGAACTGCGAACAGCACTTCATATCCCTTAAAGTATTTCTCCGCAAACTCCATTGCGATACGGAATACTTCATCATAGGTGAGCTTGTCATTGTCATCGGGAGAGAATGAGATCGACATCTTAAAAGCAAGGTTCGTCTTGGGTGTCTCACGCTTGCCGAACAGCTTTCGTGTCATCAGAATATCCCTTGCAAAATTGTCCCTGTCGCAATTCATTCCCCAATATAAGTTGGGGGCAGTTTTTACGATACCCTCCGAAATTTGTTCGGGTAACTTTCCCAAAATGTAGTGCGCCGCCCGTTCAAGCTGAACCTTAGATTTGCAGGGTTTGTAATCGACATTGACATTCCCGAACATCACTTAACGCCCTTGACGGTAAATTCAGGATTTTTGAGGAAATCCTCGATTTGCTCCACAAGCCTGTCATTGGCTATGCGGATAGCTCCGATCTCGGCTCTGACCTTGCTGTCCTGCCCGATATTGGAAAAATAGGCAAGCTGATTGAGGTTCGTTCCGATCTTCCTGATCTCATGGATAAGGGGAGTGATGCTCTCCTCTATGGAATAAATGCGGACTTCGCTGTTCCTGAGAGCCTGCATCAGATAATCGGTCTTGCTCAGACCGCTGGCTTCATGCTTGGTATTCCAAAGCTGAAGCTCCTCGTCCGTTAGCTTCAAGCTGATAGAGTGATAGCGCCTGCGATTTGGCATAGTCGCTCCTTTCTCCGCCTGCGGCGGTCTTAGGGGAAGGTCTCGGAGGGGGAACGTCTCTGAGCAGGTAGCCGATGTGTCACTACATCGGTGCTACCTGCCCGGCGCAAATCCGAGCCGGACACCGCCTTGTTGTTACAAGGCTTTCGACCTCCGTGTCGAATTTGAGCCTCGCCCAACTGGCGTTAGGCGCTCGATCCTGCAAATTCCTCTGTGATATTTGCAGGATTTCATTTTCCGCATAAAATGCTATACTGCATTTTTGCGGTCAGCCCCCGATTTTTCCCTTGTCTATTGGTTTATTGCCGTTGTTATAGTTATCCGCTATATGAATGGTGTTAAAGCTGTTTCAAACAGTATCAGCCGCCGATAAAATCGAAATCAATAGCGGAAAAATCGTCATCATCACCGTTATTGGCGGTTTCAAAGCCCTCTGTGGCGCTCGGTGGTGCGAGCTTGCTCGTGCGGACGTCCTCGGCATATCCTCTGCCGTCCACCGTCCCCATAGGAACAGCTCGAATCTCTTTGAACTGTACAGGGTAGCTGCTGTTCAGACTCAGCATCAGGCTTGCGAGGAACTTCGGCATTTCAGCGATAAACGCCTTGCCTACCTCACTGACGATCTGCTGAATGAAACGCTCCTCACGCTGACGGGTCTCGAAATACGGGTCATCAGCCAGTTTTCCCATACGGTCAAAGTAGTCATTGACCGCCGTAATGGCTGCAACATTGGTGGACTTGATCTTGTCCTTATCATAGTTATGAAGATAGTCCCAGGCTTTGGCGTGTTCGGGGTTATCCATATTGAAGCGGAAACAAGTAGTCAGAACCTTGCTCATTTCTTCTCCTCCTTTTTAAGCTGTGCAACGGCGAAGTATTCATAGCCCTTTGCAGAAGCCTTAATGTCCTCGATGATAGTCACTCTATCCTTGTCATAGTTGCCGAAATTTTTGATGAGCTTTCCGCCACCGCCCGTGATGTAAAGACGCATCATTTTTGGATCGTATTCATACTTGCGGAGCAGTGCGAAAATGCTCTCAGCGTACTCGGAAATTGCCTGCCTAAGAACCTCGGCGTACTCACTGTCAATGTCGGCAGTCCCGTAACGGATCATCGACTGGATAATGGTCTCGTCAACGGTCACGCCGAACTTGTTCATCATGGCATTGGATGCAGCCTTTAGGCAATTCAATTTAACTATTCGTGCTTGCAGCAGGAGAAGCAATCATCTCGATCAGAAAATAGCGTAGATTTACACCTATGACTTGATCTGCTGTATTATACCCATCATTGAGCGCACTCAATAAAGTTGAATTAGCATGATCGGCATCGTAATCAATATTCTGGACAGCCGTAGTATTCTCAGTAGTAATATCAGAAAACAGTTTTGAAGGATTAGCTTGAATAAAATCCACTAAATCTTCTCTATCGTCAGTATTATCATCCGCTATTAATGGAAAATCATAATAGCTATCAGTTGTTTTCAAAAAAATCTGATCGAAGGTATTAACCCATTTCCAATATAGGGTGACTGATTTAGCATCGCCCCCAGCAGGAACGGTAATATCTATGCCATCAGCACCTATGAAACCTGAATATATTTCATGACCTTTGTTATCAACAGTTTTGTGTTCAAAGAAAAGAATATGCCCGTTGATGTACTTCCTTGCGTTTTTCTGAATCTCTGTACCACTTGTATCCGTAATTTCTGTTATCGACTCCGTGACGTTTGTCTGAGCATTTTCAGAACTAATGAATGTCCGCAAATTGAATTTATCCTTGTCATAGTTGCCGAAATTTTTGATGAGCTTTCCTCCGCCGCCCGTGATGTAAAGGCGCATCATTTTCGGGTCATATTCATACTTGCGGAGCAGAGCAAAAATGCTCTCGGCGTATTCGGAAATTGCCTGTCTGAGAACCTCGGCATACTCGCTGTCAATGTCGGCAGTTCCGTAACGGATCATCGACTGGATAATGGTCTCGTCAACGGTCACGCCCAGCTTGTTCATCATAGCATTGGACGCAGCCTTTACGCACTGGTTCACGCCCATTTTCTCGGTGTAGGTTTTGGTGTTGATGACACGCTTGTTGCTGACGAAAATGATGTTGACCGTTCCGTTGCCGATGTCTGCAATCATGCTGAGACCTGTCATATCGTTCAGCTTGTCCACCACGGCAGCGTAGCCCTGCGGATACACATAGCAACCGATGATGCGGACGGAGTAGAGCTTGTCCTCGTATTTGAAGTCCACACTCTCCCTCTGCAACATATACTTGCGGAAATCCTCACGCTGTCTGCCTACCCATGTGATCGGCAGTCCTACGGCGAGGTAAACCTTTGCCGAGGTGATGCCCTCACGGTTCAGCTCACGGGCGATGCCCATAAGCGTGAACAGGTAGTTGTCATCGTCCTGCCACTTGTCGGCAAGATATTCCTTGTGTCCCTCACCGATCTGGTAGTAGCTTCCCGCAAAGAAAAGAGTGTTCTTTGTAAAGGTCGGTGCGGCATCGAGCTTGGTGATGCCCGTGGGCGTGACCGTGTTGGCGGTCTTGATGTTGCCGTAACCGTGATCGATGCCTACGATCAGGAAGTCATTATAGTGTTTCATTGGTATTCCTCCAATCTTTTTATTCAGTCATTCGGATAGCTGTGCGCTGTCCTTTGGCTGTGATTTTAGTATAGCACAAATTTCCTTAGAGTGGGTTGACAAGAACCTGACAAGAACCTGACAAAGCTGCTTTGTCAATTCTGTCAATTTTGTCAGGTCATGTTCTGATTGATGTTAGCTCCCACCTAATTTGTCATCCAAAAGTGATTTCCTTGTGCGTTTTTTTGCAGGCCTCTTTGCACGTCGATTCATAAATTTAAATCGGCAAAGCGCACGGTATAACAAAAAAGCTCAGGAGTTTACTATCCTCCTGAGCTTTTATAATTTGTTGTACTGTGTTTTAAATCTATGAAGCCTTTACATATTGAGCATTCATCTTAGCATTCGTATAAACGATCCAATCAGTACTGGTGTATGAAGTCCCCGATATTGATGCAGTAACTTTAAGCCTATAGTTAGTATACAAATATCCTTCTATTGATTCAAGTTCACCATTGGTTTTAGCGTTAAACTCTATATTTCCAGTGATGTGTTTCTGAGTTTCGGTTTCAGTATACTTTAGTGTCCACAAGCTCTTATCAATTGACATTGGCATACTATAGGTATAGCTAAGATAGGATGTATCCTCATCCGTTCCCAATGCCAAAGCTGTTTCTGCAGATTTGCCATATAATGCAAATCCACTAAGATAGCCCTTAATAAGTTCCTCCTCATCATCTGTAAAGTCCTCAATATTAACAGGAATGTATTTGAATCCTGTTGTTTCATTAGGGTCATCGACTTTTTGTTCAAGTGCGATCTTGAAGTTCAACGTATGTGTTCCATCGAATATATCCGCAGGCAATGCAGATACATCATAATCCAGACCTACTTCAATATGCTCAAAATCACCCATAGTGCTATACTGTGAACCTGTTCCAATATAGTTACCATTTATACCTAATGCGCTCTTATTGTGACTCTGTTCACCATAGGTATCATACTCATCGTTTTCTGCCTGATCGAAAGCTGTTAGTGTCAAGATACCATTACTGGTTGTTCTGTCGATGTAATATCTTTCTGTAGGCTTCTCCTCGGGAACTGGAGTCTGCTTATTATTACTGTAAATTACCCTGTCACGCAAGAAATCAAGTTTAACTGTCGAGTCAATTTCTATACCCTTATAGTCGTTTGTTGCTTTATTTCGTGTAGGGAATTCCCTATTGAGCTTAGTTTCATTAGTTCCAAAGTCGATAGTTACTGTTGCAGACTGTGAACTTGACCAAGACACTCCTTCAGTATAAGCCGGCACATCTATCTCCACTGGTAAAACGTAAAGATAAGGTGCATTCTCATCAAGTCCTCCACTCTGCGTAGATCCAAAAATCTCACCATTTATAGAACGGGTATATGAGTAGTTCGGCTGACCTTTGATCGTACAATCAGATGTGATTTCACCTTTTGCATCATATCTGTTCAAATAGAGGAAGAATCCCTGATACAATTTCTCACCTGCAAGATTTTTATGGAAATAGTTTGCACTTCTGCCAGTAAACCCTACCGTTGAACTTAATGTTGCTCTAAGAATATGATTTTCCGTAGATATTTTCACATTATCATTTACATTTGTTATCGTCAACGTTTGATTCAAGAAGTTACCGAGGAATAGCTCTGTGTTTTTTGCTCTGCTTCGCTGGCAGGTGATAACATCACTTGTAAACGTAAGAGGACAAGTAACAGTAAGACCATAAGCATCGTGAGTTGTAGAATTATCGTTATCAACATTGTCCTTATCGAAACTGTACATACTTAGATAATACGTTTCGGTTATCGTATCATTTACAGTAATCGTATATCTCTGATTTGAGCCTGATACCCAAGCCTTGAAAAACTTCTTGTCTGTGCTTGCAGCATTTGTAGGATCAGTATAAACATATACTGTTGCCTCTGACTTGTCGCATTCAACATATGCTCCGGAGTTATTAGCAGTATAGCGAAGTTTCCTTCCGGCTATTTCGTTAAGGGTCTGAGGTTCAAATTTTTTAGCTTGGTCAATGATTTCTGCACCATTTCTTTCTGTGGTAAAATCTCCGAATTTGATAACATCAAACTTGTTTCCTGCCGAGTTTGTTTCTGTAGATATATCAAACTTTGTGATATAGTATTCCTTATCAACATTATTGTTATTATCCAGCAAAACAAACTGTGTAGAATTTGCAAGCGACTTATTTCCATTATAATTAAAGTAGAGTGTCTTAGATGTGTTCCAATTCAGCCCCTTTCCTGTTGCGAGGAACGTATCCATTTCAGATTTAGAATAATCGAATTGTGCATATATGGTCTGCCAAGAATCGAAGCCGGCAGCCAGTTTGGATGTCTTCCCCCATTCTTCTGGGAACTTATCAACATAATCACTCGGCTCGTATTCTGTACCCTGTAACGCCGATGAACTGAAATCAAACTTCAGCATTTTCTTGGTCAATACAGGTACATAGAGATGGTACGCCACCTTATTCTTATCAGTCGGATCAAGGAAACTTATATCGATCATAGTTATCTGATTGTTTCCTGCAACAGAGTCAGCAGCAGAATCGACCATCACATAGTTATTGCTATTGTTGAGTTGGAATCCCGTTGTTCCCGATACCTTCTGATAAACACCATCTATGCATTGACAAGGATACAATGTGATAGAATACTTTCCAGCTACATCAGTATTATAACTATCAGTTGTATTGGTAAGTGTTCGGATATAAGCATTTATTTCATTATTATAATTCTCAGCACCTCCATTGACCGCAATTATCGGGAAATCATCCCCGCCATAGCCTTCCGGTCGCCCCATTTCAGTAAAGTACGTGGTCAGCTTGATATCATGATCAGCAGAGGTATCTTCGCCATAAGATATCAAATTCTTTACAATTGTAATATCATCATCTGATACAGTTTTGTATGCGATCCTGTTATCAGCAGCTGTGCCAGTGTTTTCATCGGTTATCAGTTTAGCAACCGGAACACTTACGGTAACGGTTTCATCTTCCCCACCTTCTACCTCGACGGTCTTTTCAACATCAACGATGCTGACACCGTCACCTGTCAGGAAGTTATCTTCACCAACAGTTACTTTAGGACTAACAGTTACATAGGGGAAGTAATTCTTTGCGGCACCTTCGCCAACATTTGTACCATTGTCAAAGCCTACTGGCATAGCAGTACCGTGGTTGGTACCGGTGCTGATGTTCATGTAGTCGGCATCGATAACATAGGAGCCTGACTTCGGCTTACTATTTGAATCCCAATCAAGCGTTATGGCGGTACCATCACTCATACTATTATTTTTTCTTGTAAAGCCAACAATTTTAAGTTCTTGCCCATTAGTGTTACCGATAAATCCGCCACACTTTGCTTTTGTATCTTCTCCCAAAAATGCAAATGTATTATTGTAAGAAGCAATATTGTAGCCCCAGATTCCTTTTGATGTATCTCCAACAAGACCGCCCATACCATGTTTTACTTGTGAGCCGTCAACCTTTATTGTACAATCATGAACACGAGAATTTACTATCGTTCTCTGTGCATTATTAGCATAACCTATAAATCCGCCTGCACCACATTCTTTATCATCAGTACCAGTCTGAGAAATCGTATATCCATAAACTTCACATCCATCTATATCGTAAATGAACGTTTCTCCGTTATAACCAACAACACTATCAGTATAACTCTTACTGGTTACAAACTGCCCTGATACACCACCAGCACCTATAACTGCAGATATATTGTTATTGTTATTTCCAGAATAGATCTTAGTATTAAAAATCTTTATTTTAGGAGAAACACCAAATTCTGGTGCAGTATCATATATATCAATATTTCCAAACAAGCCTCCTGACATTGGACCACTAATATCAATATTTTTTATTTCGCAATTAGTAATAACAACAGAATCTGCTTTTCTTACAAACCCGAAAAGTCCACCTACGCCTTGAGTCCATGTGGTTTTTACAGATGTAGATCCATTTGAGAATCCATTATTAGCTCCATATCCTTCCACTGTAAGATTGTTTACCCACAGGGTCACCTCATATCCATTTCTGATAGTTCCAGCAACTGCTCCAATACCGCATTGTGAACAATCTCCATTATTTGTGATGGAAAGCTTCATCGTTGAGCTAAAATAACCATCGGCACCTGTTGAATGAGTATCTCCACTTTTCGGTTTCGCAGTATTGATATAAAGGCTTGGGAATCCTGACATACTTCCTCCAAGTATGCCACCACTGCATCCCTGAGAACCAGTAATAATGACCTTTGTAGCATCACAGCCATTAAAAAACAGGTTCATTTTACCGCTTCCATAGTTAGCATCATATTCAGTAATATTATTTCTTCCAATATAACCACCGCACCAACTGGTACCTGTAATTGTAAGAGTGTCTAAATCAAGGTCATATATGTTTACATATGTTTCAATACTTGGATTGGTAATTGATTTCCCATCTGTTACTCTTGTAAACTGTGTAACAAGAGTACCACCCGCAAGACCGCCAACAGAATAACGATTACGATGAGGGCTCTTATTTCCATTTGTTGTATCAAATCCTCCAGTTTGTTCTACGCCAGATGTATTGTACTCTTTAACAACAACTTTTCCCGTCAGATTAAAATTCCCGATGTAATAACCTTCGTCAAGATTATAAGTTGTTCCGTCAGCATCTTTCGCCTTTTGAACAAGAATATTAAACAATCCAAAGCCAAGATTAATATTAGAATTTCCATAAACCTTGTTGGCGTAATTATCGCTTGTATTGATATAAGTATTGAAAATGATCTGCTCGTTTATAGTAGCGCCATTGCCTTCGAATCCGTAGATATGCATCTGATATTCATTAACCTTATCTGCTGAATTAACACCATTCTGAACAGAATATTTACCATCACAAATAGACCCGATGCCTCTAAAGGACTCAGGAAGATAATACGTTCCTCCCGCAGTTGAAAGCTTCATAAAATCAGTAGCACCGGTCATTTTTCTTGCCGGATAATTACCGCTTGTATCAGCTTTAGTATAATGGTAAATGATATAAGGCACAGCTGTACTGTCATTATACTTATCCTTGACAGCCGTTGCATAATCTCCGGTAGCTTTTTGCGAAAACTTAATACTGCCAACTTCGTCATAATCTGCAAGGTGTGTTGCAACATTATGCGCAGAGGTATCAACGTCGGAAACATGACCATAATGCGTGTCTCCGTCATAGCCAATAGCATAAGCATAAGCACCATCAGCTGATGTTGCAGTTCCTGCACCCGACTGAGTTATCAGCGACAGGATAAGCAGAGCCTGACCGTCGGGAATATTCACACGGTCATTTGTGCTGACTTTGGTATCGTAATATAGCTTATGAGGCTTATCTGTAACAGAAGAATCCTCACTTACGTCAGCAATGACATCAGCTATCTGATAATTCTTGGTGCCGTTGTCGAGGGTATACTGGTACTCAAACTGTTGAACTTTCTCTGCTACCCTTTCATCATTGTCAGGGTCAGTAACATCAGTCAGCACCACGCCATTTGCATTATAATACTTGTAAATATAGTTGCCCTGTTCATCAGTTAATGCAACAGGATCGCCACTGTATCTTGACGTAGTTTTCTTTGTGGCATCGGTAGTTGTTTCGTTTATAGCGTAGCCGTTGATGACCCTGCCGATGTAGGGGTTTACAAAAAGGTGACTATGCGCTGTAGCATTATTCTCGTCAAGGACCCAGTTTTCAGCAGTAGATGCGCCGTCTTTATTGACTTTAAAACTGCTCTTATTTGTAAAGCTGCTCGAAGTCATGTTTCTGAAAACAAGCCCGCCATTTACAATAACACCAACATATCCACCAACACATATAAGCAATTGATTCTGCGTCTTAATAAAACCATTGTTTGAATATGTCATGGAAACATTATCAATGATATTGTCTCCACCCATTATCTTACCAATAACGCCACCATAGAACAATGCATTGCTACTGTAATCGAAAATTGTATTATTGCTTCCATTAGTTCCGAAAGCCGTCGATGTATTAGCTGCATTTACAACTATCTTAAGATCCTTTACTACACTTCCGTTGCTGACTTTAATTAACGGAGTGGCTGTAGTATTAGTTACTGTAATATTGTTATTAAGGCCAACAATGACGCCCTTAAAAGCATACTCACTATCATATGCGCCCAGACCAGTAAACGTAGAAGTTAGAACGATACTGGTACCGATCTGATAATATGCAGATGCAAGGTATTTGCGAACATCATTGATCTCCCAAGTTACAGTCCTAACAACAGTTGTGATCTCCTCTCCAGTGCCGGGATCAGTAGATTTCGTAGTAAAATCATGCTTGTATTTTCCTGAGCCAGAATCATAAGTAAAGAGCAAGCAGGAATTTGTGTTTTGCTCCTGTGCGCCAGAGCCGGTGCTTCCGGTGCAGCACCAGTGAGTACCATCATTTGTCTCAGGAAGCATAATATTGGGGATAAGAGCGGTCTCAGCAGAATTCTTATAATCAAGCATCATTGAAACAGCAGCTAACTGCTTCGGGCTGGTTATGCTGTATGGATGATCGTATGATCCACAACCTTCTGTAAGATCAGAAGGCACAACATTAACCTTTATCTCTCTAAGAGTATAGGTTGCTGCAGGAGGGTTTGCGATTTTTGTTGTATCAGATGTGAAGTATCGCACATATGGTAAATAATCCGAACTAAAATTATACGCCGTACCCAAGGGAGCTGTTGCTGAATCAAATTTACCAGGATATGTTACAGGTGCAATGTAGTTTCCATTTTCACCGTCCTCATAATATCTGTTTTCTTCATCTTCATATTCGACAGAGTCAGTAAGCTCACGACCATAAGTAACTTTTCCATAACCAGCTGATCTTTTTGTCATCGAAGTATTATTTGTTCCCCAGTCTTCTTTCTGCGAAAAGTTATAAACAGCTACCGAGGTTGAATCCACATCCAACTTATTCAATAACGTCGCATTTGAGAAAATAGATTTGGAAGTAACATAAGTACCATTTTTACCATTTGTGGTAGTTCCTGTAATAGTAACATTCTCTTTATTTCTACCATCTATTCTTATATTATTGAATATAAGATTTATACCTGCCCCCTGAACGTCGCCAATCAGACTGCTGGCATATGTATTATCATCGTTGGTGTCATATGCAGCACCATTAATATACAATCCATTTAAATTTAAAACAGCCTTGTCGCCGATCTTGTTTATAAATAAATATTTATTTATATTGCTTATTTCAAGTGGTATTTGATTATTTGCATCACCTAAGTATATGTTTTTGGCAGTTGCAGTATTAAGTGTACCTGTCAATGTTCCATTTATTAACGCTCCGGAATAATGATTATCTACACCCACTGAGCCATACATTGTAATAATCCCCGTGGTAGTAATCGTAGCTGAGACATTTCTAAACAATCCCATATGCATAGTATAATGCTGAGACTTGCCGTCTCTGGTCGAACGTTTTGTGTCTGCTGCTGTTTCAGTATCTTCTATAAGTGTGTTATAGAAAATAAATGTAGCATCGCCAATGCTGACATTTTCTGAAATGTCAATAGGATAATATGAAATATTCTTGAGATCAAATGTGCCGGTCAAAACATCACCAGAAAAAGGATTAGGAAAGCAATGCTTGATATTTGCAGCGGCATAACGATTAAGACTCCAGTACAATAATTTATAACCGGGGTCTGAACTATTGGTCGTATATGATTCTATATCAGCATTGTAGTAGTATCTTGATCTGTTGTTTACAACGGTTTCGTTATATATATTATCATAGCTGTTCTTTGTTCCCTCACCACTTGTATACGAACCACCGCTTGTATAGTACGAAATAACACCAGCAGTATCATTAGTGAGAATATGCTCAGCACTGTCAGCCAGACAAGCACATATCTCATCATATATCTTCCCCGTACCAGTCATATCGGGAATATACGAAAGACCGCTCTCAAGAGCATAACTATCCTCAGCCATAAACTCCATGTAAATGGCTGACGATGAATTATATCCGTCATGCAAAATGATGCCCAGTCCTGTAGGCGCAGCTGTATCAGTTGCGTTTTTCTTGATCGCAATATCGTCAATATCAATTCCGGCAGAATTGATCGTCCAATGTCCTGTAGCCCTGTAAACAAGACCGCCGACATAGCTTGACGGAGAAATTATCTCATTTCCGCTGGTCAGAACAACATCACTAAAAGCAACATCAGTGCCCAACCAACGATAGCCCAGGATACCGCCAGTTTCAGTACCTGCTGTATTCTTTACCTTTGTATTTTCTACGTCGATATCTTCCAACACGAGACTTCTCGTATCAGTACTGTTCCAGGCAATATCAGCAATAAGACCAGCAGTGGAGACGTTAGCAGCTGCTGTAGCATTAGAAGCATCTATGTTAACAGAAAGCGTAATGTGTTCCAAAGTAGTGGTGGCAGACGCTGTCGAACTGATATAACCTATAACTCCACCGATCGTCTGATAAACTACAGTTTTATCGCTATTATTTATATTGCTACGAAGATTTCCGGTAACAATAATATTAGGAGCTATTATTGCTTTCGTATCTTCATCCGTACCACCGATAGTAACGTTCTTTCCTGCATCACAATTAGTTCTTCCGACAAGACCACCAACATATTGCCCGCTTGTATTATTAGCTGAAAAATCATAGAAATTAATAGTTTCAGAAACATTAACATTAATAAGCGTAGCTCCATTTCGAAGATATGCTATAGCTCCACCGACATTCATATCAGCCACTTTGGATCTGACATTCATCGTTCCACCAATAGATATATTTTCTATTATAGCACCTTCACCAGTACGTGCAAACAGTCCGTTGAATCTGTGCTTGTATATGGCACCTCTGCCGTTGGCAGTTCCACTATATATACCATACCGCTCGCCCACAGCGAGTTCAACAACAGCATCTGCATCTTCTTCACCATCAGTAGCTTCACCCTTACTGAGACTGCCTGTAAAAAACTTGATTTCAGAAGTATCATTGTCACTCTTGGTTGAACCATCACGCATAAAACCAGTTATACCTGTCCCTGAAAGAGAGATCGTTCCAAAAATTGTATAAGCATCATCAAGTAACTCAGTTCTTTCAGAACTTGTAAATATTAGAGAACCATCATCACCATCATTCAGCTGCATATTAAGTGCAGTTCTAGTAAAGTCTGCAGGGCTGCGCATATCTGTTACAACAGAACCTACAGTAACCGTATGAGCAGTGCTATTATATATAAGGATAGCGTTGCTGGTGTCAACACCCTCTTCAGGATCCTTAACTTCAACATCATCTATTCTTACTACTTCGCCCCATGTACCTATATCATCTACATCAGCATCAGTACTTGACCGTATAAGTCGCCAGCCGCCTTCGTAAGTGGTTCCATCTTCATCTTCACCACTACCCAGAGCATAAACAAGACCATTAGTGCGCTCACCAACGATCTGACCTTTGGAACCTGCTGTTGCCTGAGACAGATCAGTCGTTCCACTTAGGCGCAGAACTCCAGAATTATGTTTTCCGACTACTCCGCCGCCAGTGAAAGTATCAAGAGCGTTATTCTTCTTTACAACAACAGTAATGTCACCTATGTCAAGTAAACTTCCTCTACTACCTGAATCACCAACAGCTCCGCCGAAATACGAACATCCGGAGGCACCTGAGTTAGAAGTGCATGAAAAGTCATTCACCTTTACATATACTGCTGAATTCCCGACGAGGGATGCTATGGCACCGCCATAATTTGTAGATTTGTTTCCGCCCGTAGTAACATTTACGTGTTCGATGGTAAATGACTTAGTCAGATCAGTATTTGAATACGTTCCAACAATACCGCCATAATTTGTGTTATCTGCAGCAAGAGTGGATTTTACATCCAATTTATGGTTAGAGTCTGCCCCTGAGTAGGTCACATCGATACCGCTCGCTTCAAGCACGCCTACAAGACCACCCGCTATTTTTCCATTCAGCGAGCAGCCTGTAGTGCTGGTATAATAATCAGGAGAGAACTTGTTGTAAGTATCAGTAATCTTATAGTATCCAAAAACTCCGCCAGCAGCACCGTCGGTTGCCTTGATAGTGCCTAAAGCGTTATAAACATCTTCCGCCGCAGATGATTCAGTTACCTTTATCGTAACGGTGCCTTGGTCGTTCTTTCCGACAAGTCCTCCGGCATAGGTTTTACCCGTCACAGTCCTTGAAGCATTGGCATATGTAGTACCATTAGTAATAATATTCAACTCAGAGCCTGGGAACATCTCACCAACAAGACCTCCAGCATTTCCATTGCTAGAAGTTATGTTAGTGGCAGAGGCTGTGCTGGTGGCTAAGAAATCCACATTAACATTAGAATTCTTATTTATTGTTCCGCAAATGTGACCTGCATTGCTCGCAGTAGACACTTCCGCAGAAGAATTCAATTCTAACTCAAAATTAACGGTAGTTTGGTCAGAACCTGTTCCAACTGTTCCTACAATACCGGAATAAGTTCCTGCTCCATCAGTAGCTATTTTCCATGTTGTAGGTGTAGACGTTGAATCATGCACAACATTTGTCGCAAAAAGAGGAGCATCAGAACTATCATTTTTGATAAGGTTGATCTTTTGAGTCTTATAATCATTAATATTAATAAATTCAACAGAATCCATGACATAGCCAAACATCGGCGAGTTAACAACAATATTCTGCGTCATTCCGGCAGTTGTACTAAGTGTAATTCGTCCTCCGAACGGTCTGCCGACAGTACCAATAGGATGCCATTCAAGTTCCTCGTCTTCAAAAACTTTAGTTGGAGAAAGTTCAATGTCACCATTTATATTGATTATAATATCCATGTACTGAAGTGAACTATCAGAGCTGTACGCAGCTGAGAAACGATATAGTTCTTCAAGGGAATCAATCTCCTTAAATCCATTAACCGTAGCACTAGCTGTAATCGTGTTTATAACCTCACTTACCTCTTCGCCAAGTTCAGGATAGTACAGGCTTGAAATAAGCAACGTCATTGACGTAGCAATAGATACTACTCTTTTCATAGCTTTGCTAGTATTCATTTTAATGTGTTTCATTTTATCACCACGTTTTCAGATGAATTAAATCAAATTATACTCTTCAGAAAGATCACGTGTTCGGCGTCCAATCATTACTATCGGGCAAATAACCCTCTACGTTAGATTTAGAATAGTTATAACTTGGATCCACCTTAAAGAACTGTATCTCATATCTGTTTTTATCTGTCGAATCGACCTCTAAAGTTAAATACACAAAACCTTCGTCATCAGGAGTCAATTCCGATTCAACCGGCGGTGTATCGTACTTTACAAATACATCGTCAGACACCTTATTATAGAAAACATTATCAGAGTTATTCAAAAACTCTTTATTTATGGTCAGATACCGTGAATCCCATTTAAAGGTTATCTTACCCTTCCCGTTTCCTTCAAGGTAGTAATTAAAGCCGTCATAGCTATTGATTATTGAATTATCAAGTTTTTCTACTTCTCCGCTCCAGCCAACAGATGCCTGTTTCGAATACCTTACCATAACATCACCGGTCAGTCTCGGCAGATCGTTGTCATAAGGATATGCTACTAATCTTATACAGTATTCTTTTGCATTGTTCCCAAGTTCACTTTTATCAAATACAAGAGTGAACGAATCGGAATTTGCCGCTTCGCCCGCTATCGAACACCCGTAGAAAGTATGATTTGTTCCGTTTTCACCACCGAATGTGAATATCTCATTTGTGGCATTATATGTAATTGAGTATGTCATGTCTTCCAAATCACTTATCTCATCTTCATCACTTATCTCATGAAATACTTCGCTTTCGTCAAATTTTCCAATAGTAGCAACAAGATCATATTCAGTTACATTACTTCTATACACAGCTTCTTTGGGATAGATGTAGTTATAAACATGAACCGAAACTTCAGGATTAGTTGTTGTATCTGTTTTAGGTTCTATAGTCTTAGTTCCGCCTTCACTCATATAATCAGAGCTAAATAAACTACTTGCACCTGCTTGAGTTGAAACAACTCTTTTAGCTATTGTTATTCTGGTATAAATAGCATAAGTCGTTATTAAAGAGAAGGAAATAGCAGCGACAATAAGCCATATAGTAATCCAATATTTCTTAATAGTCTTACTGATCTTATTCACAGTCATCCTCCTCTCATTATGTTATTGGGCAACTTGGGCAGTCAAATAAACAAGATCTGTTTCCTTATCATTTATAACTCCGGCACCCCATGTGACTTCTAATACATAATAATTTATAAATGATCGCTCACTGTTATCAGCATCATATTCACTATCATTTGCTTGAATAGCGGGATTTGTCTGCCAATACAATGGCTCGGCAAATTTTTGCCTTGAATCAGGATCTTCTCCATTTTTATAGCTTGGGTCTTCATACTGAGTATTCCCTACATTACGTGCTGATTTTGTATCATATGTACCATTTACATAATCTCCACTTAAAGCCGAACCGGATTTTTGGTAATATACAGGCTTACTATCAGATGCCTTAACATACTCGACTCCTGTTTCCGCCTCCTTAGCTTTATAAATCGTATAGGTAAAATTAATATTAGTTGTATGTGCAAGCTGTATATTGTAAGAGCTAATATCCTCGCCCTCTACACAGAAAACAAAATCCTTTGAATTCCCCTTTGTAACATCAATTCCAGCCATTTTAAAATTTATGATGTCTTCTCTAGCACCTGCTTTAAGCGAGAGTTTGGCAGGAGAATCTACCTTCGCCATTGTCGCCATTTGTTTCTGTCGTGAGAACCATGCCAGAGTCGGAGCGGATATCAAGACAATTATAGTCATTGTAAACGCAACTACCAACTTAATCTTTTCTTTGGCGGAAAGCTCCTTATACTTCTCAACTGCTGCATCTATTGCTTTCAAAGTTCCCACCTCCGTCTAATTTAATCAATCATTATCCAAATCAGCAACAAGTTCCACTAAAATATAATTAAAGTTATCACCTATTGTTTGATCGGCATCGTTATACATCGAACCATATGTATTATAATTTCTTCCGGAAATAGAAGGAAGAAAATCAGCAATCGCTGTTTCCTGAACATCAGTATCTTCATTAGCAGCTACTGTTATGCTTTCAAATGAATCACTGCCAGTAGTTTTCAAGAAATAGTCAGGATGCTCAAAGAAGAGTCGTCTTACCTCCTTGGAAGCGTTCGTATCATTTATCGCTTCAATATTAGCATCAAGTATTTCTCTAAGGGTGGCTGGCCATACCCAATAAATAGTTACTGGTGTTTCCTCTGATACAGGAACATTAAATCCATCAGAAGTCAATAAGTGTTTTTTGTTATCTGCCCCCATATAGAAAAGAATAATATGAGAATTCAAATAATGAACCATAGTTTCATCAGTTACTTTTTGAAGAGCAGCACTTGTTTTATTTCCCTCATTATCAAAACCAGCTTTGTAACCTGTTATCTTAACATTAATAGAAATATTAAGTTCAGCAGTTCCGTTAGGAACAATTGAAAATACCAATTCTCCACTATCACCAGGTTTTAATCCATACTTATCAGAATCAATTTTTGTTATATCAGCGAAATCCGTTGTATCGCCCGCTGTCCTGACATTGTTCATTTCAGAAACATTTTTTGTAAGTTTCCATTTTATTCCCTGAGAACCACCGGTTGTTTCAGTATTGGCATAACCTGTAGCAACTTCATCTAAAAAGCCGTCGTAAAGCCCTGAACTTCCAGATGTTTTTAATTCAAAAGGAAGCGGCGCAGTTTTTATCGACATACCACCAGATTCCACCTGAGTGTTCATAGTGAACCATGAAAGCGAGGAAAAAATTAACAAAATTAACGTTAATATCCCCATAGCCCCCATCTTGATGAGCGACTTCTTCTGATTTTTCTTTTTTTCAGCTATCTCGTCAACAATTGGACTGCTCGGCGAAGCAGACTGTGCCAGCTCGCCGATAGGAAATTTGGATTTGTTATCATTCATCTGCTTCACCTCTCATTTCTTTATAAAATGGCGTATTTACGCTGTTTCAGCGGTCATCTATTTTGTTATCATATGCATGCATGATGTAATTATCATGTCACGCAACTACGCCCGACTACTTGCGGAAACGGGCGAGGTCAAAAGAGCAATCGCAGCACTCCAAAAGTGCGCCGAGCTTGTCAAGGCGACCAACTCTGAGACCAGTTCCGACTATGCCGACATTCTATTCGACATAGCCGTTATTACCTTGCAGCTAAGCGGAATTCCGACCGCCGAGTCGTATTTCATCAAGGCTTTCAAAATATATCGTGAGGTGCTTTCCGATGATGATCTGCGAGAGAAAGCCGAGCTTGCAGCAAAGTATTTCAAACGTGCAGGCATAACTAAGTTGCCCAATTATCTCGCATTAGAATAGCCCTTTTATCTGCGGAGTTTTTTCTTCTGTAGAGTTTTTGCAGGCACACTTTGCTGTAATTTCAAATCCCTTTGCTGCAACGCATATTCAATGCCTTTTCTTGTGTAAGCCTCACCCAGCCTGCCGGCACGAATTGAGATTGGCTTGCCATTTTTATCAAGATATATCGGGTGTCGGTAAGAAACCGTATTCCCTGCGACCCTGCACACGACACCATACTCGGACTGAATAAAACGAATAACATCTTCAAAGGTTTTGTTGCCCGGCTTGCCGACTGCTATCTTGACGATCTCACGCAGATCGTCCTTGTAGCTTTGTTCGCCACGCTTATGTATCTGCGTTTCACCGAAGGTCAGCTTATCTCTCTGCTTTGTAATATCGTGATTGTAAAAGCTCTCACGCACCGAATTTGTAAAGCCGTATTCAAGGCATTTCTTCCCGAAATACTCCGACATTTCATAGAGGTCTCGCTGACTTCTGCGATAGGATTTCCCCGTAACCATATTGCAGTTGCTTATCAAAAAATGCACATGAACGTGGGCGGTGTCGGTATGCACTGCAAACAGCACCTCAAAGCCCTTGCTGTGAATAAAGCGCTCCGCAAAGTCCTCTGCAATCTTGTATACGTCTTTGTATTTCACATTGTCATCGGGGTGAAAAGAAATAGACATCTTGTGAGCGAGGATAGTATTCGCCTTGTGCTTTGAATAACTCTTGCCGTTCAGCTTGCGAGTGACAAGAATATTGTTCGCAAAATTATCCCGATCACAGCCGAGTGCGGTGTAAAGCCCCTCGGCTGTTTTCTTTATGCCTTGTTCTATCTGCTGTTTCTGCCGACCGAGCATATATGCCGCAGCGCTTTTCAGTGCCCCGACCGACTTGCAGGGCTTGTAGCTGACATTAACATTTCCGAACGGCATTACCCCTCCACAAGCGGCTTGTCAAGGAATTTGGAAAGCCTGTCCATAGCCATGCAAAAGCTGTCCTTCATATTGTGCAGCTCTTTCAAAGCCTGCCCGTCCTGCATAATGTTGACCAGATATGCCACCTGATTCAGATTAACGCCAATCTTTCTCAACTCGTGCATAATAGCTTTGACCTCATCATTAAAACGGTACACCTTTATATTACAGCTGCGTATCATCTTTACGAAGAAATCAGTTTTACTCAATCCGCTGATTGCTCTCTTTTGTTCAAAAGCTGCAAGCTCCTTCTCTGTCAGCCTTATGTTAAACTGCTTATCTCTAATCCTATTCATTAGCCCTCCTTATCCCCCGACAAAATCGAAGTCGATCTCGTCGGGTTGCGTTGTATTTTCGTTATTTTTTGCCGCAGGCATTACCATATTGTACGGCGCCACAATTTTTGAAAAGCAAGCCGCAAGAAAGCTCGGCAGTACTTTCTCGACCGCAGATTCAACCGCCGCAACAATCTGCTCAACAAACCTTTCCTCACGCTCTCTTGTTTCAAAATATGGATCATCAATGCGCTTGTAATAACGCTTGAAATATTCCGTCACCGCCAAAGCAACCGCCTGACTGTATGACTTAAACTCGTCCTTGTCCATGCCATGCAGATAATCCCAAGCCTGCCGATCAAGCGGCTTGTCAACGTTGAAACGCAGCGTTGTGCATTTGATGTTGCTCACATTATCCCTCCTTCAATTGCTGATAGGCGATAGTTTCGTAGCCCTTAGCAGCGGCGCAAATATCGTCAATAATCGTCGCACGGTTTGCATCAAACTCGCCAAAATTCTTGACGATACAGCCTCCGCCGCCTGCAACATAAAGCCGCATCAGCTCGGGGTCGTACTCATACTTCGCGAGGGTCTGGAACAGCTCGGCGCAGTATTTCCTGATCGTTTCCGTGATACAGTTCAGATACTTTTCGGAAATATCAGCTTTGCCCGTTCTTATCACCTGCTCGATAATGCTCTCGTCAATCTTCGTGCAGAAACTGTCCATGACCGCATTTTTCGCTGCGATCACGCACTGATTTACGCCCAGCTTTTCGGTGTAGCATTTGCTCTCGATCGGGCGCTTGTTGTTTATGAACATGATGTTCATGGTGCCGTTTCCGATGTCAGTAAGCAAGTTCACGCCCGTAAGCTGAGAAAGCCTATCCACCACGGCAGGATACCCCTGCGGATAGATCGAGCAGCCGACAATATGCAGCTTATACGCCACATCATTAAATGTGAATTTGACGTTCTTGTTCTTCATAATGTAATGACGGAAATCCTCACGCTGGGTCTTAACCCATGTCAGCGGCAGCCCTGCTGCGATATGCACATCAGCTTCGGTAGTGTAAGTACAGCGAAGCTCCTGCGCGATTGCGGCGAGCGTCAGCAAGTAGAAGTCCTCGTCTATGCTCTTGTCAGCAATTAATGCCTTGTGTCCTTCGCCTATGCGATAGAACATACCATCATACTGCAAGATATTTCCGTCAAAGGTCGGCTTTGTAGGGTATGCAGTTATCCCCGTCGGCATGATTGTATTTGCTGTTTTGATGTTCCCATAGCCGTGATCCACGCCTATGATCTTCGTTCCGTTTTTCAATTCTCTCATTGAAATCCCTCCGTTTCATAACTTTGCGGTTTTAGTATGCCTGTCATACCTCTCCGCATTATCTATGATACCACCGAACACGCGATTTGACATTGACTCAAAAATGACCCGAAAATGATAGATTTCCCGCTGCAAAAATCCCATTGATACCAAAAAATCGCCGCGGCGCATACGCGCTCGATATTATTTGGCGTGGATATTGGTATGAAAAACAGGCGCAAAAAAACAGCGATACCGAGCAGAGTGCTTTTCGGTATCGCTGTTATGCGTTTTCGTTCAATTGTGGTGCAGCCGCGAGAAAAGTGCGGCAAAATCATTTCATGCTGCGTAAATGGCAGCATAGGCAGGTAGCACCGCTGGCTATACAAACCCCGACTAAGGGCGGGCTTTGCATAGGCTGCGCGGTACTACCTGCTCAGAGGGAGTACCCTCCGAGACCTCCCCGAAGCGACCATACGGTCAGATAAATGTATGGAATATTGTTATTTACTCAAACAATTCTCCTGCCGTATCCCGATAATACTCCGCCTGTGCCGACCAAAGCTGCGCATAATGACCGCCTGCGGTCACAAGCATATCGTGACTCCCACGCTCCACGATCTCGCCGTTATCCATAACGGTTATCTCATCACAAAAGCGGCAGCTTGACAGTCTATGTGAAATATAAATAGCCGTCCTTGTTCCGACAATACCATTGAATTTGGTGTAAATATCGTGTTCAGAGATTGGGTCAAGTGCTGCGGTAGGCTCGTCAAGGACGATGAACGGCGCACCCTTGTAGATCGCCCTTGCAAGGCACAGCTTCTGGGCTTCACCGCCCGAAATTTCAACACCGTGTTCGTCAAACTCTTTATAGAGATAAGTATTGATACCCTCGGGCAGAGTGTCGAGCCTTTCAGACAGACCGCTTCTCCGCACACTGTCCTCGACCTTATCTGCATCGTATTCCGTGCTTGCCGCCACATTCTCCGCAAGGCTGAAAGCGAACAGGCTGCTATCCTGAAAGACCACCGAGAACAGCGCCATATAATCATCGTAATCATACTTACGAATGTCAATGCCGTTGAGCGTAATCTCGCCCTTTGTCGGGTCATAGAGCCTGCACAGGAGCTTTACCAGAGTTGACTTGCCGCAGCCGTTTCGCCCGACAAGAGCCATTTTCTCACCGATACGCCATTTCATATTTACATCACGCAGAACATACTGCTCTGTATTCGGGTACTTGAACCACACATGCTTAAACTCAAATTCGTACTCGTTATCGTTGCGTTTTTCGGTGGGGATAGTGCCTTTGTACTGTTCATCGGGAGTGTCAAGAAAGTCGAAAACATATTTTGAGTTTTGTGCTATCATTCGGAAGCTGACCGTATTATCTGTCAGACTGAAAATGCCGTCTGAAACTTTCAGGAACAGCAATACAAAAGCAATAACATCTCCGGGCAAAAGTCCACCGTATATTGCACGAAGTATCGCATAACCGTATCGCAGCAGAGTGGATACAAACACAGCAACACGTTGGACTATCCAATATCCTGCCGTCTTTTTATAACCAATATTCCATTTTGAAAGGAATACGTCAAAGTAGTGCTGCCTTTTATTCAATATCAGCCCTCGCTCGCCGAAGATCCTTATTTCCTTGCCTGAACGGTAATTATCAACTATTCCGTAGAAAAATCTTTTGGAGGTCATTTCGGCACGTATAGTTTCGGGGTCTTGCCTTAGATTTTCATAAAGGACATTTACCTTTTTCATCCAGAATACCTTGAGCATTTCAGCGGCTATGACCGCTCCCAGAAAGCATAAAAAGCCGAGCGGCGAACAGATAAAGCCGGCAAATCCGCTTCTGTTACTTCCTGTAATAACATACGGGATTATCATAACAATACTTACTATCACCTTGACTGTATTATGTAACTGCCAGGCTGTTACTCCTATCACTTCTTTTATCCCAAATTGACCGAAAAGATTATCGTATGCTCTGCTTCGCTTCTCCTGAAAGGCCGGGTTTTCTATGTTTGCATAGTCCATATGCAGAACTTTATCATTAAGAATATTCCTAAGATTTTGATCTAATCGCTGACTGTGGCATTTTTTTCTGCGGCAGATAAGATCTCTTGTTAAACCGGAGATATATTCCAGAATGAGGAATACAACTACCATTAAGAGCATTTCCCTGAATGTTTTTCCTGTGCTCATTCCGTTTATTATCAGCTTTATCATGATAACATCAAGAAATTCTTCAAACAAGCATATAACATTATCAAAGGATTCACGCAGCATTGCACCCTTATCTGCTGCCGCACACATCTTTATAGATTTAACTGTATATTCATACACACTGCGTATCGTCATTTTCTCCTTCATACGGATTCACCTCCCCCTCATTGTAGTAGCTGCTTTGGATATCATAAAGCTCCGCATACTTGCCCTTCATCGCCATAAGCTCCGAGTGTGTGCCTATCTCAGCGATCTCGCCGTTATCAAGGAGAATTATCCTGTCACAAAAACGTGTTGAAGCCAATCTATGCGAAATAAACACACTTGCCTTGCTCTTTGAAAAGTCGGCATATTGCAGATACATCTCCTGCTCGGCTATGGGGTCAAGTGCGGCCGTAGGCTCGTCAAGCAGGAGTATCGGAGCATTTTTGTAAAGCGCCTTAGCAAGCGCCATTTTCTGCTTCTGACCGCCCGAAAGCTCTATCGCATCATCATAAAGACTTCGGTCAAGTTGTGTCCTCTCCTTGTCGGGGAGACTTTCTATCTTTTCATAAAGTCCTGCCTGTTTCATGCAGCGAGTGAGCTTTTCCTTGTCTGTCTGCTCGTATGTTACTCCCGAAATATTTTCCGCTATGCTTACGGGCAGTTCCTGAATATCCTGAAATACCGCTGAAAACAGTGTGAAATATTCATCACGGTTATATGCGTTGACGGGCTTGCCGTTAAGTAATATCTCGCCTTCTGTCGGGTCGTACAGACCGCACATCAGCTTGATGAGCGTGGTCTTGCCTGCACCGTTCAAGCCCACAAGTGCCAGCCTTTCTCCCTTGCGAAGCGTAAAGGAAAGATTTTTGATAGTCGGCTCGTCAGCTTTGTAATAAGTATAGCTCACATTCCGAAATTCTATCTCATAATCATCTGTGGGCAGAGGCTCACCCTTGCCACGATTGGTCTTATCGGGAATATCACAGTATTCTCTTGCATATGAAACATTATCGCTCTGCCATCTGAAGCCGCTGTAATTATCAACGAGATTGTAAACTGTATTTGACAAAAGAAGTATTGCATTAAAATACAGCACAAAATCACCTGCTCCGATACTGCCTGTAAATGCACGGTAAATAATGTAGCCATAAGACAGCATATAGCCCAGATAAATTATGATAGCGCTCGGTATCCTATGCCTGAATGTCCACTCGTCCTCCTGCTCTGTCCATTCCAAACGCTTTCCCAACGAACGATCCATTGTCTGTTTGAAGAAATGCGGTAGGTTGAATATTCTTACATCTTTTGCGTATTTTGTGTCGGCAGACGAGTTGTTTATGTATCTTATCTGCCTTTCATAATTCTGCCAGTTATCCGCCATATTCCATATCCACATATTCTTATGGCGCTCGATCTTGTAATCAAGATAGCTCGGTATCGCAACTATCAGTATCATAAAAGGGTTGAGATAGGCAAAAATTCCTCCAAGAGCAAACAACGCAAGTATCTTACCGAGCATTTCTCTCATATTGTAAAGCATCTGGAAAAACACCTGATCTGTAGCAGTTACCGCCTTTTGCAGCTTATCGTTCACATCGGTCTTTTCGGTGTTTTCGTAATCCGTATATGTATACTTCCTGAGCAGCTTCATCTGAATATGACCTGAGACTTTTCTGTATCCTACCCAGCCCCGATATACACCTGCAACATCATATAAATACATAGACAGCTCTTTGGCAAATATAAGCAAAAGAAGAACACATCCAGTCACAAGACGATCATCTTCATTCAAAACAAGGTCAACAGCAAATTTGTCACAGAAAAGCCCTGCAAAATTAGCAGCATTAATAAATATCAACCCGGCAAATATCATTATGACCGCCTTTTTATCAGCCTTCCATGACTCGCATATAACATACTTGATATTATCCCATAAGCCGTATTTTCGGGCTTTTCTCTCGGCTTTTGCCTTTTCCACCGCCGCTTTATGTTTCTCTTTGGTGTACTTTGCAATTTTCACTCGTTTCACCGCTTTCACCTCCGACTTTCAGTATAACATAAAAATGACCGCTCGTGTGGATTTCGGAACGAACGGTCAAAATACGGAATGAACGGCAGCTTTTATACATTTATTGGTAATAGTAACTCCGTTGCAAACACTCCTTCTTCATACTGCCTGTTCACATATCCACCGTATTTCTTTGCAATGCGGTCAATGCGAAACAGCCCGAAGCCGTGAGTGCCTGCTTTTGTTGTGTGAAAAATGCTCTTATCTCGCTGAACGGCAGGAGAGGAATTTTGTACCGAAAGGTAAAACTGCCCCTTGAATTTGTCGATATACACCCTGATAAATCGTGCATCTACGGGCAGCTTTTCGCAGGCTTCCATAGCATTGTCAAGCAGATTGCCGAGTATGGAACATAGCTCCACATCGGTTAAGGCAACCCCGTTCGGGATATGTGCCTTGACGTTGAGCCTTACTCCCTTTTGTTCTGCAACGGATAGCTTACTGTTCAGCACAGCGTCAGCCATAACATTGCCCGTCTTGATAGAAGTGTCTGCCTGCGTGAGGTCGTCAGCCAAGTCATCGAGATACCTCTCCAACTCGCCGTTATCGCTGTCAAGGCGGTTTTTCATATTCTGAATGTGGTTGCGGTAATCGTGCCGCCATTCCTGCATCTGTCGGTACATATTTTGTATCTCGGCGGTCTGCTTTGCGATAAGGTCGCTTTGGAATTCTGCGATACGCTTGTCAACAAGGTGGTAGAACAGCTTTCGGAGAAGAAAAAACACAGCCACCAAAACCGCAATGCCAAATATTATGATTGCAATAACGATAGCTGTTTTCATGGTCTGTTCTCCTTGTAAAAGCTGATAAATGCCTTGTTCACGCTGTCATAAAGCCTGCGGGACAATGGAATCTTCCTTCCGTTATCAAGTGTTATATCCGTCTTTGAAATGCTGCGGACAAAGCTTAAATTCACCACATAGGAACGGTGGCAGGACACAAAGCCTTTCCCCAGCTTTTCGGTAGCAGCACTCAGACCGCAGGTGCAGAGTATCTCTTTGCCGTCTTTTAGTGTAATTTGCGTTTTCTTGCCAAATGCTTCAATATACATAATATCTTCGGCATTGACGCACACCGACTCATCACCGCAGGGGAAGATCACTCTGCTGTCAGCTGAGTGGCGGCTTTCATATCGGTCAAGCACCGCAAAGAGCTTTTCCTTATCCACAGGCTTCAACAGATAGTGGAGAGCCTCCACATCATACCCGTCCTGCATGAACTCCGAGTAACCTGTAATAAAAATGATCGGGAGCATATCGCCCTTGCTCCGCAGCTTTCGTGCAAGCTCCATTCCGTTCATATCGCCCATTTCAATGTCGAGAAGGAGCAGGTCACAGGGGGCATTAGGATAACTGAATAGGAACTGTTCGGCGGAGGTGTATTCGTTTATTCTTACAGTTGGATTCCATTCAGAAAGCATAGCTTGGAGTGAGCCAAGCTGAGTCGCGTCGTCATCGCAGACGGAAAAAATTAAGGACAAAGTGAACACCTCAGTTTAACGTTTTTTTTATTATAGCATATTAATAAAGATAAATCAAGCAAAATGGTAATATGTGATTTTTTCCATTTTGGTGTTGAATTTTTTCCATTTTGGTGTTGAATTATTTATTAAAACGTGTTATAATAGTATAATAATTATATTATATTGAGGTAATGTAATGAGCAATATTTTTGATATTGACGAGAATAGGGCGAAATGCCAAAAATTTACTCCAGAAAAAATGGTAGCGAAGTTGCTGGAAATCATAGACTATTCCACAGATTTATATGGAAAAAAAGTATTAGAGAATTCTTTTGGAAATGGTAATATTTTAATTGCTATTGTGGAAAAATATATTAAAGAATGTTTAAAATGCGGACTCGAAAAAAAACAGATTTCTAGTGGACTAGCTGATGATATAATAGGAATTGAACTTGATCAAAAATTATTTTGTGACACACTTGATAGACTAAATTGTTTGGCAGATAAGTATGAACTTCCGAAAGTCAACTGGAATATTCATAATTACGATGCTTTGAAATATAAATACAATGTTGTTTTTGATTATATTATTGGGAATCCACCTTATATTTCTTATAAACAAATAGACACAGACAATCGGAATTATCTTCGAACTATTTTTAAATCTTGTCAAAAGGGCAAATTTGATTATTGTTATGCATTTGTTGAATTAGGCATATCTTTACTATCTGAAGAGGGGAAAATGGTTCAATTAGTTCCAAGCAATATATTTAAAAATGTTTTTGCTAAACATCTCAGAGAACTAATGTTTCCTCATATTTCTGAGATTTATGAGTACCCATCAAAAGTTTTATTTGAATCCACTTTAACGTCTTCTTGTATATTTTTATATGATAAATCAAATAATGATGATGTTGTAAAATATTATAATATAACTGATAGTACAAGTAATATTGTTAATAAAATCTTTTTATCTGAGAAGTGGATGTTTACAGAGAATATACCATCAAATGATGACAAATCACTACGATTTGGAGATTATTATGATGCTTCAATTGTTATTGCCACACTATGTAATGAAGCATTTATTGTTTCAGAAAAAAACATAAAGGAGAATAACCTTGAGAAGGAGCTAATAAGGCATGCGGTTAGTCCTAGATCATTAAGATATAAAAAGCAAGAGTATATCATCTTTCCATATAGATATGAAAATGATAAACTAAAAAAATACTCTTCCGAAGATTTCTTATTAAAATTTCCCAATATTGGAAGATACTTAAACAGATACAGAAAAGAACTTGATAATAGAAATAGTGATAATAGTGCTAAGTGGTTTGAATATGGACGTTCTCAAGCGCTTTCACATCTTAATTGTGAAAAACTCTTATTATCAACAATTGTAACCGATTCTGTCAATTTATACGTTTTAGATTCAGATACAATACCTTATTCTGGAATATATATATATCCTAAAACAGACGAGTATGACCTTGATTTTGCAAAACAAATTCTAAAAAGTCCAGAATTTATGGATTACGTAAAAAAGATTGGCATTCCTGTAAGTGGTACCTCCATCAGGATCACTTGTAATGATATAAAGAACTATAAATTTACTAGGAGGTAAAAAATGGAATACCTACAATATATTGTAGAAGATAAGACCATAGCTGAGCTTCTTGGTGTACAAAATTTCACCAATGATGAATCTGCAATTCTTGAATTGGTAAAAAACGCCTATGATGCAAACTCAATAACTACTACAATTGAGTTTGCGGATAATAGTATAATAATAACCGATGATGGTATTGGTATGAATGAAGACGATATAAAGACCCACTGGATGCACATAGGAAAAAGCTATAAAGGATATGAAATCTATGATCAAAATAGTCATAAAAGGATTCTTGCAGGATCAAAAGGTGTCGGAAGATTTGCTCTTGCTAAACTAGGTGAAACAACTGATTTTTATAGCAAAAAAGAAGGAAATCCAGGCGTTTTATGGCACACAGATTGGAATAATTCTTCTATTAGTAATAGTAATGAAATTGTTAGTCATGGCTCTAAAATAGTTGTTAGCGGGATAAGAGAAAAATGGAATAAGAAGAAAGTTAATAACCTTATAAGTTTTATTTCAAAAACCTACAATGATACAGCTATGAAAATAGAAATAATCCATCCCGAAATAAGACATACAATAGAACCACTATTATCTAATCCTATACTAGGTATCAACTGTTTATCGAAAATAATTCTTAATTATTGTTCTACAAAACAAACACTTTCTGTTGAAGTTATTTCTGATGAATTTCAAAAAGAAGCTTCAGATTATTATACCGAGAATAGTTTGAATAATTATAGTACAAATATTAGTATATTTGATGAACTTAAAGAAAAGAATGATTGGGATCAGAATGAAAAAGAAATTAAACAATCGTTGACTGATCTTGGTGATTTCTCAGCTCAATTATTCTTTTATATAAAAAGCTCTAGAAATGATGCCGAAAAATTTATGTATAAGCATACAGAACTACCAGACCACTTTAATTCGGGTGTGATTCTTTACAGAAATGCGTTTAGTATTTCCTCTTTTGAAGGTAAGAAAGACTGGTTGGAATTTGGAAAAAGGTCACGTAAATCCCCGGCAGCTGCAACTCATCCTACTGGCGCATGGAGAGTAAGAGAGAATCAAATGTCTGGAAAAGTAATGATTGATAAAAAGGAAAATAGTTTACTACAAGATCTATCAAACAGGCAAGGGCTTGAAGAAAACATGTACTATGAACTTTTTATTTTAATAATGCATCTCGGCATTAGTGAATTTGAAAGATATAGGCAGGGTATCATTCGAGCAATCAATGTTAAAAACAAAGCTGATTCTGTTGAAGAAAAGCCAATAATTAATAAAGTAGTAACTAATCCAAGTTCTATTTCTTCACTTACGAAGGAAGAATCAAAACAACTTGCTGAAGAAATAAAAGATTATAAGAAGCAAAATGAGAAGATAATACAAGAGAAAAGAACCACAGAAGAGCAGTATAAATATGATATAAGAATACTAAATGTTTTATCTACAACAGGCTTGAAAGCTGCTTCTATTGCACATGAAATGAATAATGATAGAAATTCTATTTCCGTGAATATAGATAATATTATCAAGGCATTAATCAAGTATGGATATTGGGACGACCTGAACTCAGTAGAAAAAACTTGCAAAGCATATATGAATATTCCTAACCTGTTAAATACTAACAAGGAAGTATCCAAAAAAATTATTCTATTTATGGATACAATGCTTTCGGAAATTGAAAAAAAGCAGTTTATTCCATCTTGGTTGAGTATAGGAGATCTATTAATTAAAATCAAGGAAATATGGGAACGAGATTATGCTTTTATTAATTTAAAAGTTGTTCTAGAAGATGATATTTGTTTTAATACTTCGGAAGATATAATTAAGGTCATATTTGATAATCTTATTTTAAATAGTATACAGCAGAATGAAAAATTATCAACGCTAAATATTTCTATTTCTGCCTCTTTTAGAGATGAACATCTTCATTTCACATACTCTGATAATGGTATAGGATTAGCAGATAAATACAAATCTAAACCAATGAAAATATTGGAGGTTCACGAAACAACTCGAAAAAATGGACATGGACTTGGTATGTGGATTGTTAATAATACGATAACTATGTCTGGCGGAAAAATTGAATCTATTAAATCAGATAATGGATTCTCAATTAATTTCACAGTGGGTGGTGAGATATAATGGAGTCAATTAATATTCTTTATATTGATGATAGAATTGATGAAATACTAAGCGAATACCTTGATACAAAATATATTAATAGCGAATTTAATATCTCTTACCAAGAGTATAATTTTGAGCCTAATGAAGGCTTTGATAAACTAATAATTAATCCCTTGATATCGACAGCCAATATTATAATAATTGATTCCAGACTATTTGAAAATGCTACCAGTAGTAGTAAAAAGTTTAGCGGAGAGGATTTTAAGATTATTCTTCGAAAATATTATCCTTTTATAGAAGTAATAGTAATAACGCAGAATGAACCAACACCAGATTTAGGAACAATATCCAAATATAATGTTAGAACAGGTATGTCAGGACTTGAGTATTATGAGCATATTCTTCCCGACATACTAAATCATGCAATTAAACGAATCCATGAATATAGAAATCTAAGTAAAGTAATTGAGAAGAATGATAATATTGAAGAGTATATAAAAGGAAAAGTAATATCATCTTTACAGGGCGAATCTGCTTATGACGAGCTAACTAAATCGGATATTGACGCTTTAATTGATGCATTTAAAACTATTCAGGAGAGATTAGATGAATAATGATTATAGAAATACTAAATACTGTCCAGATCTATCTGATATCAAAGAAAGAAAAAACAATATTTACAACCAAATTATCTTAGACCATCCTAGAGCAAAAGATATGCATAATTATATATCAAAGAATGACTTAATATACAAAAAACAGTTCTTAAAAGCATATAATTATAAATGCGCATATTGCGGTGTTTCTATAGAAATAATTTCCAAATCTGAATTTCAGATAGACCATTATATCTATCAAAAGTCATCAGAGTTTAAAAGTAAAAAACAAGCGGGAAAATTAGATAATTTAGTTTTATCATGTCATTCCTGTAATCACGCAAAGGGTGCGTTTATCATTCCACCAGATAAACGAAGCTTGTTGTATCCCGACAATACTAGTATAACAAAGGTTTTCTATCGTAATGATTATTACTACATTATGATCAACTCCAATTATAAAGAAGATAAAGTTGTGTGTGATTTTTATTACAAACTTAAACTACATAATGACATACATAGATTAGATTATTTATTAATGAGTATGATAGGATTATATGCAAAAACTAATGAAAAAACTCCTGGATATACGCAACTCGGAAAAGCAATTGAATTGTTGAGAAAAAAGCGAAATATAATGTCATAAACAGCAAGAGCTAACCATTTTCAAATTGGTTAGCTCTTTACTTAATTTACACAAATAATTAAAATATCAAACGTGTCCTCAACAAATTGGTCGTAAATCGGTCGTAAATCTCGTCCATCAGGTCACAAAACCTGCGTATTTACGCCACTTTTTAATCCAACCTCTTCATCGTCGGGAATCCTATGATAAATATCCATTCACACCAGTTTGAAAAATTAGGGAAGTGATGATCGATTCGGCTGTCCTGTGTACGTTGTGAGCAGCCTGTATTGTGGCGCGCACCATAATGCTGAAATGGACTTGTACGGAACGGATTACAGGTGCGCCAATAGACTACGGGCTATTGGCGTTGCCTTAAGTTGTATATTATTCCCCCCAGTTCGTTCAGGAAATACATCAGTAATGACAAGTATAGCATTTTCGTTTATT
>CALCRR010000417.1 GCA_937894495.1 uncultured Ruminococcus sp. | reverse complement strand
ACACTCTTTCCCTACACGACGCTCTTCCGATCTTATCGTGACTTATAAAAATTACTGCCGCTCCTGTTTCTTTTTGCAGATGTTTAATCAGCTTTAAAATCTGAGATTGTACCGTAACGTCAAGTGCAGTTGTCGGTTCGTCACAGATTAAAAGTTTTGGCTTGCAGACTAATGCCATTGCAATCATGATTGTTCCGATTATGATAGTCCACACGATCTGGGATGAACTAAAATAAGGCGCTAACAGCCTGCTTGCTCCCAGCTCCACCGCCATTACTGACATACCTGCAAAAAACTCGGTAAGGTAAAGATAAAGCTTGTGGTTCAGTATACCCTTTGGCTTTTCTTCTGTGCCGGCAGAAAGCTCCCTGGTTTTATCAGACGTATTTTTCATAGTATTCCTTTCAAAAAACAAATTTCCATTATTATGATACCACATAATCACGATTTAGTCAATCATAAATAATAAACAGGGTCCTCACCGGACCGGGTGTTTTCCCCACCTATGCCTCTAGAAGCAAGAAGCAAGAGGCAAAAAGCAAGAGTCCTCTTTTTAGACTTTGTGGGGGTAGAAAATTTCTTGCCTCTTGCCTCTGACATCTTGCCTCTAGTGGGAGGGGGTGCTTTTGTGGCGGCTAGTATTTTGATGGCTGCGCCAACCCTGTAAAATGATGTATTGGTGTGCCTACAGAAGTAAGCAGCTTGCCTGCGAACATTTTACACTAAGAATAAACAGGCTTGGATAAACCAAACCTGTTAAAAAATCAGTTCTGTTTTCTTACTATCGCATACTCATCATCAAGCTTGTAATAGGGGCAAGCATAGTGCGGCTCGTTCAGAAAGCGGTACATCTCGTCCTCGTCAAGGTTCACCATGCAGCTGTATTCCTGAAATTCTTCATCAAAAACGTTATTTGTGCAGGTATCGCATGAGGTGTATTTTTTCTTATAGCCCATTATTTTATCACCTTTTTCAGTACGCTGTCAACCTGTACCAGTGAGTTATACAGCAGCTCCATATCTTCATCAGATACCTCAGAAAACCGCTTGACCAGGTCGTCACGAATATCCGATTTCATCTTTTTCAAAAAAACCTGTGCGTCCGGGGTGAGCTTTATTTTTATTACCCTTCTGTTGCCGGGGTCCTGCATTCTCACTATAAAGTCTTTGTCCACCAGCTGTGCCACCGCTCTGGTAGCCTGCTCGTTAGAGGTATTTATCCTCGACGCCAGCTGAGACATTGTAAGAGTATCATACATAGACAGCGAAAGCAGTATTATCTGCTGGGTTCTGGTAACATCATATTTCTTTTTATCAAAGGTATCAAAAACCAGCTTTCTGCTCAGTGGATATATCTCATAGAAGGCTAAAATGCACTTTGTTCTTATGTCGGCTTCCATAGCTTGCTCTCTCCTTAAAATACAGCAATAGACCTTTACTATGAAATATTATACCACCTGTCATGTTTTTGTCAATAGCCGTTTTTTATCAATATTTGATTTTATCAATATTTGTTTTTGTTTATTTTTTCGCTTAGTGTCATAAAAAGATATTCCCCCGCCTCAGACGGGGAAATATCGTTAAATATCATTCATAGCTTTCGGCATATTTTTTAAGCAGCTCGTTTATCTCGTCATACTTCTCGGGAAGGCTGTGTGCAGCGTAATAGTCCATAATATCCTTTGCAGTAAAAGCTGTTTCGCTCTGGTCGTATGAGCTCCTTATAGCCTTTGCAAACATTGCAAGACCGCTTGCTAAGCACATATTGCTGCTTATCTTGTCCGCCTCAATGTATGAGTCCATAGATACCGCCTTGTCGATAAGCTTGCTCTCGTCCTCGTCAGCTTCCTTGTATCTTACCGAAACTGTAAGAAGCTCGCCCGACTGTGCGCTGTCGGCGGTTATTATCTCGTAAAGTGCCGTTACCTGCTGACCTGCACCCACATCGCCTGCGTCCTTGGTGTCGTCCTCAAAGTCCTCAGCGTCAAGCAGCCTGTTCTCATAGCCCACCAGCTTGTAATATGTCACTGCGTTGGGGTCAAACTCCACCTGCACCTTGGTGTCCTTAGCCACTGTGAACAGTGTGCCGTTCATCTCGGTTATGAGCACACGTTCAGCTTCGTCAAGCGTGTCTATGTATGCATAGTTTCCGTTGCCGTTGTCAGCCAGAGCTTCAAGCCTGTTGTCCTTATAATTGCCTGTGCCGAAGCCCAGCACCGACAGGAAAATCCCCGACTCTTTCTTTTCGGTGATAAGCTCTGTAAGCTCCTCCTCAGATGAAAGTCCCACGTTCAGGTCACCGTCGGTAGCCAGTATAACTCTGTTGTTGCCGCCCTCGATAAAGTATTTTGAAGCTATATCATAAGCGGTGTTTATGCCTGCCGCACCTGCGGTAGAGCCGCTTGCCACCAGTGAATTAAGTGCGTCGGTTATCTTCTTGGTATTGCCGCCGTTCTCGCCCTCCAGCACAACGCTGTCGGTGCCTGCGTAGGTGACGATAGATATCCTGTCCTCCTGGTCGAGATTTTCAGCCAGCATACCAAAGGCTTGCTGCACCAGCGGCAGCTTGTCCTCGTCGCTCATAGAACCGCTGACGTCAATTAGAAATACTATGTTTGAGTCGATATCCTTGACCTCTGTCTGCTGTGCCTGCAAGCCCACCAGCATGAGCTTTGCGCCGCTGTTCCAGGGGCAGTCGCTTAACTCAGTGGTTATCGAAAGCTTATCATTGTTCTCGGGCTGGGGATAATCATACTTGAAGTAGTTTATAAATTCCTCGGTCCTCACAGCGTCAGGGTCGATCTCCCAGCCGTCGTTTATCATTCTTCTGATATTGGTGTATGAAGCAGTATCAACATCGGTGGAAAAGGTAGAAAGTGGCTCCTCGGCAGTGCTCACAAAGGTGTTTTCCACATAAGCCTTATATTCCTCACTGTTATAAAAGCCGTCTGTCTGCAAGCCGTAAGTCCCATCTGCCGTTATTGAGCTGCTTATGCTTGGTGTTAATGCCAAGTCAATATCATCGCTGAAAAATCCATCTATTACCTCGGCTTCATTGACCTCAGCTCCATTGCTCTGCTCATCGCCCTGTTCGGCATCTGCCGCAGCTTCGGTCTCCTTATTACTGTATTTGTTCCCGCCGTTAATGTTCTCCTGCTTTTCGCTTTTACCTGCTGTATAAGCACCGTTGTCGGCAGAGTTACTGCCGCTGCTGTCAGCGTCTCCGCAGGCGCTGAGCATTCCTGCCGTCAAAACTATTGCTGTCAGTAATGCTGCAATTTTCTTTATGTTCTTTTTCATAGTTTATCTCCTTTCGGTCATGGTCATGAGTTAGTATACTGGCTGCCTATCGCTTCTTTTATTTCTGTTATGTTCTCGCCGTCAAGCTTGTCATAGCTCATAAGCTCGCCGTTATCCAGCTCAAAATATACATAGCCGCCTCTTGTGGCGATGGTTATCATCTGGCACTCCTTACTTGTGCCGCCGACCAGTATGCTCTGCGGTTCATCAAACTTTATATGCGCATAAAAGCCGTTGTCATCTCTCTGTGCGATGTCTAGATCTTCGGCTTCAAAGGGCAGGTAGTCTATCACATTTTTAACGTCATCTTTAGCTATCCTTTTCAGAATTATCTCAGCGACCTCCTGCTTAATATTTTCGGCACTTTTGTGATCGCCGTAATAATATACCTCCAAGCCGAAGGGCTGGCTTGTCAGCTGTAATATGTATTCATCATAGCTGTCCTCCCTGACATACGGCATTATATCTTCTGCAGCCTTTGAGGGGTAGTATGAGCCTGCAAACTGTAATATCTCACCTACATACTCCACATCAAACGACATAAGCGAGCCGCCGTTTATTGAGAAATAAAATATCTCGTCATCATACAGTCCGCCCACCTGCACCTTTTCAATGTCTATCTTCTCGTCATCAACGCCCGTTTCGTTGCCGGGGGTGGAGGTAAACTCTGCATAAAAGCCGTTTTGCTTGTAGTCCTCAATTTGTTCATCACTAAAAATAGTGTCCATTGATGTGAGAGTGATACCCGGCACTGCTATCTGCCTTACCATGACCATAAACAGGTCACTGGGGTCGATATCCAGCTGCTCGCCCATTGAGTACAGCAGCGAGGTCTCGGTGTACTCGGTGTTGTTCACAGGCTTTTCAGAGCGCATTGTCAGCCCTGCAAGAGCATAGATACTGTCTATCAGCTCGTCGGTAGGGAAAACAGGTCCGCCCAGACCGCACTCGACCCAGTAGCCCCATTCCTCACTGCCGAAAACAGTGATATTTTTTGTCTTATATGTGTTCTCCCCAAAGGTGAGCTCCTGCTCTCCATCAAACTGTATGCTGAGATATATGCCGTTTTCCTTGGTCTGTTCTACCTGTTCGTCCAGAAAAGCCAGCTCCACCACCAGATCCTCAAGCCCCTCTCTCGAAAGGTAATCGGACACAAGCTCAACTGCGTCATCAACGCTTATTTCCATCTGCTTGCCCTTGATATAAAGCTCGGTCTGTCCTGCAAGCTGCTGTTTTTCGTCCGACTGCTTGTCATCATCGCTGTCACTATCACTGTCGGTGTCGCTGTCTGTATCACTGCTCTGATCTTCATCGGCTGTTGCTTCCTTGTCAGCTGCTATGGCGTTTGCCACAGGCGACTTTTTCTTTTCGCTGCTGTTGTCCTCCACCTTGCCGCAGGCGGTCATCATCAGCACACAGGCTGCCATAACTGCTAATGCTCTTGCTTTCATTTTACGTCCTCCTAAATGTTTTTCCATGTTTCAATAAGTTTTTCAAGGTCAGCTTCCTCGCAGTATCTCATTCTGTCATAGTAGAAATCCGAGGTATCCGTGCTGTCCTTAACAACTATTATATCATCATCAAGCTCGCTCCAGCCGTTCTGAAAAACTGCTCCGCCGTCCAGGGTGATCTCTATCTGCGGTGCGTTCTCAAAAACTATATACCACTTGCCGCTCTCATATCTCAGGGGCAGCAGATATTCTCTGTTTTGCTGTAAAATATAGGGCGTTTTGCTGGTTATGGTCAGCTCATAGCTGTCAAGCTCCTCGCCGTTTTTGTTATAAACGTTGTTGACTTCAAGGGTATATACCGCCCCGTCAGCCTGAAGATCTGCGCTTTGGACCGTAACATCTGCAAAGCAGTCGGTGTTAGCCAGCACCTTGCTCTCAACAAAATACTCGTCACCGTCAGGGGTGTATGATGAACTGTATGACTGAGTATCAGTATCGTTAAAGGCAAGTGAGCTGTACCTGACCGTCAAATCCTCCGCATTTGCTGCAGCGTCACTGTAAGCGGAAGCTCCCGATGTGGCTGAGCTTGCAGAAGATTTGGCAGTATCGGTATATTCCTCAGCTTCTTCATCAAAATAGTCGTCAGACTGAGGGCTCATAGCATTATCCTCAGCGGCTATGCCTTCCTCGGCATTTTTGATATCTTCGCCCTCCTCCACTGTGAGCATATCGCTGTTTTCAAAAGCTTCTGCATTGTCTGTATTCTCTGCAATATCGGCATTTTCTGCCGTATCGGCTGCCTGCGTTACCTTTTCATTGTCAGCAAAAAACTTATCGCTCTTGGGCGGCTCACTGTTACTCAGCATATTTACTCCCACGACCGTTATAACTATTGCCGCAGCTGCTGCGCTTATGCCTGTGAAAAATCGTTTTGTCGTTATCTGTTTTCTTTTTATCTCATAGCTTTTGTTATTTTCCGTGCCGTTTTCCTTTGCGTCTATACCGCTTTCTATCCTGCTCCACAGCATATCCATATCGGGTGCAGTATCACGGACGTGCTGCTCATATTTGATTTTTAACTCATCAGCCATAAATACTGCCCTCCTTTACTGTAGTTTTAAGCTTTTCCAGAGCCTGTCGGTATTTCCAGGTGACTGTACCCAGGGGTCTGCCCATAGCGTCGCTTATCTCCTGAAAGGTCATCTCGAAGCCGAGATGCATATTGACTATCTCTTTTTCATCGGGTCTGAGGGTGTTCAGTGCCTGCTCGAAGGTGATGCCTCCAATGACCGTGTCATCGGTAAGGGTGCTGTCAGCCTGTTCCTCCCTGTAGACCTCGTCATCGTCAAGAGAATAGCTCTCATGCTTTCGCTTTCTGAGAAAGTCTATAGCCATGTTCCTTGACATTACCGTTATGTAGCGTTTGTGCCCCGTACCCGATCGGTACTGAGCCGCTGTTTCCCAAAGTCTTAAAAACAGCTCCGATGTCAGATCCTCAGCGTCCTGAGGATTTTTCACCACCGAGAGCATTTGTTGATATACCAGCCTGCCGTAGGCATCGTATATCTCTTTAAGACCGTTTTTGTCTTTGTCCAGTATCCGTTGGATACAAAGATCAAACTCAATATCGGTCAATATCATCATCACCCTTCGACATAATATATACGTTTAGCTCCTGTGATTTTTATGGTGTATATTTGCACAAATTTAATAGCATGATTTTGTTTATATCCAACAAAAGAATAGCGTTAAACATCTTATTACAGTATAACATATTTTTAATATTATTGCAATATTTTTATAAAAAAAGCTCACTGTTTTTTCACAGTGAGCTTTAATGCATATTATCAGTTGATTATCCAGACCTGCAGCTTGTCATCGGGCTCAAGGTCAGTTAAGCCGACCTTTGCATTTTTTGAGTTGCATATGACCTTAACAAAGCCGCTTGCCTGATTTGTTATCAGAAAGCGCCTGTTGCCAAGTGCCTCCGCCCTGAAAAGCGCAGCCTTACTGCTGTCCTTCATCTGCTCATAGCCTTTCATAGATGCGTTCACATAACCGCTCTCGGCAGTCTCCAGAGCAAAGCAGCCGTTGTTCTTCAGGCATATTTTCAGCTTCTGTTCGAGCTCCTTGTCAGGCTCTTCAAGAGTAAGACCCTTCTTTGTCACAGTAAGAATAAGTCCCGTAGCTTCATTCCTGAATGTACAGAGCTTGCCGTCTGTAAGGAAGTTGCCCTTGTCACGGTTACAGTCGTCGTAAAACTTTAAAAGCACAGCCATAACGTTCTGCTGGGTATAGGGCAGGGTGTTCTTTGCCGTATCGTCAAAGGCTCTGGGGTCAAGGTGTAGTATATCCTCAACGAACCTGCCTGCATATCTCGAAAGCTTGTTGAAGCCATCGGCAGGGTCGTCCTTTTCGTAGTATTTAAGCAGCCTTTTGTCAAAGCTCTGGGCACTGTGTTTTGAGTATGTGGTGTTTATATGTTTTTCAAATGCATAGTGAACATTGCTTGCCTTTTCCTGGTGCTTCATATTCGCAACATGAGGTGTGCAGCCTATGTCTGACACAAAGTGCAGCGCTCTGCCCAGGCTCACCATAGCTTTTTCGGTATCGCCGCTTTTGTAGTATGAAAGCGCAGCGGTGTAGTTAGCACGGTAAAGGGTCCTGGCACTGGGTGAAAGCTCTCCCGGTCTGTTTTTATAATAGCCCTTGTATTCTTCAAGCTCCCTGCCCTTGGCATTCACGCAGGAATAATAGTGCTTTCCCGGTCCCTTGTCGATATCGTCTTTTTTATCAGGCTCCACCGAGCCTTTGAGCAGCTGCTCATGCCAGTCCTTATAAAAGGCGGCAGGGCGTATCTTCTTCTCACTTTCAAGCAGCGCCAGAGCTTTTTTGACGATATCCTTGTGAACATGAACCTTCTTCTGAGTTTCAATAAGGAAGCTCTGAAGGACATAAAGTCAAGGTTCGACTATATTCTCGTAGATGAGTATCAGGACACCAATTTCGCGCAGTTCAGGATAATACAGCTTCTCGGAGCCGACCACAGGAATGTCTGCGTAGTGGGAGATGATTCCCAATCCATCTACGCTTTCCGTGGCGCCAAAATCGAGAACATACTCAATTTCCGCAGAGTGTTCCAGGATGCGAAGGTCTTCCGCCTGGAAAGGAACTACCGTTCGACAAGGACGATTGTCTCCGCTGCCAATTCACTTATCGAGAAGAACGAAGGCAGAATCCCCAAAAAGTGCTTCTCCGAAGGAGAGACGGGGGAGAAGATACACATTTTCCAGGGGTATACCGAACTGGAGGAGGCGAGGCTCGTGGCTTCGTCCATAGTTTCCAGGATGCAGAAGGAGCATGCCCAGTATCAGGACTTCGCCATCCTTTACAGAACCAATGCCCAGTCAAGGGCTCTGGAGGAGGAACTGAGAAGGTACAATCTTCCTTATGTCATTTTTTCGGGGAATTCCTTCTTCGACCGTCTGGAAGTGAAGGACATGATGGCCTACTTCAAACTGACGGCGAACCCTTCTGATGACGAAGCTTTCCGAAGGGCCGTGAATAAGCCCGTAAGAGGGATAGGGGAGACGACCATAACGGCTCTTGCCGCTGCGGCAGCACAACATGGAGTGCCCCTTTACAATGCGGTGTTCCTTGATGACCTTGAATCCTTCGGCCTCAAAAAGCCCGCAATCATGAGACTGCGCACATTCGCCGACGTGGTCGCAAGGGCCAATTCCATGCTTGAAGACAAGGATGCTCTCTATATAGCCAAGTTCCTCCAGTCTGAGAGCGGCCTGTATCATTTCTACAAGGACGATAAC
>CALCRR010000416.1 GCA_937894495.1 uncultured Ruminococcus sp. | reverse complement strand
GTCTCTTACTAACTTCTTCTAAGATATCAAATCTCAGTGGAGGAGGGAGTAAAACACCAGTTTCTGGATCTCTTGTACATTGTTCTGGTTTGAATTTATAAGCACCGTGACTTGTTCCGATAGCAATCGCTAAGGAGTCACAACCAGTTCTACGAACGAATTCTTCGACATCTTCTGGTCTAGTGTAAGATTCGTTACCATGTTCAACTTTGACATCATCTTCGATACCAGCAAGAGTACCAAGTTCAGCTTCAACAGTGACATATGGATGTTTAGAGGTGTCGTGAGCGTATTCACAAACTTTTTTGGTGATTTCGATATTTTCTTCAAATGATTTACATTATCCACATGCGAATGTTTAGTACCGCATATAAACATAGGTAAATCATATCCCCAATGGATGGTATTCGTTATCGGTACGATGTATTTTTCTATCGTTTCTAACAAAACAGATATATTATAATGTGTACCGCAATGCTTGTTTAGATAGTCCGCCACCAATTCGGTTTTCGCATTGCCTGCACCGCGTCCCATTCCGAATAAAGAACCGTCAATACATATCTCTCGTCCCGTTTCTTCAGATAGTTCCACCATCCGTTCTGCTAATGCGCAGGAAAGACCTAAATTATCATGCGAATGCAAACCTACCATAATATCTTTATCCAATAGTTTGTCAAACTGACGGAATATAGATACGAGGTCTGTCATATACATTGCACCGAAGGTATCTACTATCGAAAAAACAGCGGGTTTCACTTTGTTCACTTTCTCTATTAACTCCGCTCGTTCTTTAGCAGTGTAACTAATGCTATCCATTGGATTGAACTGAACTGTATACCCCATCTCCTGTGCTCTACGACAGAACTCTACGGAGGCATCAATCTCATGCTTCGCAAATGAAATGCGCAGCCATTTAAAGCTGTTCCCATCATAGGGATCCAAATTATCCGGACTATATCTGCTGTTATCACAAAAGCCAAGGAATTTTGTCCTTCCCTTGTTCTCCGGCAGATATTTTCTTGCATCCACAGAATTTGCGTAGACGAGCGTGTCCCCAGTGACATTCGTCTGCAGAAATCCTGTCTCTACAAAATCAATACCCGCATCAGCCAATCCTTTCATAATGCCCCTGATAAACTCAGGATCAGAATTCTTATTTAACAGATATCCACCATCTCGAATTGTGCAGTCAGTTATTTGTACACTCATACCTTCTTAATAACCTCCTTATAAACAGCGTTTGCAATATCAAAGTCCTCCAGATAATCAATATCCATAGCTTCGATCTTATTTACTTCTTTGATATAAGGATGTGAACCAAGTCTACGGTTATGTTTTTTAAAGCTCTCCTTAGTAAACACATATGCGATGGATGTTTCCCCATAGATCAGCGGTAAATCCTGTGTACGCGGAAAGTGATCCGGATCAAAATTGATAGGCTTTCCATCCTGCCACATAAAAGTACGAAGGGACTCAGCACAGAAAGCACTATCGTATTCACCCGACGCTACCTTGTCCACAAGTTCAAATGTCTCATTGACAACAAATCCCTCGCCGCCGTGCGATCGGTAATACTGGATAGCGACCTGCATTTCTTCCTCAATAGCATCAATGCTGTAAAGATTTTCGATGTTGTTGACTATATCAAAAATCACGGGGTTCTTAGAATTTGAAGCAGACAGCGCACGACCTATCTGCTGTTTATATATGATTGGAGATATTGTAGGTCGCAGCAAAATAACACCCGAAACGTCGGGTACATGAACGCCCTCGTTAAGAGCGTCTATACAGTAGAGCAGTTTTAAATGCTTTGGGTCATTATCTGCCTTGAAGTCTGCGAATGACTTACTCGCCGTAGGGTCATCGGAGTAAACCGAATAGATGTGCGGCTTCTTGTCAACTCTCGCAAACCATTCCTTTGATTTCTCCATCATTTCCTGCATATGCTCCAAATTGGCGCAGAAAACTATGTATTTGCCCGCCCTGTCCTCCATGTGCTTGTCGAATAGCACATCAAGGTTTTCAGCCTTGTCAAGCGCACGACGGAGTGCTTCAAGTATTTTCTCGGCAGCATCTCTTGTTGCCTTGCTCTTTGCATTCCGCACCCGAACTTCGTACTTTTCCAAGTCTTTCTGATATGAAAATATTGATAGAATGTACTTCGGCGGAGCAAGTATACCACGGACGATAGCTTCACCGAGTGTCATTTCGCTTGCAACATTTCCGTCAAACAGCTCGTCTGTCATGTCACGCTGGTTATCAAGGTAGCGTATAGCAGTTGCAGACAGCCCAAGCACAGGCACATCAGGATATGCTTTCAGGACGACATCAACTCCGGCTCCCCAAAGCTCTGCACCGCAGCGGTGAAACTCGTCAAGGATTATGTAGTCGGGTTTTATCTCGGCTATCTCTGCTTCGCTGACGTTCATCAGCTTTGCATAAGTATAGAATTTGACGTTTTCGGGCTGGTAGCCGTCTGAGGTCTCTGCAAGATTTTCAAGCTGTGTCTGATAAATGTAGCGTGACGGCGACAGCCAACATATCGTTTTATCGGGATTATCCTCACAGAGCTTGAAGCCGATGAAGGATTTGCCCGTTCCGGTGGGGTGGATCACGGCTGCTTTGCCACGCTCGGAGAGCATACGGACTGCAGCTTCGTAGGCTATTCTGTTGTGTTCAAAAAGCTGCATTGCCATTATGCTCACCCTTTCGTTTTAAACTCAAATTATATCTAACTGCTTTAAAATCTCAACCTGTTCTTCCGGCAGCTTACCCTTTTTATATACTCGTCTTTTATCACTGATCCACTGGCTCAGCCTGATACCGTTTTTGCTGACATAATCGCCCGGTATCTTCATGTTGCCGTGCTGCTCATAATATTCTGTGCATTCTTTTACAGCCAACCTAAAATCATAAAGTGTCTTATCCCATATCATACCTATCGAATCAAGTTTTTTGATCTGATATTCGGCGACACGTCCGGCTTTCTTTCTTGCCCGGACACCCTTTATCCATTCTCCCAGCAAGAAACCGTCAGCATCAACATAGTCATACCGGACATTCAGATCACCGTGCTCCTTGTAATACTTTTCCGCATGAGAATATGACCTCTCAAACTGATCGTTTTTCCATAGGAATCCGATCTTCTCCAAAAGCCCGATCCGGTCTTCGGTAAGCTGTCCCGCCTTATACTTTTTCCTTTGTGCATTTACCCAACGGTTTAGAAGTATACCGTTCGGCGCTTTCAGATCAACGGGCAATTCAAAGGTTGGATACTGCTCGGCGCATTCACACAGAGCAAGATATGCTTCATACCAGCGGCGGTCATTTACTGTCTGATAATGCGCTATGCCTACCTTTTCCAATAGTGTTCGCTGTTCGTCTGTCAGTTTTCGCTTTGATCTGCCGTTATATGCATTCAGCTGTGTTTTCAGCCAGCTTGCCAGCCGTATTCCCTCAAATATATACGAGGGTGAAATATTCAGATGATGATTTTCATTGTACAGCCGCTCGACCTCATGATATGCTTTCAGCCACTTTTCGGACGGGTCCAAGGGTACGCCTATCGTCTGTAATTTTTCTGTCTTTTCCGCACTGAGCGTGCCGCTGCGGTACATATTTATCTGTGTCTTCTGCCACACCCGCAGGGACTTTCCGTAAGGGGTCATCACATCGTCCGGTATCGTTTTTCCGGGATTTTCGGCTTTCCATTTTTTCAGCGCTTCAAAGCAGTTCTCCCATATCTGCGCTTTGCTGTATTCCCAATCCATTCCTATGGATTCAAGCAGCTCACGCTGTTCGTCCGTGAGCTTCGACTCTCTGTCAAAGCGTTTGGATTCACGCATACCGTATATCCATTTCCCAAGCTCTATGCCGTTTTCGGTAACATATTGTCCGGGGACGAGCAGGTCGCCGTGTTCATCATAATATTTCTTTGCTTCGGCAAAATATATCTCAAATCGTCTGTCAAATTCCTTTGTCCAGCAGATGCCGATAGATTCCAGCTTTTCCTGTCGTTCTTCGCCAAGCTCGCCTGTACGGTACAAGCTGCGCTGTGTCTGCAGCCATGTGCCGAGGGGATAGCCCTCGTAAAAATCGACAGCACGGATATTAAGATCACCATACTCGTTGTAATAGCTCTTGGCAAGCTCAAACATCTGCTCCCAACCCGAAGATAGTACATCATCAAGCCGTGCAAACAGCTTTTTTACATCGGCGGCTTCGTCGATGACCTCAAACATATCATTGATCTCAAGGTCGCCCCTGCCCGTAGATTCAAAGAAAAAACGAGCGTTCTCAATCTCATCACGGATCGTCCCGATGCTGTAAAGATTCTCCACATTATTCACAATGTCGAAAATAACGGGCGTTCCCGATGAACCGGCTGTGAGCGCACGACCTATCTGCTGTTTGTAAACAATTGGCGATACGGTAGGTCTGAGCAGGATCACTCCTGTGATATTGTCAACATGGACACCCTCGTTCAGAGCGTCTATGCAAAAGAGCAGTTTCAGATGCTCGGAGTCATTATCATTTTTGAAATCGACGAACTGCTTGTCGGAGTCGTTTTCAAGAGTGTACACGGAATATATTTTCGGCTCATCGTCGATAGCGTGAAGCCACATTTTGCACTTGCCGATCATTTCAAGCATATGGTCATAGCTTGAACAAAAAACGATGAATTTTGAATCAACAGCCGAGATATGTTTTTTGAATATTTCACCGATACCTACAGCATTGCCGAGCATACGGCGGAGCTTATCAAGATATTCCTCGGCAATATCACGGGTGATAAGAGCCTTTGCTCTTTTTATTCTTCTCTCATATCTCTCCAGATCGTCCTGATAGGAGTAGATAGCCTGTATGTACTTCGGAGGTCTGATTATATTTCTGACAAGTGCTTCACCCAATGTCATTTCCGAGGCTATGCAGTTATCGAACAATTCTTCGGCCATATTCCGCTGATTGTCAAGGTAGCGGACAGCCGTTGCAGACAGTCCAAGTACAGGCACTTCGGGATATGCTTTCAGGACTGCATCTACGCCAGCGCCCCAAAGCTCCGCGCCGCAACGATGAAATTCATCGAGGATTATGTAATCGGGCTGTATTTCGGCAATTTCGTCCGTTGTGACATTCATCAGCTTTGCGTAGGTATAGAACTTGACGTTATCGGGCTGGTAGCCGTCAGAAGTCTCGGCAAGATTTTCAAGCTGTGTCTGATAGATGTACCTTGATGGTGAAAGCCAGCAGATAGTTTTGTCGGGATTGTCCTCACAGAGCTTGAAGCCTATGAAAGATTTGCCTGTACCGGTGGGGTGGATTACGGCTGCCTTGCCACGTTCTGTAAGCATACGGACGGCGGCTTCGTATGCGTTTTTGTTATGCTCGAATAGGTTCATTGCCATGTGTTCCACCTCCGTTTTTTACTGCCAGTTTATCCTTATTTCATCAAGCATTTTTATCTGTTCGGGCGCAAGCACCGATTTGGAGCGCCCCTGCTTATATATCCACGCATACAGATTTCGCCCCGCATATTGGTATTTGGACGGCATTTTTAATGTCCCGTGCTCATCAAAATATTTCTTAGCGCCCTCATACATTTCATTCCATATATGAATATCCATATTCCAGATCATGCCTATGCTTTCAAGTCGGGCGGTATTGTTCTCGCTCATAGTCCCATTCGCATACTGCCTGCGTTTCAGGCTTATCCAGCGTCCGAGATCATAACCGTCATTACAAACATATTTCGTTGGGACCAATAAGTCACCGTGCTGTTTGTAATACTCATCTGCATGACGGAAGCCCTCATCAAAGTGATACTGTTCGGTGTCCCATATCATGCCGATAGCATCCAGCTTGGCTATACGTTCGGGTGACTGCTTGTCCCTATCAAACCTTATATGCGAGATCCAGTATCCGAGCTTGAAACCTGTCTCGGTCATATATGTATTGGGCATATACAGATTCCCGTGCTCGTTGTAATATTTCATGGCTTCAAGGTAATTCTTCTCCCATTGTTCACTTTTCATATTCCATGTCATGCCAATGCTTTCAAGCAGCGCCTTCTTTTCAGGAGTAACAATCGTTTCACGCTCGTCTGCATAGGCTCTCCGCATGCGCAGTATCCATATTCCCAGCCTTAAGCCGTCATCAGTAACATGATCCTGCGGAACAAGCAGATCACCGTTCTGCTCATAATATGCTTTGGCAGCTTCAAAATATCTGTTCCACATATGATCGAGGTGGCTACCCCAGACAATACCTATCTTTTCGAGCTTGTCGATCTCGACCTGAGTGAGCCGCCTGTCGCCTTTGCCCGAATAATTATTCCTTTGAGTTTTAAGCCAGCGTCCAAGAGAATGACCCTCCTCAGTATGGTAATCGTATGGAATAAGCAGATCGCCGTGTTCGTTATAATATTCGGCAGCCTTTTCGTACATCATATCCCAATCGGCATTGAGTACGCCCTCCAGCTTGTCAAAAAGCGCACGACAGTCAGCTACCTCGTCAAGCAGTTCGAAGTGATCATTGATTATTATTCTGTTATCGCCTGTATAGCGGTAATAGGTTATCGCCGCCTGCATTTCCTCTCTGATCTCGTCAATGCTGTACAGGTTGTCGATATTATTTACAATGTCGAAAATGACGGGGTTAGTTGACTTGCTTGCCGACAGCGCACGACCTATCTGCTGCTTATATATGATAGGCGAAACAGTCGGGCGCAGGAGAATAA
>CALCRR010000415.1 GCA_937894495.1 uncultured Ruminococcus sp. | reverse complement strand
CTTATGGAGCCGCAGATGATTTTACGTGTTGTTTTTGAAAATTGATTTGCGTGCCTTATTCAGAAGGATCATTGACAGAGGTAATTATGTGTATGCAGATGGCCATTACTGCATTCGTGATAAGAAATATGTTTACACAGATAATGAAGGAAAAAAGCGTCTGACCCAATACGCTCGTGAGCACATGGACGAGTGCTGTCTTGTGTTTGAGTATAAGTATGAAAAAATGGTAGTAAGCTCTGCTGACGGTGCTATGCGTAAGAGCATGACATCATCAAAAAAGTGCATATATACCGATAAACTGGGTGAGTCCCTTGTTACAGAGGAGGGGCTTCAAATGAGAAAGAAAATAGAGCTGCAAATGGAAGAACGTGCAGTTACGATAAAGAACTTTAATCAGATGACGGTTGATCTGATGAAGCAGAAGAATATTACTGTGGAGGGCCTTGCAGAGAAAACGGGGCTTTCCGAGGAAACCATTAAGAATATGAGGAATAACCCTTTAAAGAAGGTAGCTATAGAAGCAGTAATAGCTGTAAGCATAGCAATGGGATTATCCGCACAGACCGCAGAAGCGTACATAGAGAGCGCACCGAACAAGCTGCTTGAAACGGTGGATATGAATCTTTATAGATATGCAATGATAGCGTGGAGTGAATTGTCTGTTGCAGAGGTGAACAGGAGGCTGATACAGTGCGGTGCTGCTCCGCTGACAAACCTTATAAAAGGATACAATGAGGATATTTTCGTAAAAACTTGCTGAACACTTTCAATGCTGTCGTGCTTAATGCCCGGCAGTATTTTTTTGCTCTTGCGTGTTCATAAATGATTTACAAAACAATTTGCCGAAAAAGGGGTACGAATCGTACCCCCTCGTGTATTAAAAGACGCTGTATTTCAAGGAGATAGGAAATGAAAAATCATCATCAGAATAAGGAAACGCCCTAAAATAAAGGATTTGCGAGGGGGTACGCTTCGTACCTTCTAAAATGCCATGATATGTGTTACGATATATTCACAGCAAGGGGGACAGGCTCCCGAAGCTGAATAAAATATCATTTAAAGCCGGATGCATACGGCAGCGGATGGTTATATCGACTTTAGATACTTAAAAGGTATCCGGTCGGTGTAATTCACCCTCTGTTTAGTTATGCATCCGGCTTTTTTACGTTTGCAGGGAGGGTATCCGCTGTCTTATGTGTAAAATGGCAAAGCGGTAAATACGCCATCGTCAACACCTATTATCTCGGCGCAGAAGATGAAAAGGGCGAACCGCTTTATTCTGTCGGCGATACACTTACCCTCACAGCATGGGACGGCGAGGACGAGAGAACAAAGGACTTTGAGGTCATGGCATTATGCGAAATGCCTTATGCGCTCAGCAAACAAAGTTATTATATGTTCGGTGGTCAGGTCATCATTCCCGAAGGAGAATATTTTGAACTTACTGATAATCGCAGTGCTATGACGGTAATGATGAACGCCGAGGAAAACCGCTTTGATGATGTGGATACTCAGATACGCTATATGACCGACAGTGACGGCTCACAGCTGATGGTAAAAAGCAAGCAGACCTACCTTGACGAGTTCAGGGATTTTATCAGAATGATAAAGCTTGTGGGCGGTATGCTCTCCTGCATTCTGGCGCTGATCGGCATTCTCAATTTCATCAATGCGGTGGTGACAGGTATCATCTCCCGAAAGAGAGAGATGGCAATGATGAACGCCGTGGGCATGACAGGCGGACAGCTCAAAAAAATGCTCATGTGGGAGGGGGTACACTACGCTGTTTTTACGGCGGTATGCTCCCTTGTTATCGGGCTGCTGCTGGATAATGTTGTTGTTAAAAGCATCACATCACAGCTGTTCTTTTTCACCTATCACCTCACTGTCCTGCCAATGATCATCAGTGTGCCTGTGCTGCTGGCACTGTCGGCAGTTATACCATCAATAGCTTATAAAGCCATATGCCGAGAAAGTGTTGTGGACAGGCTCAGGGAGAACTGAATAAAATTATCACGCCAACGGACTATAATTTCCATTGGCGTGATATTGTGTCTGTAAAAAAATGCGTCAGTTATTTTCTATGATATCATCAAGTATCTCCATAAAACTGTTGAGCTCTTCATCTGTCGTCAGGTGAGAAAGGCTTATCCTCCAGGAGCTCAGCGCACGCTTTCTGTCGTGGGTCATCGCCATCACGGGTCTTGATGGGGTGTTGGGCACCGAGCAGGCAGACTTCACCGAAACGCACACTCCCTTATCGTCCAGCAGCCGCCGCATATCCTCGCCCTTTATACCCCTGACGGAGATGTTAAGAATGTGGGGCACAGCGTCATCGGGGCTGTTTATCATCACCCTGCTATTGCCTGCTAAATGCTCTCTGAGCCTGCGGTTCAGCCCGCTTACCCTCTCAAAGCGCTCCTCATACTCGCCAAAGGTGAGCTCTAAAGCTGCCGACATAGCCGCTGCCGCCGCAGTATCGGGGGTGCCGCTGCGGTAGATAGTGGTGCTGGCGCCGCCGTGGATAAGCGGCTCTATCACAGTGCCCTTTGCCTTGTAGAGCAGTCCGCTGCCTTTGAGTCCGTAAAACTTGTGGGGGGCAAGGCTGGCAGTGTGCACGCCACTTAGGTCAACGGGTATCTTTCCCACCGCCTGGGTCATATCCACATGAAGCCTGCAATTCTCAAAACCGCTGACTATCCGTGATATCTCAGAAACAGGCTGCACCGTACCCAGCTCGCTGTCAACGGCGCAGACAGCGCATAGCACCGTGTCGCTGCGTATAAGGCTTTTAAGGTGCTCAAGGTCAATTTGTCCGTCGGGCAGAATGCTCACAAGGTCTATCTCCCAGCCCTGCTCCTGCAAATATGTCAGCGCACCGCTTACCGAGCTGTGCTCCAAAAAGGTGGATACCATATGCCTGCCCCTGCGGCGGTTTGCCCGGGCAGCACCCTTGACCGCCAGATTGTTGGCTTCACTGGCGCCGCTTGTGAGTATGAGTTCATCTGGCAAGACCCCCAGCAGCCCTGCTGTTTTTTCAAGAGAAACATCAATGATCTTTTTAGCTGCCGCACCTGCACTGTGGGAAGAATTTGGGTTTGCAAACTGCTCTCTGGCAACTTTCATATATTCATATAAAACACGCTCGTCAGGGGGCGTGTCGGCGGTGTAGTCAAGATAGATACTCATTTTATTCCTCCGCTTTTGTTCCTCTCACACTTCTGCCCTCTTTAAAATTATCGAGAAAATGGTGGTACTCGTCACCCATGTGATAGGATATTATCGTTTGCAGATTTACATTTTCAACGCTGCGGAAAATATTCATATCCACCGCAGGGTTTTCCGCCCTCAGCCGTTTGAGCAAAGCCTTTATCTCCTGCCGTTTTGAGCCGCCGCCCCCGTTATCGCACATGGTGCAGTTCTCGGTAAAACGGCAGGCGCACTGTATAAACTGCAGGTCGTTATACTGCTTCCAGTGGATAATATCAGCCTCACGCACCAGATACATGGGGCGGATAAGCTGCATTCCCTCATAGTTCTCGCTGTGTATTTTCGGCATCATGGTCTGCACCTGTGAGCCGTAGAGCATACCCATGAGGATAGTTTCGATAACATCATCAAAGTGGTGTCCAAGAGCTATCTTGTTGCAGCCCATCTCTTTGGCGGTCTTGTAAAGATAGCCCCTGCGCATACGTGCACATAGGTAGCAGGGGTGCTGGTCCACTTTTGCCACGGCGTCGAAAATGCCTGTTTCAAATACTTGTATCGGTATCTCTAAAAGCCGGGCGTTCTCCTTTATCTTCTCATAATTTATCTCGTTGTAGCCGGGGTTCATCACCAGAAAAACCACCTCAAAGGGCACCTTTGAATATCTCTGCAGACGCTTCATGCACATTGCCATCAGCATTGAGTCTTTGCCGCCTGATATGCAGACAGCTATCTTGTCCCCCTCGTTAATAAGTTCATATTCTTTTATGCCTTTTAAAAATTTCGACCATATATTTTTTCGGAATTTATTGACCACCGAAAGCTCTATATCGTTTGGTATCTCCATATTATCACCTCATATTACCTCTGGTATCACTATATGCCCCGTGCCGCCGCAGTATTTTGTCGTGGTGTCGATAATTTTCTGCGCCGTGTCTGTCAGCAGGCTGTCGGGGGTGGCGGCGTTGCCCTGCACTATGTAAAAGATGTTGACTGCATTCTCGTCAACAGCGGTCTTGTTCACCTGTCTTATCTCCAAACGGCAGAGCACCTCGTCAGCGTCGTCGCAGTAGCAGTATTCGTGAGCTGCAACAGGCTGCGGCTCGCTCTGCCCCAGGGGTACATACCGCTCAGTACCGTCGGTGAAACGCAGGGTCACATCTCCCTCGACATTGTCGATATTATGCGCCCCCAGCGCCAGCTTGCTTTCCAGCGAGATAAGGTTGTATATATCCACCGCCTGATTTATGTAAAAAACCTCCTGCCGCTTCACCAGCAGACGGATAAGGTTTTCACTGGCAGGTATGTTTTTTCTGCGCTTTACCCCCACATTGTCGTGCAGGATATTAAAGCCCTCCAGTATGGGGTCAGCGTGAATGTCCAGCTCCTTATATTCATTGTAAAGCTCCGCTATACGCCTTGTGCGGTACTCCTTCCACTCGTCGTCATTTTTGTGATTATCCACGCCTTCCACAACGGCGAAAATTATCTTTACGCCGCTGTCCAGCACCGCTTTTTCTACCTTGAATTTCATTTTACTCACCTTCCGTAATATTCATTATTTCTTCTTGTATTGATATATGGACGCTTTCTTCGGGAAACCTCTGCAAGCGAAAGATCAAGCTTTACACCGACAAGCTGCTCCGTGCCGTCGGCTTTGAACAGCACATCACCCTCGGGCGAAACCACCAGCGACTGACCGCAGAAATCCATTTTATCCTCACGCCCCACACGGTTGCACATGGCGATAAAAACATTGTTCTGAAACGCCTGCACACGCAGCTCCCACTCAAACATCTCCAGCGGCTCGCCTGTGGTGTTGGCGGTGGGGATAATAATGAGCTGCGCCCCTTTAAGTGCGCAGGTGCGTATACTTTCGGGGAGATGTCTGTCAAAGCAGATAACTATCCCGACCCTGCCGAAGGGCGTGTCAAACACCGTAAAGCCCTCTTCAGAGGGGGTGTAGTAGTCCTGCTCATAAAAATTCTCTGCCTGCATGATATGCACCATTTTTGCACTGCCTTCTATACTGCCTTTTGGGGTTATCCAGAGGGAGGTATCATAGGGCTTGCCATTTTCACGCAGATAAACATTCGGCGATATGTAGATGTCATTCTCCGCCGCAGCCCTGCAAAAGCGGCTGATATATTCGCTGTCAGTCCCTATAAGATATTTAGCCCCGTCACCCTTTTCATACTGGGGAAAGAAAGGGGAGAGCTGTATCTCGGGAAAGAATATCAGGTCGCTGCCCCTTGCCTGTTTTATAAACGCCAAAGCTTTCTCACAGTTATCCTCCATATTGGCAGACATTGCCATTTGTGCCATTGCCAGCTTCATAGTATCACTTCTTTGATCTTATTTGCCTTATCATTATATCACCTTACTCATAGTTAGTCAATAGACTTACTATGAATTTTACGGTAACACCCCCCTAGTGCCGATAAAAAAGGGGAGCAGAACTCAACTGCTCCCGATAACTTTAGCTATCTGCTTCTTCTGTCATGTCCCGACTGTTTGTAATAAGCCGACTTATCCTCATACATATATCTGTCAGCCTCCTGATAAAGCCCCTCGGGAGTAAGGTCCATGTTCTCCGCTCTGCTGGCAACTCCTGCCGAGAGATATACCTGGTTGATAAGGCTGCCCCTGTTGCTTTCGGCGAATTTCTTCATGACACTGACCTTTTGGGCAACATCATCTTTTTTGCCGTAGGTGAGCACAGCAAATTCATCTCCGCCCATTCTGGCTATCACTACCGAGTCGCCAAAGGCTTTTTTTGCAAACCCGGGAACAGCGCAGATCATCTCGTCTCCTGCTGCGTGGCCCAGTGTGTCGTTGGTCTCTTTCAGACCGTTGACATCAATAACAGATATGCAAAGATCGTCCTTAACCACCTCGGGGGCTTCCAGCATCTCCATAAAATATTTTCTGTTGTAGGCACCTGTCATATCATCGGTGTATACCTGCATACGGGTCATTTTGTAGTAGTATTCCATACTCAGCGCAAGAAACTGCGCAGTGAATGAGTCCGCCAGAAAAAGCACAGGAAAGCGGTGCATGAAATTATCCGTGTAAAGGTCCTTTATGTAAATATTAAGGGGAGTGTAGAACAGCGCCGTTATAAGCAGGGTAAAGTAGGCGTTCATGCCAAGTCCTATCCTCAGACCGAAAAGGCTTATGCTGAAAAGCGGTATGAGCAGCACCCAAAGCACCGCAAAGCCCTCGTTACCGCCCGAAATGGGGAACACAGTGAAAACTCCCGTAAGAATTATCGCCATGATGACCGACGATGCCCTGCTGTTTTTAAACACCCCTGCCAGCACCCCCGTAACGGCAAAGCCCCCCACAAGTATCAGCGAGGTTATGGTCATCAGGGTGGAATGTCTTATGATATTCATTATAAGCATAATGCCTGCGGATATGCAGACTATCACCGACATGGCAACATTCTTGCTGCACTGCCGTTTATTGTCCTCACCGATCTTCATTCTGAGGACATTTATTATGTGGTTGATCTTATTCATAAAGCACCTTTGTGTAAATAATCAAAAAAATTTACGTTTAGCAGCGCCGTATTTCAGGCATAACAATACCTTTTAATTATAACACATAATGAACGTGCAGTCAATTAATTTTAATATGATCTAATATAAAATTGGGATTAATTATTTTTTACTTTCAACTAAATATTATCTCCAACCGCAGGCAGCCCACTCATAGCAAATAGTTTTTAGAGGTAAGAGGTAAGAAAACGGTTTTACAACTTACGCAATAAATCGCACAAAGTCATCATTTTACAAGGTTCGCGCAGCGTCACAAAGTGCGAGCTGCCACAAAAACGCCCCCAGCCACTAGAGGAAAGAGGTAAGAAGCAAGAGGCAAGAAATTTTCCAAACAAACAAAGTCTGAAAAGA
>CALCRR010000414.1 GCA_937894495.1 uncultured Ruminococcus sp. | reverse complement strand
GGCTGGGCTTTTATCATTCCGCCGAAGCCGAACAGCGAATTGAGCACAAGCAGCAGCGGAATGTAGAGGATAAGCTGGCGCACCAGCGTTATGCAAAATGCGTAGATAGGCTTTCCCATTGCCTGAAACGACATTCGGCACATGGACACCGTACCCACGAATGGCAGGATAAACATGATGTTGCGAAGCACCCTTGCGCCTATCCTGATGACCTCCTCCGACTGGGAAAACCACCCGATGAGGAGGGGCGCCAGCGCACCGTAAAGCACCATTAAAACCAGCTCTGTGCAGGTGACGATCATAACGCCCGAGCGCAGTATCGCTTTCATTCGGGGGAAATTTTTTGCGCCGTAATTGTAGCCCATTAGCGGCTGAGTTCCTGCGGCGAAGCCCTGATAGATGTAGTTGCCGAGGGAGAGGAGCTTCTGTGCAATGCCCATAGCCGCCACCGTCAGCTCGCCGTAAGCCACCGCAAGATTGTTGTTGACGATAAACGCCGCCGAGGAGAGCAGGGTCTCCAGTGAAGCGGGAATACCCACCCAGTATATCTCGCCGAGAATTTTCCCTTTCGGGATAATGTATTTCGCCGAGGGTGTCAGCAGGGTCTTGCCCCTCAGATAAAAGAGCAGGGAAGCCGCCATACCTGCGCCGTTGCCGATTATCGTGGCAATAGCTGCGCCCCTTATCTGCAGGCCGAAGGTGAAGATAAAAAGCGGGTCGAGAATGATATTGACTATCGTGCCGACTATCATTCCCACGATAGAATAGCTCACCGAGCCCTCGCTGCGCAAAAACTGCCCGAAGGAGTAGTTGCCCATTGTGAAAATGCTGCCGAAAAGCAGGATACGCACATACTGCTCGGTGTAGGCGAAGGTGTTGGATTTAGCGCCCAAGCCTTTAACGATAGTGTTGAGGAACAGCAGCCCCACTGCCGAAACAAGTAAGCAGTTCAGCACGGTCAGCACAAAGCCTGCGGTCAGCGTATGGCGGGCTTTTTCGCTGTCATTTGCGCCGAGACAGCGGGCTATCAGCGACGAAGCACCAGTGCCGACCATGTTTGAAATGGCGATCATCACCATCATAACGGGGTATGCAAGGTTCACCGCCGCCAGCCGGTAGTCGTCCCTCGTCAGCCCGATAAAATAGGTGTCCACAAGGTTATAAAGCACCATAATGAACATTCCCGCTATCAGCGGCACGCCCATTTTTACGACGGCTTTTGCGGGGGCTTCCTCGCTCAAGGTATATATTCGTTTGTCGGAGTTTTTTGTTGACATTTTAAGCACCTGG
>CALCRR010000413.1 GCA_937894495.1 uncultured Ruminococcus sp. | reverse complement strand
TACAAGTACATAGTCTTAGGCGATGAAAAGGACTATTTCAATTCCATAGATATAAGAAAGCTCAAGGAGATATGTTTTGACCCGTATATACCGCAGGAGAGGGTAGTAGCTCTCTTGATGCTGTTCTATCCGAGAGAGGTGGGACTGCTCCTCGGCAATGAGGTGTCGCAGCTGCCTGCCACATTCTTTTTAACTCCGGTAGATAAGAGCCTTTCGGACATAACACCGTTTGCGTACCGGTATATGGATGACATGATGGCCGCAGCCAGGAACAAGAAAGAGGCGAAAGACCTAAAGACGATAATGCAAGAGGGCAGTAGTAGGCTGAATTTAAGTGTCCCCGATGAAAAGTCACGGATAATTCGGATGGGAGCCGATTTCGTATTTTGTAAGGAGCGTTTTTACTACAGCAAGAGTAGCCACCAGTATTATCAGATGATAAACTCGAAACGAATATCCACGGAGAACCGTAAGATAAAGACGCTTGACGGATACGAGCTTAAAATGCAGTTCGACTCGGTGATAGGGACATTCAGGACGCATCCTAATTGTAAGAAGATAACGGCAGAGCTCAAAAGGAGGTACCAGACCAAGATGGAGAATACAGGGCATATAGAGCCAAAGACACCGAGAGATTTTAGGGTAGCATACCCAAATACGGTCATATTCACGAAGGGTGGGATTTTCTTCCATTGTTGGGACGATGATGCCTTTATAGTGCACGGGCTTACGGATTATAAGATACACGTAAGAGGCAAGGGCAGGTACACCCTCGGTTTTTCTGAAGGAACGGCAGAGGAGAAGGTGAAGGAGCTGCTTCAAGCCAATGCAATCTCATATATTTTCATCATAAAAAACCGTGATACAGGAAAGTATGAGATAGTGAATAAAAATGATGGCAGACCTGATGCATATGAATCACTGACGGACAGCGGAAAACAGTATTACCTGAAGAACCAGACGGATAACGGTACGATGAAGCGTGACCCGAGGTACTATAAGGCACTTGATATGCTTGACAATATGGCAAACGGAAGACACCCCGTGACCGGTAACAAGACAGATACGATATCACTGAATGACCCTGAAATAATCAGGGTCATGTTTATGATAAAGGAATCTCTCGCTTAGTTGCTGTCTATAAGGGCGTTTCTGAATTGTTCCTTTTTCTTTTCGTTTGTTTTAGCGTAGATTTTGGTAGTTTTTGGATCCTCATGGCCGAGGAGATCCTGCACGAGGGCAAGATCGCCGGTCGCATCAAGCATTTCCGTGGCATAAGAGGATCTTAGCTTGTGAGGCGTTATGAGGTTGGCTTTAGCGACAGAAGAGTACTTGGCGTACTTTTTTACTATGTTCTGTACTGAACGTACATCAAGACGCTCTCCGCGCCGCCTGCCCATACTTGAGAGGAAGAGAGCAGCCTCGTCATCGGTAGGTTTGTATCTCGGTCTGTCGTCCTCGATATATTCTGCCAATAACACCGCTATTTCATCATTGAAGTAAATCACATCGTATTTATCCCTTTTACGGATCACAGGGAAGCTCTTGGTTTGAAAATTTATATCGTCCACATCGAGCCCCACGAGCTCAGAAACACGGATTCCAGTACCGACCAGTATCTTGTATATACACAGGTCCCTGAGCTCTGTACGTTGCCTGAAAGTCTCTTGACGGACAGATATGTTTCCACCATGAGTTATCACATCGGATATTTTATCCTGTTCGTATTTTGTCAGTCTGACAGGATCCTTAGCCTCTTTGCGTGACCTTCGTACCCGGGCTACAGGATTGGGCACATTGATCCTGTCGCTGTCTATAAGGTAGTTCCATAGCACATTTAATGCACTCAGGTAACTGTCTGCGGTACCGGGCTTATTCGCCCTGGTCTTATTGGTTGCCGATTCTGTGTAGATATAATGGGCAAACTCCTCGATATCGTCCTTATTGAGCTTAGAAATATCCTCCGGGGTGTAATCTACGATATCTTTTGACTTAAAATAGCCGTTATTCTCATGCAGGTACCTGAAAAATACAGATATACGCTCTAAATATTCCTTATTTGTTCTTGGAGAGACTGAGCGCTCGGATGATATTATCATGTTTCGGCAGAATGAAGGCAGATTCTCAAGCATGGAATTTACCTTTATCTGGTCAGCGGTTTTTCTTTTGTTTTTATACTCAAAACTCATATAATCACCTATAAAAGCTCACAGCAGTCTAAATATGTGCACGGATTACCATTTATTGATATTGAATTACCTTCATCGAAGAATGTCTGAAGCCATGAGTCGTATTCCTCGGGCGATTCGTATTGTCCCTGGTGATACTCAAGCCACTGTATAAGTTTTGACTCAGATGCAAACTTGCGGTCAACTGTCAATTCTTCTAATTCCTTTGTCATGGATACCTCCTAAATCATAGATGAATTATACTATATTATGACGTTTTTGGCAAGACTATTTCGCTTAATTATGATTAAGCGAATAAATGGGGATAGATAAGATAGTGTTCTCTTCCATCGAACCATATGAAAAGCGTCCCCACACACCTTTGTGGGATGCTTTCTTGTTATTCGTTCTGCTGTTTTCCATATTCAGAAACCTTTATCTTGCTGATGGTTATAGGCTCATCCGGCGGTTCACCGATACAATGTACTGCGAGTGCGCCGCCTACCTGTGTGTAGTATATCTGATATTTTTCTATGATATCCTTAGAGTCTTTGTCATATTTAAGCGTTATGTTCGAGTGCTCGGTTATGTCGCCTCGTTGTATGTATGCACAATATTCGCCGTCAGTCGCCACGTATCTCCAGTCACCTGGGTTTATAATGACCTTATCTGGTGTGAATATGCCGCCCGAATAAGCCAGTACGAGGAATATGGCTCCTGTGATTATAGCGAATGAGAAAAGCGTCACTTTAGTGGACTTCTCTCCGCTTCTGAAATATCTTGAAAGCTTAAATCTCATAAATATCTGCTCCCATACGGATATTCTCGTTAAAAGCAAGTATCCCAAAGAATACCGGCGGCAGGAGCAAAAGCCCCGCCGCAAACGGTTTCTTTACGCCTGCCAGGTCACATAACGAGATCATGGCAAGGATATAGAAGAAAGCAAATGCTATAAGAGCAAGCACTGATATAGCAAATCCCACATTAGACACGAGGGGGTTCGTGTACATAGCTGAGGCGCTGACTATCAAAGCGCACAGTGAGATTACTCCTGCCCCTATGGTCTGCAAGGTTATCCTTGAAGCATCGGCAATCTTGAAAAGAATGTAAAGGTTATAAAAAGGTATCAGAGCCTTCCATCCCCGCTCTCCCGCTTTTTCAAAAAGCATCGCCCATGCGACCGTAAGAACCAGTATGTATATCAGTACTGCAATATCAAATAGCATAAATTACTCCTTACTCAGTTTTAGTCATTACATGTATGCTTTCGATAGTCACAGGATCTTGTGCTCTCCCGCCCGATACATTACCGGTGCTATACTGAGGTACTAACGATATCGTAAGCCCTGCATCGGTTATCGTGTAGGAATACACATATCCGCTATCGCTTGCATATCCTATGCTGACATCACTGTTTGATTTTATATTAAGGTACGTCCCATCGGGGATCTGAACGTTGGTGCCACTACCGCTACCACTCTCTCCTGAAGGGATGAACCATGTGTCACAGTCTCCGTTTAAGATGATACCGTATCCCCACGAGTCGTTCTCACTTGCCGCATTCTGAAGATAGAGGATCCTGCCCCATACGGATGTGCTGTCTGCCGTGGCATCGCTCATTGACTCCGTGGCGGAACCGATCTTTTCATTTATCGAGTCCGAAAGATTAGAAATCGTGCCATTCAGTGTCGTTGAGAGGTCTGACATATCACCCTCTAATGAGGTCTGAAGAGCTGTCTGAGCCGCATTGATGTCACTCACTATTGAATTGCTGTCATCAATGGTAAGGTACTTATTGTCTACGGCAGTCTCTATCTGCTTCTTTGTGGTGATAAGGACCTCATTGTATGTGATTGTCGCATCGCTGACCTGCTTTTTGGTCTCGATGGATGCATTGAGCTCACTTATAACGAAGTTTGCCGCTGCTGACACCTGAGGGTTGCCGGATGCCGCTGATGAGAACGCTGCCACGGAAGCCTCGTAGTCAGCCTTGGCATTATTCATGGCCGTCACAGCTGCTGTCACGACCGCCTGCGCTGCTGCATAAGCATCCGTGTCAGTCGGATCCACTCCTGCGAGGTTACATTTTGCTCTTGTATAAGCGTCAACTGCATCCATATATGCGTTATATGCCCCGCTGTCGCCCTGTAAAGCCTCATAAGCTGCATTTATCGTTGCGTATTCCGCACTGTCTGCTGCATAAGCATTTGCAAGAGCATCCTCGAAGCCCTCGTTGGCAGTAGAGATTGACTCTATCGTGGACTTGAATGCCGCGTCAGCGTCCTTGAGTGCCTGCAATGCGGTGTTTATAGTGTTCACGCTATTAGTCAGGTCTGTCTTTGTCTGTGCTATCTCTGCATTAGAATCTCCTATGCTTTTTGATAGATAGAGGATCCTTGATATGACAGAACCGCTTGCGGCACTTGCTGAAGCGGTACCCGACTCTCCAGATGACGAAAGACCTAAGAGATTAGCCAGTGTATTAAGGTCATTCACTACATTAGAATCGCTGCCGGAGAATACCGTCTGATATGAGTATGTACCGTCTGCATTAGCAGTAAGACCTAATTGGCTATTCATCTCCTTGTCGAGATCCTTTATCGCAGTAGTCAGAGTCTCGCTGCTTGAGGAAGTTGCTGAAGCTGCGGCTTTCTGTACTTCTGCCAGTTTACTCGTAAGCGATGCTACGGATGACTCGGAAGCAGCCTTATTGCTCGACACCGTGGATGTAAGGGCGGCTATGGCCGCTTCAAGATCGGACTTCGCCTGGGCGATGTTCGTGTCGCTTCCGCTCGATAATGCGGTCTTTAGATCCTCGATAGCAGTATCAACCTCGGACTTATTGGTTGCTATCTGTGTCATAATGGCTGAATAGTCCTCCTGGGACATCCTGCCTGTGCCTATGGTAGTACCGCCCTGTGTTATGGTGTTATAGGTCTGCTGAAGTGCGGTCACATTCTTTACCACGCTTGAAAGCTCCTTTTCCATATTGCGCTGCGCCGTACTTGATGCAGACGATACTATCTGATTTATCTGAGCATCGGAAATCTCGGTATTGCCAGTGGACGCATCAAATCCTGCCGCATCAAAGAGCTGTACCACATAATCCCTAACATCGCTATCAAGACCGCTTGCAACCTGTGTGGATATCCTTGTAATGGTATCGGTGCTGAGGTCGTTGGTCTTGATCTCTGACAGATTCTTAGTAACAGTCTTTTTGATGATGTTCTTAAGCTGATTCTCGTCTATGACACGAGTAGCAACATCCTCTCCCATCGTATTGGTCACGGCGGTCACAATGTCTTCATCCATTTTGTCCACAGTTTTGTTAATAAATGCGTCAGACAAAACGGCTGCTTTGGTGATATTTTCAGTTGCTATGACAGAGCCACCTACCATACTGGCTCCGACAGCTAAGAAAAGCGCCCAAAGCAGGATTTTTTTGCCTATTGATAGTCTTGACAAATAATCCATAAATATCCCCCTTTCAGAGAAAACGCTACTAAACAAGTATATTGTATCATAGAATTACAGAACTGCAAGAGGGAAAAATGGGCCCTATATCAAGCCTGTTTCACAAAATCATTGTTATTGTATTTTCCTATCAGAAGCTCCGATAGCTGCTCTCTCGTCTCGTTCTTGATAGGATGAGCCACATCCCGATAGGTACCCTCAGAACCTCTTCGTGATGGCATAGCTATAAATAGCCCTTTTTCTCCATCAATAACCTTGATGTCGTGTATCACGAAACAGTCATCAATGGTAATGCTCGCTACGGCTTTAAGCCTGCCTTCTGCTTCAACTTTTCTTAGTCTTACATCTGTGATATTCATTTTTAGATCCTCCTTGTTGCTATGCCTAAGTTTTTTTAATGCAGCCCCTCTGCCGCTATGCGCGACAGAAAGACCGCAAGACCAATGATCCGCATGAATGGATATGGCTCCTGGCAGGTAGTGAACCTGCCTAAAAATGACTTTATCATATAAGGAGCCTGTATATGGGGGATTTTACTGTTGTTATCTTTAGCCCGTCCCCGGCCATATGACCGGGGATGAAATAAGAGAAGAAAAACAAACAGCTGTCAGATTGCCGGTGATAAGAATAAAAGCTGCTTACCGTGTATCTTTCCTTTGCACGATATTGATGTGTCAGGCGGAGCCGCAAGCACTCTCTCCCAGTTATCTCCAAGCACCTTGCGGGAGTCGCTATTAAATACGACCATTTCAGCGCCCTTTGAGCAGCGGATATTCGCATAATAGAACTCGCCGTTCTTCTTAATCGTGTCAATAAGGGTTATCTTGTATATGTCCTCAGACGGCTCGGCTTTTGGGCTGTCTTTAGCCTTTGCCCTGTTTGCTTCGTCTGTAAGGCGTGCATCCTCGAATATTCCCTGAGCGTTCAGCTGCTCAAACTGTGCCATATGCATCTTTATGGCGCGGATAGTATTGAGCCAGTCCTTTGCAGAAAGCTTGTGATGGTTTTCTACCTTAGTGCTTTTATCCATCTCAGATACCTTGCATCTGATGGTGCCGTTGCTCTTTGTCTCTACAGGACACCAGAACTCACTGATAGATATCTCTACAGGATAATTCTGACCAAACATCCATTTTATCTCACAGCTTAACGCCCTGCACTTACCGTCGTCTCTCTTTGTCTTAAGCTGAGGTCTTGCGCCCGGGTTGTAGAGGATGAGGCTCCCCATGGGAGCAGTGCTCTCCTCTGTCTCAAGCTGTCCTGCTTCAAGGAGCCTTACGGCCTCGTTGATAGCGTCTATCTGCTTCTGGTTCATAGCTCTGTATCTCTCGTTTCCGAGATTGCCTGCGAGCCAGTCACGCTGCTTAAGGAGCGAGTCCTTTGTGCTCGGATCAGAAAGTATCTGCGCCGGGGTGCGTCCCTTGAATGAGCCTGATGACATGGCGACTGTATATGCCGGGCTGTCGTTAGCAGGGGCAGATGAAGTGATACCGGCCTCAAGCTCCTTTTTGTATGAGGTCTCCGTCCTGAAGAAAATATCCTCAAGGTCTGATATAGGGACATTGAAAGTGGCTGCGGTACCGCTGTTTATAGCCGTGAACTTGAACCGGCTCCATCCCGAATATGTCCCATAGGGGCTCTCGCCATCTGATGATCTTGCGGGACCGAGGTTCGGGGATACCGAGAATGATGACACGGATCCGTCCTTCTTTGAAAAGTATGCGACTAAATCCTTGGGGTACTCACACTTGTTTTCCTTGTTGTTCGTCATAGAATGATCCTCCATAATGAAAAACTTATCAGTTCCAATTATCCTTAAGACCGCTTAATATCTCGAATTTGCTCTTAGGTGTCTCGTTTACTGCCATAGGTTCGCTTACAGGCTGAGGTATATGTGCCTCGGCTGTTCTTGTGGGTCTTTCTATTCGGGGCGGTGCTGCTGCCGTGGAGGCAGACCGTATATCAGATGACGCAACCTGGTTCATCTTCATTTCTTTTATCGCCTGCTGCCTCATAAGTATATACTCTTCGGGGGATACATCCCCACCTGTACAGCTGATATATTCATTTACAAGCTCTGCCGTATATTCATGCAGCTTTTTCCTGTCCATAAAAATACCTAGTGCGGGCACTCGTGACTTTAGTCATGAGAGGAGCGCGAATTACGCCTGCCCGAGTATCATCCTTTCTGTCAACAAATTATGTTGACTATTTATAAAAATTATTTTTGACGGTACTATCTCAATACTGTCACCCATCAATGTTTTAAGCACGAAAGATCCTTTTGTACGTCTGCCGTGAATATACCACTCGCCGCCCTTTGCTTTAACCTTATCAAATAAACGGAATCCTTTAACCTCGTAGGGCGCCTGATTACGTTTTCTATAACCACCCTTAAGAATGGTATTTTTATGTATCTGGCGGTTATGACAACGCATTTTTCGTTGGTAAAATACTTCTCCAGAAGACTTTGCGGTAGGATTACCGCTGATACACCTTGCGTCTATATAGTGGTCTTTTGGCAAACCGTT
>CALCRR010000412.1 GCA_937894495.1 uncultured Ruminococcus sp. | reverse complement strand
GGTATCGGCAGGCTGCGTGGGGGTTACTGTGCTTATCTCATGTATAAGAGAGCTTAAAGCAGTGCCCAGCACCCTTATGCGCCCAAAGCCCCCAAAAAGCGGCAAGAGGGTTTTTCTTGAAAACATATCTGCCGTGTGGAACAGGCTGAGCTTTTTATCAAAGGTGACGGTAAGAAATCTTTTAAGATATAAAAAGCGCTTTGCCATGACCGTTGTGGGAGTTATGGGCTGCACTGCGCTGATAATCACAGGCTTCGGGCTCAAAAATTCAATAAAGACCATTGCGGATAAGCAGTTCAACGAGGTGTTTGTGTATGACGGTCTGGTGGTGGTAAACAGCAGCTATTCCTATGAGCAGATAGACAGAGCGCTGGACGATATCCGCGAGGTGGGCGTTTATATGCAGGCGCAGCTTTCAGAGGTGACAGCCGACAAGGGGGACGAGACCCAGGCGGTGAGCATATGCGTGCCCGACAAGCCCGAAAGGTTCGAGCATTTTGTGGCTCTCAGAGATATAAAGACAGATGAAAGGCTGTATATCGAGGAGGGCTCGGTGGTGATCACCCACAAGCTGTCACAGCTGCTTGACCTTGAAGCGGGCGACAGCATAAGCCTCACCGACGGTGACGGCGACAGGGCAGAGTTCAAGATATCTGCCATAAGCAAAAACTATGCCATGCACTATGTCTACATGACTCCCGATACCTATTACAAGGGCTTCGGCAAGGCTGCAAAATGCAACGTGGCGTTTGTTGACCTGCTGGAAAACACCGATCAGGAGGCGTTTAAGGAAAAGCTGATAGCCAATGACGAGTTTTACGGGCTGACCTACAAGACCGACTCCAGCAAGGGCTTTTTAAACTCGGTAGACAGTCTTGACTCGGTAGTGGTGCTGCTTATAGCCTGCGCAGGTATGCTGGCGATAGTGGTGCTTTACAACCTTGCAAACATAAACATCACCGAAAGGCTAAGGGAGATAGCCACCGTAAAGGTGCTGGGCTTCTATGACGGCGAGACCTCGGATTATATACTGAGAGAGAACTACATCTCGGCAGTGATAGGTATACTGCTGGGCTGGGGAGTGGGCAGGATACTGCACCACTTTGTAGTTATGACTGCCGAGGTGGACATAGTTATGTTCAACCGCAGCTTAGTCTGGTGGGCATATCTCTACGGCTCGCTTATGACCGTGGGCTTCACGCTGGTGGTGAACCTGCTTTTGCACATAAAGCTCAAAAAGGTGGATATGGTTGAGTCTTTGAAGGCAGTGGAATGATAATTCATAATTAATAATGCATAATTCATAATTGCGGTGTTCGCTTCGCTCACTTTATGCCCATTCGGGCGCACGGCATAGAGCGAACATTGTTCGCACCATATGAATTATAAATTAAAAAACAGGAGGTATAATCATGGAAGAGATCAGAAACATTTATCAGCAGGAAGTCAAGGAGCCCGCAGTGGGTTATTTCTGGAAGGGTCTGGCATTGTTTTTGCTGGGTGTGCTGGCAGGAATACTCATCGCACCTGTCAAGAACGGCGTAACTATGCTCAGCAACAATAACATCAAGTCTGTTGAGGGCTATGATTACGACGATGACGAGGATTACGATGACGACGAGGACTACGACGACTGATAAGCTGTAAGGAGAAGAAATAACATGAAGTTAGGTATGGTAGGACTGCCCAACGTGGGAAAGTCCACACTGTTCAACGCACTTACCAATGCAGGGGCTGAGTCTGCAAACTACCCCTTTTGCACAATAGAGCCCAATGTGGGCATAGTTTCAGTGCCCGATGTCAGGCTCGATAAGCTGGCTGAGATGTATCACCCTGTAAAATTCACCCCTGCCACCCTGGAATTTGTGGATATAGCAGGGCTTGTAAAGGGTGCCTCAAAGGGAGAGGGTCTTGGCAACAAGTTTCTGGCAAATATAAGAGAGGTGGACGCTGTGGTCCACGTTGTAAGGTGCTTTGAGGACGACAACATTATCCATGTTGACGGCTCAATAGACCCTGCAAGAGATATCGAAACTATCGACCTGGAGCTGGTGTTCTCAGACGTTGAGCTTATTGAGCGCAGGATAGACCGCACCAAAAAGGCTATGAAGGGCGACAAGAGCCTGGGGGCTGTTGTTGAGTTTCTTGAAAGGCTCAAAGCCCACCTTGAAGAGGGCAAGCCTGCAAGGGGCTTTGATATGACAGAGGAGGAGCTGGAGCTTTTGAAGGAGACCCCGCTTTTGTCACTAAAGCCCGTTATCTATGCGGCTAACCTCAGCGAGGAGGACTTCCGCAACAACATCGACACTAACGAAAACTATAAAAAGGTATGCGAGATAGCCGCCGCCGAGGGCTCGGCAGTGCTGCCTATCTGTGCGCAGATAGAAGCCGAGATATCCGATATGGACGCCGAGGACAAGGAGATGTTTTTAGCCGACCTGGGACTTGAAACATCGGGTCTTGACAGGATAATCAAGGAGGGCTATGCGCTTCTGGGTCTTATATCCTTCCTTACCGCAGGCGAGCCGGAGGTCAGGGCGTGGACTATCACCAAGGGCACCAAAGCGCCCCAGGCGGCAGGCAAGATACACTCAGACTTCGAGAGGGGCTTTATCAGAGCCGAGGTGGTGTCCTTTGACGACCTTATGCAGTACGGCTCAATGGCAGCCGTGAGAGAAAAGGGTCTTGCCCGACAGGAAGGCAAGGACTACGTAATGCAGGACGGAGATATCGTGCTGTTCAAGTTTAACGTCTGATAAGAGGTAACGACTATGCAGATAACCGACCGTGAGAAATTTAAAAGCAGCATCAACCGTGTGATAATCACCCGGGAGGAGATACAAAATGCCGTGGCAAAGGCAGGCAGAATGCTCAGTGAGGAGTATGAGGGCAAGCCGCTGCTGCTGGTGAGCGTACTGAAAGGGGCTTTTGTATTTCTGTCAGACCTGTGCAGGGCGGTGGATATACCCTGCGAGGTGGGCTTTATGGCAGCAAAAAGCTATTTTGCCGATACACAGTCCTCGGGCAGCGTTGAGATAACTATGGACCTTGCCCAGGATATAAGCAAGTACCATGTGGTGATAGTTGAGGATATAATTGATACGGGCAGAACTCTCAGCGAGATAATAAAGCTGCTGAGACAAAGAGAGCCCCTTTCGCTGAAAGTGCTGACTCTGCTGGACAAGCCCGAGAGAAGAGTGGTAGAGCTTGACGCAGACTATTCGCTTTTCACCATACCCGACCATTTCGTCATAGGCTACGGTCTTGACTACGGCGAGTATTTCAGAAATCTGCCTTATATAGCAGATTTTAAAGAATGAGGTGCAGTAATGTTCCAAAAACTATTCAAGCTAAAGGAAAACAATACAACTGTTAAGACCGAGATAGCCGCAGGTGTTACCACCTTTATGACAATGGCATACATACTGGCAGTTAACCCCAGCGTGCTTTCGGCAGCAGGTATGGACAGCACCGCCGTGCTGCTGGCTACCTGTCTGGCGTCGTTCATAGGCACGCTGTGCATGGCGCTTATGGCAAACCTGCCCTTTGCGCTGTCGGCAGGCATGGGTCTTAACGCATATATGGCGTATACCGTGTGCGGCACTATGGGCTATTCGTGGCACGTGGCGCTGCTGGCAGTGTTTATCGAGGGCATGGTGTTCATCGTGCTTTCTCTCACCAGGGTGAGAGAGGCTATTTTCGACTCCATACCGCTGTCGCTTAAAAAGGCAGTGTCGGTGGGCATAGGTATTTTTATCGCCTTTATAGGTCTGCAAAATGCAGGTCTTGCTGTTGACGGCGCCACATTGGTGGAGCTGGTGAGCTTCCGGGAGCACTTCACAACATCGGGCATATGTGCGCTGCTGGCAGTTATCGGAACGCTGACCACAGCCGTGCTCTATGTAAAAAAAGTCCCGGGCTCGATACTGATAGGCATATTCGGCACATGGGCGCTGGGTATGATATGCCAGCTGATAGGAATTTATGTGCCTGACCCCGACGCAGGCTATTACACCCTTTTCCCCTCATTTGAAATGACAGATTTCACAAAGCTGGGCAAGACCTTCGGCAAATGCTTCAGCGTTGATTTTGACAAGGTGGGCATATTCAATTTTATAGTTGTCATATTCTCATTTCTGTTCGTTGACCTTTTTGATACGCTGGGTACCCTCATCGGCGTGGCTGCCAAGGCAGATATGCTTGATGAAGAGGGCAAGCTGCCAAATATAAAGCCTGCGCTGATGGCTGACGCAGTTGCCACCACAGCAGGCGCAGTTCTCGGCACATCTACCACAACTACCTTTGTTGAGTCGGCAGCAGGCGTGGGCTCAGGCGGCAGAACAGGACTTACCGCCCTGACCACTGCGGTGATGTTTCTGGCTTCAATGCTGTTTGCTCCCATTTTCGTGGCTATACCTGCGTTTGCAACAGCGCCTGCCCTTATATTCGTGGGCTTTCTTATGTTCGGCACGATAACCGATATCAAGTTTGATGAGGACAGCTACACCAGCGCTATACCTGCATATCTGTGCGTTATAGCTATGCCGCTGTTTTACAGTATATCAGAGGGCATTTCGCTGGGAGTAATCTCATATGTCATCATCAACCTGCTGTGCGGCAAAAGCAAAAAGATAAACCCGATAATGTATGTGCTTACAGTGCTGTTTATACTAAAATATATTTTCTTGTAAGGAAGGGATAAGTTTGAAAACAAAAACTAACATTCAAAAACAAAAAGAGCGCACAAACCCCC
>CALCRR010000411.1 GCA_937894495.1 uncultured Ruminococcus sp. | reverse complement strand
TGGCAACAACGAATGGAGAATTTTTTAAGAATATTTGTTCGTGCGTTTGGCGTGAAACCCGTGCGGCTAGCACTTGACTTTTTTGGAGAAATGGTGTATAATATATCATGTGTTTTTATATGCATTGATTTATTCGGAAGTAAAATGAATATATATATCAAAGGTGGCTGAAAAATGGGATTACTTGACAAGATATTCGGAAATTATTCAAAGAAAGAGCTGGCTAAGATAGAGCCTATAAAAAATAAGGTGCTGGAGCTGGAGGAGAAATACTCGGCAATGTCCGATAAGGAGCTGGGGGAGCAGACCGAGATATTAAAAAGCAAGCTGGACGAGCTTTCGGGGCTTGACGATGTTCTGCCCGATGCACTGGCTGTCTGCCGTGAGGCTGCTTTCAGGGTGCTGGGCAAAAAGCCCTATCCTGTGCAGATAATCGGCGCTATAGTTCTTCACCAGGGCAGGATAGCCGAGATGAAAACGGGCGAGGGCAAAACTCTGGTGGCTTGCCTTGCTGCCTATGCAAACTCGCTGACAGGCAAGGGCGTTCATGTCGTTACCGTCAATGACTATCTGGCTAAGTTCCAGTCGGAGGAAATGGGCAAGGTCTTCCACTTCCTCAATACCTCTATCGGCTGCGTGCTCACAGGTATGGATAAGGCAGCTAAGCGTGAGGCTTACAATTCCGATATAACCTACGGCACAAATAACGAGTTCGGCTTTGATTATCTGAGAGATAACATGGTCATATATAAAAAGGATAAGGTGCAGAGAGAGCATACCTTTGCTATCGTTGATGAGGTGGACTCGATACTTATCGACGAGGCGAGAACTCCTCTTATCATTTCGGGTCAGGGCGATAAGTCTACACAGCTCTATACCCTGGCTGACAGATTTGCAAAGACCCTTAAATCGGTAACAGTGGTTGAGATGGACGACAAGGCGGATAACGACCTGCTGGACGGCGACTATATCATCGACGAAAAGGCTAAGACCGCCACCATCACCAAAAGCGGCGTTAAAAAGGCAGAAAAAGCCTTTAATGTTGAGAACCTTATGGACGCCGAGAATATGACCCTGGCGCACCATATCAACCAGGCTATAAAGGCTAACGGCGTTATGAAAAACGGCGTTGACTATATCGTCAAGGACGGCGAGGTGCTTATCGTTGACGAGTTCACAGGACGAGTAATGGACGGCAGACGTTTTAACGACGGTCTGCACCAGGCTATCGAGGCTAAGGAGGGCGTTGAGGTCAAGAGAGAGTCAAAGACCATCGCCACCATAACATATCAGAACTATTTCAGGCTCTACGGCAAGCTCTCGGGCATGACGGGTACAGCCCTCACCGAGGAGGACGAGTTCAGGGAGATATACAAGCTGGACGTTATCGAGGTGCCTACAAACAGACCTGTTATAAGAGTTGACCACCCAGATGTTATCTATAAGACCGAGAGGGGCAAGTATAACGCAGTTATCGAGCAGATAATCGAGTGCCACGAGAAAGGTCAGCCTGTGCTGGTGGGTACTGTTTCTATTGAGAAGTCTGAGCACCTTTCAAAGCTGTTGAAGGCCAGGGGAGTAAAGCACGAGGTGCTCAATGCCAAGTACCACGATAAGGAAGCTATGATAGTAGCTCAGGCAGGCAAGTACGGCTCTGTTACCATTGCCACCAACATGGCAGGCCGTGGTACGGATATCATGCTGGGCGGTAATGCCGAGTATAAGTCGCTGGCACAGCTGCAGAAAGAGGGATATACCGAGGAGCAGGCACTTGAAGCCGCAAGCTTCTCAAACACCACTGATGAAGAGATACTCACCGCAAGGAAGAGATACAGAGAGCTTTATGCAAAGTTCGATGAAGAGGTAAAGGAAAAGGCTGAAAAGGTCAAGGAAGCAGGCGGTCTTTACATCATCGGTACCGAAAGGCATGAGTCAAGGCGTATCGACAACCAGCTGAGAGGACGTTCGGGACGTCAGGGCGACCCCGGCGAGAGCACATTCTTCCTCTCCCTTGAGGACGACCTTATGAGGATCTTCGGCGGTGACAGGATAACAGGCATGATGGACACCCTCAACGTTGACGAGAACACGCCTATACAGTCGAAAATGCTTTCAAGCGTTATCGAGTCCTCACAGAAGAAGATAGAGGGCAGAAACTTCAATATCAGAAAGAACGTGCTCAACTACGACGATGTTATGAATACCCAGCGTGAGATAATCTACGGTCAGAGACAGATGGTGCTTGACGGTGAGGACCTGCATGAGTATATCATCAACATGATAAAGGACTTTGTTACCGATTCGGTAAATATGTACGTTCAGGGCGATATCGCCGACGACTGGAACCTTATCGGACTTAAAGAAAGACTTATGGGTCTTATCACAGTCGAGGACGACTTCAACTATACCCCCGAGGAGCTTGACCAGGTAACCAAGGAGAGCATTGAGGAAATGCTGGTGGACAGAGCTCTGAAATTCTACGAAAAGAGAGAAGAGGACCTGGGCACAGAGCTGCTGCACGAGATCGAAAGGGTCTGCCTGCTTAAAGTTGTTGATACCAAGTGGATGGACCACATCGACGATATGGAGGAGCTCAAAAAGGGTATCGGTCTGAGGTCATACGGTCAGAAGAACCCTGTTGTTGAGTACCGTATGGAGGGCATGGATATGTTCGACGCCATGATCGAGTCCATACGTGAGGATACAGTTAAAATGCTGTTCACCATTCAGGTGAGAAAGAATACCTCAGCCCCCAAGAGGGAAGAGGTACTGAAGCCTGCAGAGCACCACAACATCGCTGCACGCAAGAGAAACAAGGTGGGCAGAAACGACCCCTGCCCCTGCGGAAGCGGCAAGAAGTACAAGGACTGCTGCGGCAAAAACGTATGATAAACAAAAATCAGGACGGCAAAAACCGTCCTGAACTTTTAGTCCTCGCCGGACGGGGTATTTCCCCCACCTGTGCCTCTAGAAGCAAGAAACTAG
>CALCRR010000410.1 GCA_937894495.1 uncultured Ruminococcus sp. | reverse complement strand
GCAGACCGGATATGGTTTTGAAGGATCGTGATAACCGCAGGGCGCTGATCATTGAGGCGAAAAGAGTTCCCGATGAAAGCGACCTTCCCAAAGCTGCCGATGAAGCGCTTGAACAGATTAGGGAGCGGCAGTATGCAAGAAGTATTCCGAAAGGGTACAGGGAGATATTCTGTTATGGGGTTGCTTTTTATGAGAAGGATTGTCTGGTGAAGCTGTTAAAGAATTGACTGTCTTGTAATGAGAGCAGAAAAAATAATAACGATAAGTGCCGCATTTGAGCTTTCAAGTGCGGCACTTGATATTTTATGGGTATGAATCTCTTGCACAAATCTGTGTAAGATGTGAACTTTAAAGTTCACAATTTTGAATTATTAAACAAATGTTCTGAAAACCTATTGACATCAAAGTACACCTGTGATATAATTCTAATATCGAACATAGGTACGGGAATTATGAAGAAAATTTCAGAAAGAATTATTGAGAGGGATAGCTATATTGTGTCATATATTCTTGAAGATGAAAGTTATCGGTTCAGACGAACCGCAGATAATTTTTAATTGTGCTGATTTCAACCCAATTAGTTTGTTATAATTATTTATGAACAGAGCGAAAGGAGGCGAAGTCCAATGGGCAGATAAAAAGTGCAACAGAAAAATTGAGGGCAAATGAAAAATGCGAGATTTGATGGTTCAAAACGGAATACGTATATTCTATTCAGAATCAATTTCAAGCAAGCCATAGAAAGAATACGTATTCTTTCAGCGTTTGAAGGGGTACGCCTTCAAACGAGCGATTAGGTACCTTTAATTCCTAATCGCTTGACCCTGCGGCTATCGCCGCAAATACTGTAAGTATATTTTGAAAAAGGAGCAATGTTTATTGAGAAAGTATAAGGAAGTAAAGAGAAAAGAGGTCATCTTTGACCCGGAAGAGTTTAAGCAGGTAGAGCGCCTTGCTAAGAAAGCCGGCGTAACAACAAGCGAGTACATGAGACGCATGGCTCTGAGTGGAAAGTTTGTGCAGATAAACATGGGTGACGTCATGCCCATTGTAAACGCTATTCGACCTATCGGCAACAACGTAAATCAGATTGCCCGAATGGTCAATGAGACCCACAGCATATACGCTGAAGACGTTGAAAAACTGAGGGAGAACTACCAAAGCCTATGCCGTATCTTAAATCAGTATGTATCCACTCTACCGTCGATCGTAGCTTAGCGTATATCCTCGACCCGGAAAAGACCGAGGGCAAATACATGACCTCGCTCAACTGTCTGAGTGATCCTAAAGCTGCTTATGATATGATGAAGCTCGTTTACGAGCAGCATAGCGGCAAGCGCTTTGATGCACCTGTTCCGAAAGAGGGCAAGGCTCGGTTGAAGGCTATCCATTATATCATCAGCTTTGACCCTAAAGACAACGTGAGCCCGTCAAAGGCAATGGTCATCGGCAGGGAGTTTGTGAAGAAGATGTTTGGCTTGGACTGCCAATGTGTGATAGCCTCGCATACCGATACCGATAATACGCATTTGCACATTCTGGTGAACAGCTATGACATCTCCGGGAAGAAAATATATTCAAACTGGCACACGCTGAATCATGCGAGGGAAGTCTCTGATGAAGTGTGCAAGAGCTTCGGCATTGAGCCGTACAAAGGCAAGGGCAGGAACGGAGGCACCATCGCATACAATGAGTGGCTGCACCGAAAAGAGGGAACGTCATGGAAACAGCAAATCGCTGAAAAGATAGACGAGCTGATACCACAGGTGCGGTCGGTCGATGATCTTATTGAAACGCTGAAAGCGCTGGGATATGAAATTAAGCATGGAAAATATATTTCGGTCAGAGCTCCGGGGCAGGAGCGGTTTGTCATGACTAAGACGTTGGGTGAGGATTACACCGAGGAAAGTCTTTCGACGAGAATCAGATTCAACTACGTCGAGGGCGGCTTTTCGATAGCGCAGTATGACACCAACGAATTATACAAAGCCTATGCAGAGGTCACAGACGGGATTTATCGGCTTGACGATAGCCCAGCCAATGAGCTTGATAGAATGTATGCGATACTCTATGTGCTGAACGAGAAAGACATCAAGTCGATAGGCGAGGTTGAGGGCAAGCGGCGAGATATTGAGAAAGAAATGGAGCGTTTGCAGAAAGAGGTAGATCAGGTATCTTTTGAACAGTCTAAGCGTGAGGAGATTATCTACCATGCCGAGCAGTACTTTAAATACAAAGATATAGATAATCCGACTGACTATGAGCTGCAGATGTTGGAGACGTTCCGCCAGTCTATGGAGAAGAACGATATTCACTCCGAAACCGATGTTGACAAGCTGAGGGATAAGCACAAGCAATACGAAGAATACTTATCACAGCTCGAAGGGTACAAGCAGAGTCTGCTGTCTTATAAATTGGTGTACGCCGACATACAAGCGACCTATGCGCAGATTTCAAAAGGTGATTATATCAGTAACCTTGTGGAGCAGGAGCGCAGGCGGGGGCTGCCAAGCAGCAGACTAAAGAAAAACAGAAACCAACAGCGCCAAAGAAAAATATGAGGCGCTGATAAAATCATTTTTATGACAACATAACGAGGTGATACCCATGCACTATTAACTGCTGTTCTGATAATACTGAGTTTTCGCCTGCTCAAATCGGAACAGCATAAATGAAAAATATCTTGATAAGTTGTGACAGTAACACCAGCACTGGTACATCGTCCCGTGCATGAGAATGTATGAGGAGGATTACACAGCAACAGATCGACTTGCTTGCAGCGAGCTTCTATTCGACGATCAAAGAATACTTTGCAAGCGAAGAGGGTAAAGCGGAGTATCAGAAATATCTTGATGAAAAGGCTGGACTTGCCAACCATGCCGAGGTCAATGATAATGATGATGACGATAACGCTGATAGTGGACATGGTAAAGGTGCCGCATAAATATAAGTGGTAGAAATTGCCGTTTCACGCTTTAAAGCGAGTTGACAAAAATTAAGAAGTGTGGTATAATGGAAATGGAAATACGATAGGTAACGTCAAGTTACGGGACAGAGGTGGGTATATACCACATGACAAAAGGGAGGTAATAGATGAAGGCAGTTATTTACGCAAGATACTCTTGCGACCATCAGCGTGAGGAAAGTATTGAGGGGCAGTTGCGTGAGTGCAAGGCTTTTGCCGACCGCAAAGGTTATACCGTAGTCGATTCATATATCGACCGGGCGATGTCAGCCAAGACCGACAACAGACCGCAGTTTCAACAGATGATAAAGGATAGCGGAAAGCAGTTATTCGATGCTATAATCGTTTGGAAACTTGATAGATTCGCTCGCAACAGATACGATTCGGCTCATTACAAGGCGCAGCTTCGGAAAAACGGGGTCAAGGTTATGTCCGCAACCGAGGTCATTTCCGAGGGCGCAGAGGGTATCATATTAGAGTCTGTTCTTGAAGGTTTTGCGGAGTACTATTCAGCCGAGCTCAGTGAGAAGGTAATCCGGGGCATGACGGAAAATGCTCTGAAATGTCAGTACAATGGCGGGCTTGTTCCGATAGGGTACAGGATAGATGAGAACAAGCACTATCAAATAGACGAACTAACTGCACCTTTCGTTGCTCAGGCTTTTCATATGTACGTTGATGGCAAGCAAATCAAAGAAATTGTGGAGTTACTGAATGAGCATAACGTGAAGTCGTCCTACAATAAGAGTGTCACGAAAACTACGGTGAGTGCGCTGCTCCAAAATCGCAAGTACATAGGCGAGTACAAATATCGTGATGTAGTAATACCAAATGGAGTACCCGCAATTATAAGCGAGGAATTGTTTGATATGGCTCAGGAGAGACTTGAAAGAAATCGCCGAGCGCCTTCAAGTTACAAGTCGGACGATAGATATATTCTAACAACAAAATTATTCTGTGCAGAGTGTGGCGCACCGATGGTCGGGGAGAGCGCAAGAGGGCGGCATGAAAAACAGTATTTTTACTACAAATGTAGCAACGCCAAAAAGCATAACGGCTGCACCCGTCAGGCACTGCGCAAGTCGGATATTGAAAAAAAGGTCATTGACAAAATCGTTGACGTGATGTTCGACGCTGACACCATCGACATGATAGCCGACCGAGTGCTCGCATGGCAAGAGAAAGCTGATACCACGCTGCCGATTCTTGAGCGTGAGCTTGCGGAAGTTGAGAAGTCGCTCGGAAACGTCATGGCGGCTATTGAGCAGGGGATAATCACGCCGACTACCAAGAACCGCATGGCGGAGCTTGAAGATCAGAAAAAGGAAATCGAAATAAAAATCGCAAAGGAGCAGATCAATACGCAAATGCTCACGAAAGAGCAAATAGTATTTTGGCTGACGAACATGACCCGGCTCGACCTCGCACAGGACAGTAACAAGCAGCGTATTGTGGACACCTTTGTTAATTCGATATATGTGCATGAGGACAGAGCTGTGATAAATCTCAACTGTCATGACGATGAGGAGATCGTCCCTTTTGAGGTTGAGAGCGGTTCGTTTTTGTCGATGGTGGGGGAGCCATAAAAAGCCCGTAAACGCTACGTTTACGGGCTTTTCTTTAGTCTGCGGGTGGGCGGCATATTAACAAGTCGTCCTGTTATAATGCATAAAATATTAGTCCGAAAATATACAAAATATACAACTAATTTGCTTTCTACCATTTTGCTGTTAACCGAATATTTTTGCGTAATATTTTCATATCATATTTAGCCATTAAAATTCTTTTTCATTTGATATAATAGCCATAATATCGTACTTAGATTACTTGGTGGGGCTTGCTGTAAGGATTTAGAATTAAATAAGGGCTGTCCTAACTCATTTCATCAATAAATTCTCCCTCAACAGCCACAATAGCCCCTATGTCGATCACCTTCCCGGTAAGCTCTTTGTCCTTATCATAAAAGATAAAGGTGCGCATGGTGCTGTCTATCCTCTTGACCTCGCCTGTGTACCTCTCAAAGCTGCCGCCAACTTTCATTTTGTCGGGAACAAAGTAGGTAACAGTTACCTCCGGTCGGTATCCCTCATCAATTAAAGAGGTAAGAAGCACAAACCTGCGGTCAAGCTCGTCTCTCGCATCTTCGGGAAGATCAAGCATATCATCGGTAAGTCTGCCGGTTTCTGCGATTATGTCATCATAGCCTGTTAATGCCGCAAAAGGGGCAAACTGCGCAGCCCTGTCATAAAGGCTCATGTGCTTTCTGCCCTCTGCCTGATGGTGCGGCAGGTCGATTATGTCTTTGTAGGGGAAATTCTCGTCCATGCTATCACCTCTCAATCTGCCTTGTGACCGCCTATCTGTCCGTTGCGCTCGATAGTCGTTCCACCGTCAAGGAAATTCATACCCTTCAGAATGGCGTTCTTTCCGTATTTCTCCTGTATTTTGAGTGTAGCCTGCTGCAAGCGGTGTTCACGTTCCTTGGCAGCTCTCGCCCTGTCGATTTTTTCTATCTGCTCCGCAGGGTCGCTGAAAAAGTCGAGCTGAACCGGCTGTTCTTCGGGAATATCCCTCTCAAATATAACATTCTCTGCTACAACATACATTCTCCGCAGCAGCAGATTGGGGTCAACAATGCGGTCATAAAGCCGCAGTACAGCTTCACAGAGCAATGTGGTCGAGCTTGTGTAGTGGTCGATATTCTCCGTGCCATGTGCGTGTTTCGGTATAGGCCGCCCATAATGGTCTTTCACAACAGCCCCTTTGTATTTCTTTCCTCGCTCACCAATAAGACTCTCACGGTCATATCCGACTGTGAGGGTTATTTTTTTCGTCACAACGCCCTTTTTCACAAGGTCAAGGGAAAGCAGGGTCATCATCTCATGTATTATAAGCCTCCCTTTTTCAAAGGAATACGGCTCTTTGAGCACCTGACCCGAGGATATTGACTTTGCCGAGGGACGATAACTCTTTATAACAGGAACAGTTGTCGGCTCCCACCCCCACGCATGGTCGATGATAAGCTCGGCGTTAATGCCAAATACCTTGTATAGCTTATCCTCCTCAAATGGGTTGAGCGAAGCCCTCGCAACATCTCCCATTGTATAAAGCCCCATGCTCTCCAGCTTGGTCGATATCCCTCCGCCTATCCGCCAGAAATCCGTCAAGGGACGATGTGTCCAGAGCAGCTCTCTGTACTTGCACTCGTCGATCTCGGCAATACGCACACCGTCTTTGTCGGCAGGAGCGTGTTTTGCAACAATATCCATACAGATCTTTGCGAGATAGAGATTTGTTCCTATGCCCGCCGTTGCGGTGATGCCAGTTTCGTAAAGCACCTCGCGTATCATCGTCATGGCAAGCTCATGGGCGGTCATATTGTATGTTCCGAGATAGCCAGTTACGTCCATAAATACCTCGTCAATACTGTAAATAACAATGTCATCCTTGCTGATGTATTTGAGGTAAATTGAATATATCTTGCTGCTGTATTCCTCGTAAAGTCTCATTCTCGGCGGTGCTATGATGTAGGAAAGCTCCAGAGAAGGGTCGTTAATCAGCGCCTCGGCATCGAAGGAAGCTCCCGAAAAAGCAAATTTGCCCTCGTCATTGCGCTTTATCATGCCGCTGCGGATACCCTTATTCAGCCTTTCTTTGTTGACCTCGCCTACACGCTGAATGACCTCAAACAGTCTTGCCCTGCCGGAGATCTTGTGAGCTTTAAGGCTGGGAGATACCGCAAGGCAGAAGGTTTTCTCTGTGCGGCTCTCATCTGCGACCACAAGGTTTGTAGTCAATGGGTCGAGCTGCCTTTCGGCGCACTCCACGCTTGCATAGAACGACTTTAAGTCGATAGCAATATATGTCTTCTCGCCCATGAAATGCACCTCCTTCAAGGGATAAAGATCAGCTTGCTGTCATAACGTACCACCGCCCAAGACGGCTTGAATAGGTCGAATCGGCAGGCTCAAAAAACAAATGCTTTTCTTCGCCCCTTATCATCACAGTAAAACAGTAACCGCTGCAATCATCTCTGTAAACGCTGGCAGGTCGGAAGTCCTTTACCTTGTCTATCTTAAATGTCCTTCCGTCGCTCCATGTCACAGATCTCGGCTGCATATATCCTGTCGAATCAAAATCCGTACAGACCTTGACGTAAACTTTTTCTTTCTTGTTACGGTCAACAGCCATGTCTTTCACCTCTCACTTTTACACAAATCTTAGTCCGGATAATTGGGAGCGCTGCTCTCATTGTGGAGCATATATATTTCTGTATCACGCTCGGAAGCAAAGTCTGAGGCGTCTATCACGCCGATAACTCTGCCGATGATCTGAACGCTGTCATCATCATTAAAGGTCATAGTCTTATATCTCTTATTGTATGAGTGCAGTCCGTCACGCTGACTTTCCTTGATGTAGGCTTCATTGCCTATAAGGAAGGCTCCGACCTCTCCGTATTCAATATCCTTGCATTTTTCTACGAGAACCATATCGCCGTTATGATATACAGGCTCCATGCTCTCTCCGTTGACGGTAAACACATAATCAGCCTTGTCTATTGTTTCATTGGAGTATAGATATATTTCCTCGCCATCGTCGTCCATATCGGTAGGGTCGCCAATACCAGCGGCAAGCTGCCTGTTGAAATAGCGCAGCACAGTGAGGTCGGGAATATCGTCCTCGGTAATAGTTTTTATTTCGGCATCACCAAGCATATCTATCATTGTAGCAACAGCCTTCCGGTGTGGCTCATTCAGGTCTTTATACTTTGAAATAAGCCGCTGCTCCTCTTTGGTGTATTTCATCATGGGGTCTTCAAGCCCGAATAGCTCATAAAGGCTTATGCCGAGTGCTTTGGTAATAGAGGTAATAAGCTCAAGGGGAGGCTTTGAAAAGCCCCTTTCCCAGTTGCCGACCGAGCTGTCTGCAACACCAAGTTTGCGGGATAATTCCTTTTGCTCTAATCCCCGCAGCTCACGATATTTGCGTATGCTGCGGCATACTACGGGAATATCCTTGCCCTTGCTGTTGACCGAAGGTCCGATCTCGATGATCTTTCCTCCTTTGCCTGTTTCGTCAATTTTTTTGCGTGCCATAAGTACGCTCCTTTCGGTTTTGGGATAAATACTAAATTTACGGATAGCATATCGAACAAAGTTTTTGGCTTGTTTTTGTGCTAATTGTCAAAACTCTCGTCAGAACATATAAAATGAAAAACGCATTTTATTACATTTTTCCTATGCATTTATCCTACTGTCCAAATTATAACACAAAAAACTTGTTTTGTCAAGCCTTATACTGTCTTGACAAAACAAAATATTTGTTGTATAATACAATCACATCAAAACAAGATCGTCTGTGAAGCTCCTCCTACCCGTTGGGGAGTGAATTACAGATAGTGTGGAGGTCTTGTTTTGAAGGAGAATGACAACCAGAGCCGAGAGAATGATCGAGGCTGATTTTTTGACCTTTTGGAGGGGGTTATGTAAATTGAAAAAAGAACCTATCACCCGCAGTCCCTATGCATATGACATAGAGAGAGTTATGCAGATGTCAGATGAGGAGCGAAAGGGGCTTTACACACAGAAGGCTATTCAGACAGAACAGCCCTACACAGTAATTGATGTCTTAAAGAAAGTATATCATCGTGACTTTATTGATGATCTGAAACTCTACATTTCACACAATAAGAAGTATTTGGATCTGTTTAAGGAATCCTCCGACGCTTGGAGGATATGCCAGTACTGGATAGACAGCTTTACTATCATAAGACCGGAGTCGGTGTTCGGGCAGCCGATACATGATACTTTGGTGGATATTTATGCTGAGGTTCGATTAAGGGTACTTGAAATGAGTACAGACGGGTACGAGGATACGAATGTGTTCTCTGTAAATACAAGGTTAAGGCTCAGATACACCTTTGATCTGCGCCCCTGCCACCTGACTTGTCACTATCTTGGTGCGGTAAAGGGTGAAGAAAGTGGAGTGTATTCAGTTTTTCCGAGTTACTTTCGTGCAGATAAATATCTCCTGCCCGCGCTGATAAAGCGTGAGGACTATGAGCGAATGGCAAGAATGATAATAAGTGAGGATATGCCGGAGTACCTTGATTCAGAGGAATGGATCTGTGCAATAGACTGGATACAGAGTATGGGCTTGGGAGTGTATATAGGAGAGTTTCCGGAAGCCGATGTTATGGGTGAGTATTTCTATGGCTTCGGAAAGGCTTTGGTATATGACCCTGAAAGCAAGTGTACCAAAGAGGAGCAGATAAACCCCGGTACGATACTGCTCAACAGAAAACCGCTTGATTCAAGGGGCAAGATCAATTCTACCTCTTGTCACGAGGGTATTCATCACAGACTTGGCATATATTATTTTATGCTCCAGATGACACACGGTAATCAGATGTCATCATATATGTGCAAGAGGAATCAGCAAAATGGCATTACAAACTGGACACCTACTGAGATCATGGAGCTTCACGCTAACAAGCTGCCTGCATATATGCTGATACAGGAAAAGCCCGGCAAGGAGAAAGCCGCTGAATTGTTTGAAAGCTACGGCGGGGTGAAAACGATAGACACTATGATCGCCCTTGTTGATGATATGGCTGAATACTTTGGTGTAACAAAAACAATAGCTAAAAGCAGACTGCGTGAGTTCGGGTACAGAGAGGTCGGCGGAATATCTCAGTTTATTCGCGGACAGCAGGTTGCCCCATACATTTCTGCTCTTGGTAAAAATGAGACATACACTATTGACGAGTATGACGGGATACAGGAGTATATACATAATCCCTTATTCACACGCAAATCAATTTTCAAAATAACGAGCAATAAAAATCACAATTCTATTACAAA
>CALCRR010000409.1 GCA_937894495.1 uncultured Ruminococcus sp. | reverse complement strand
TTTTTAGCTCTTGCCAGCAGCGACTTGTTCTTATCTGTTACCTCTATTATCTCTTGCTTGTGAGCTTTCAGCTTTTCCTCGTCCCAGTTCTCGCCAAGGTTTATTATTTTCTGGCAGGCGCCGGGGTACTTGGGGTCAAAAACGTGGGGAGCTGTACCGTCCACAATAATGACCTTTGAGCCGTTAAGCACCACAGCGTCCAGCGAATTTGGGTCTGAGGAGCAGTAGAACCTCACAACGTCCTCGGTATCCTCAAACTCGGCGGCTATCTTTTTCATAAGCGATGATTTGCCCGTGCCTGCGCCGCCTTTAAGGATATAAGTATAGTAGTCGGTGTTATCTATGAGTTTGCCAAACTCGGTGGAAAAGCCCTGCTGCGTCATGCAGCCTAAAAAGTATTTTTTTGCCATAATGATTACCTCCTGTAATAAAGCATGGTACATATTATGCGAAAAATACAAATAATGTTAAAAACAAAGCCTACAAAAAAAGGCACTGATGTCAGTTTCCCGACAAAAGTGCCTTAAAAATTACTATCTTACTGCGCCCACGCTTACACTCTCAGCGCCCACTTGACAGCCGCATCTACCCAGCCTGCGGCAACAGGCTGTATGTGACCTTCCCACGTAGCTGTGGTCTCGTCGCAAAGACCCAGTCCGTGTCCGCCGTATTCATAGATATGCGACTCAAAAGGTATGTGGTTTTTTGAGAGCGCAGCCATGTAAAACAGCGAATTTTCCACCCTTACACAGCCGTCATCGGCACAGTGCCACAAAAAGGTGGGGGGAGTCTGCTCGCCCACTCTCTTTTCAAGAGCAAGAAAATCTCTCAGCTCCTTGTCCTCCTCCTTGCCTCTCAGCAGGTTGAGTATCGAGCCCTCGTGGGTATACTCAGGGTCGCTGGTGAGCACAGGGTAGCCCAGCAGCGAAGCGTTTACCTTTATGTCCTCAGGCTTGCAGCCAAGGGGCTTTGTGAGTATCTCGCTGTTCCAGAGATTAGCCACCGTGCCTGCAAGGTGTCCCCCTGCGGAGAAGCCTGCTACTATTATCTTATCGGGGTCAATATCAAATTTCTCCGCATTGTCTCTGATATATTTGATAGCCGCCGCACATTCCAGTGCGTCCTGGGGAAAAGCTCTCTGGCAGGAGTAGCGCAGCACAAAGCAGCTTATACCAAAGCCCAGAAACCTGAAAGCCACAGGCTCAGCCTCCCTCTCCGAGCACCAGTCGTAGCCGCCGCCGGGGCAGATGACCATAGCCCTGTGGTGCTTTCTGCCTATCTCCTCGGTCAGCGTGCTGTAATAGCAGTCAAGCACAGGCTTGTCGCCCACGTCCTTTATCCCTGCCTTTTCGTAATCTACCTTTATCTCAATAGTTTCCTTTATCATATTTATTCTCCTTTATCAGCCGTTTACAGTCTCGTCGGTCTCAGCGTCCTGCCGGTCCTCCTCCTGGGACTGCTCATAATAATTATCAAAATCCTCGTTATCGGTAAGGTTCACGCATACCACATAGCCGTCCTCGTTGTTGCCTGATATGTCATAGCCATACTCCGAGTCGTCCTGCCGCAGGGGTATCGGCACATTTGTGGTGGTATCACCCGATGAAACATCTATAAAATAAAATGCAAATTCCTTGTCGTTCTCGTCGGTAAAATACAGCGGCTTTTCAAACTTGTACTTTTTAACAGCCTCCATGAAAGTTTCAAGGTCGCTGCCGCTGCTTTTAAGATACTCCGACACGGGCACGCCCACATATCTTATCCTTGAATTGCCCCTGAAAATAAAGCCGTATTTATAGCAGTTCTCAGTAAGCCACCCATAATCGCCCTCAGCGGTGAAGGGGTCAAAGCTACCGTTATATATCATAAGGTCCGCACAGGTGCCGATATAGGCTTCATCATACTTTGAGTCACTGCCGTCATCGGGTATGAGCTGTGATATCATCAAGGTCCTGAGCCCTGTGTCAGCTGCAAAATCCACCGCCATCTGGTTAAGGTGCTCCAGCATCTCAGTCTCGCCGTATATCATGGTGCTGCTGGCATACATTATCTGGTTGCCTGCCTCGTCGAACAGGTAAGAATATATACCGTCGGTATCAAAAGGCGAGCCTGTGTAGGGCTGGTCTGAGTCAACAGTCACCAGATAACCGCTGTTGAGGGTGGTGCCGTTTTTGAACTCCTCATACTTATAGTTTTTGGTGAGCCTTACATCATCATCTTTATCGGCTTTTTTTGCCGACTTTTTTTCAGACTTTGAAGAAACAGAGGTGTTGTTCTTGCTGTTTGTATGTTTTTTTGCGCTGCCTGAACCAACGTTGGTGGAAAGCGCCACCAGCGCCAGCAGAACAACAGCGAGAGCTGCCGCAATGTTTTTGTACTTATACACTCTTACCTTCTGGATAGGCGGCATAATACATCACCCTTTTCTGTGAAGTTTAACATAGGTTTTAAAACTATATTAATCATATCATATTTTTTAAAATATGTACACATTTTTCATACTATCATGCTCAACTTTCGTTACAGCACACAAAATATGGTATTGATATTTGTGCAACACAACAATTCGCCCTCAGTTTCTCACGCTGTCAACCACCGACTTTATAAACAGCCTGCCCTCGGCAGTAAGGGTGAGCTTTTCAAAGTCACAGTTGCAGACCACCACTTTGCCGCCGTCAAGCTCATATTCATACATCAAAGCAAGGTCGTGGTTCCTTTCAAAGTTGTCAATCGTCCTTACTATGACCTTTTTGCCCTCGGCATTGCCGTCAAGTATCTCGCTGCGTGAGTTTGTTACAACGTCATACCACATGGGGGTAGAATATTTTTTGCTGCCAAACTGTGAGAGGGTGGGGTGAGCGCTGTCGATCACAAGCCCCATAGTTCCCACAGGCTCGGGCTTGTTCATCATTCGTGAAATGCCTGCAAACATGGGGAAGCACCAGAAATCCTGGCAGTAAAAGCCCTCTACCGAGTTTTCAAGCTTGTCAAGCTGGGGGATAATAAGAACGGTCTTGCCCTGTCTGAGCAGCCCTCTCGCTTCATCATCGACCTCACGGAAGATATATGCCCCTGCAAGCTCAACGCTCTGAACATCGGGCAGCACTTCAAGCTCATAGCTGTTTCTGATATCGGTATTTTCAACCCTGAGAGTAAGCTTGTATCTGCTGACCTTTTCGGCACAGGGCATATCAAAAGTAATTTTACCAAGGTCAAAATAGTTTTCACCCTCGGGGATAACAGCGCTGCCGCTTACTGTAAGCTCCCCATTATCGCCTTCAAGCAGCCACAAAGCTGTCTTGCCTGCAAGGCTGTCGGGGCGGTAATTCACAAGTCTCAGGTCTGCTTCAAAGCTCTCCTTTGATACATAAGTATATTTATCAAACACCGCAAGTATTACCGCATCATTGCAAAACTCTCGCCACTCCTCGGCAGAGATAATGCCCTTGTTATCCATAAAAGCGTCCAGCATACCCACCAGCGCCGTTCCCTGTCCGCTGAAATCCTGTATGTCGAGTATCTGGAAGCCTGCCAGCAGCTTTGAGCGGAACACAGCTTCCATTTCCTCCTTGTAGCAGGCTCTTGCCAGCTGTCCCGAGCATTCAAAATAATCCTTTGCAAGCTGCCCCAAGCCCTTTTCTTCAAGCCGCTCTCTAAACATCTCAAAGTTTTTAGCTTTCAGCGAGCCTGTATATTTTTCGATCTCGTCAAAATCGGGGTAGGTCTCAAACTGACCTATCTCGTGGGTGACTATTGGCACATCGGGTATAAAATCAGCGTCGGCTTCACTTGCCTTAACGGTTTTCATGGTGGTGCCGTACTGTATCTGAACAGTGCCGTCGGCTGATACCTCGGTGGAGCTTGCTTTTTTGAGGGGTCTTATAATGCTGTCATAATCATGCTGCGCCGAGGGCTTTTCGGTCTGTATATGCCCCAGGGGAGCATCGCACATGGCGTATGAACCTCTTATCAGCCTGTCATTGGCAAGTCTTACTCCCACGAAGAAATCATCATTTTCCACCACATTGGGGAACCACTGGAAGTTGTTTGAGCCCTGGGTGTAAAGGTGCCTGCCATCAAAGCTCTTGAAGCCGCCGATGATATCGTTTATCCGTGCAGGGCTGCCCCAAAGCTCATTACCCATTGACATCATGCAGAATGAGGGGTGGCTTCCGAAGGCTTTGAGCATGGCAAAGCCCTCTGATATAAGAAAGCTCTGCTCCTCCTCATTATAGCCCTCCTCGTCGGGAGCTGCGATAGTGCCCCAGAAAGGCAGCTGCGGCTCCATATAAATACCCAGCATATCCGCAGCGATAAACGCAGCCTCAGGCGGGCAGCAGGTGTGGAAGCGGTAATGGTTCATACCAAATGACCTTGAAATGCTCATTACCCTTACCCATTCATCAAGAGTGCATGGAGCATATGAGGTCTTAGGGAATATCATGCCGTCATGCTTGCCCCTTAAAAATGTCTTTCTGCCGTTTATCAAAAACTTGCCGTCCTTGGCAGAAAACTCCCTCATGCCTATCAGGTGCTCTGATACATCGCCGCCGATGTCGAGCTTTAAGGTATAAAGGTTCGGCTCATGCTCGCTCCACAGCAGGCAATTCTTACCCATATTATATGTGATATCCAGCTCATTATCAGCATAATCAAAGGTCTGCGCTTTTATAGTGTGATAGTTATCACAGTTAAAGCTCACCGCAGATACCGTAACTCTGCCCGAGCTTTCGCCCACCACATCGGCAGTTATCCTTACGGTCTTTGAATGTATATCGGTAAAAATCATCACATTTTCGGCACAGGCTTTGCCGTATGCTCTCAGCTCTATCCTGCCTGTTATGCCGTTCCAGTTGGTCTGGGTATCCTGTGAGGTCAGATGACCGCCCCCTGTTTTGTAGCCCACGTTTGATACTCTTATGACCATTTCATGCTCACCGCTGCCGATATATTCGGTCAGGTCATAAACGTGGGGAGTACAAAGGCTCTCCTGAGTACCGATCTCCTTGCCGTCGATAAAAAGAGTGGTTATCCTGGTGCGTTCTAAAAACAGCTTGAGCGCACTGCAATCATGCTTATCAAAATTGACTTTTCGCCTGAACCACGCCCAGCCCTCAAACTTATATGTATCTGTCAGAAAGCCTGTCTCTTTTGAGTCGTTAAACTTACCCTTTTTAGCGTTAGATGTGGTATCGGGCAGGGTGATGGTGTCATTATAAACGATATTTTCTCCGCTGCACTTTTCATCAAGTGCAAGCTCCCAAATACCGCTGAGGTCGGTATATTCTGTCATAAATAAAGCTCCTTTAAATGTTTTTTAGCTCCGCAGACCATGTGATAAGCGTGGGCTTTTGCTTTATTATAACACGAAGCCGAACGGTCTTGCTAGCAAGGGATCTGAGGCGAAGTGTTACAATAAAGCAGCAGGCGTTAAGCCTGCAAGCGGAGCTTTAGCTCCGCAGACCATGTGATAAGCATGGGCTTTTGCTTTATTATAACACGAAGCCGAACGGTCTTGCTAGCAAGGGATCT
>CALCRR010000408.1 GCA_937894495.1 uncultured Ruminococcus sp. | reverse complement strand
GTTTTTTCAAGTCTATGTCCTTCCACATCAGCCCGCAGACCTCACCCACACGAAGCCCCATAGACTGCGCAAATATTACGCCCATATTGATAGGCGAAGGGTGCTGCAATATGTAGCTTCGGAGCGTTTTTTGCTCAGCGTCAGTAAGCAAACGCACTTCGGGCTTGGTGCATTTCGGCAGAACGACATCTTCAAAGGGGTTCGCAATGCCATACTCACGTTTTGCGTACTTGAACAGGGATTTCAGCAGTATCATAATGTCCGAAACGTACCGTGCAGAAAGACCGTCATACAGCTTGCTTTGCATAAAAGCATACGCTGATTTTGAAGTCACTTCACAGCACATCTTGCCGCCAAATGCAGGCAGGATGTGCTTTTCTGCTTTCATACGGTAGTTAGCGAGGGTCGAGAGCTTCACCCTGTTAGCCATGATCGACAGCCACTCGGCACAAAGCTCTCTGACGGACATTTCCGTTACAGTAGATTCAAATTCAAGGCAGCAGGCAGCAACAGCCTTCTGCTCGGCTTCTTCTTTGGTCGATCCGTAAAAATAGCGGTATGTACGTTTAGTACTGTCAACTCTCTGTAAGACCCGTGCCTCCCACCTGCCGTCCTTGCGATGATAAGCGTTGATTTTTCCCATGATAAATGCCTCCGTTCATAAAATAATCAAAAATTGTCAGAATACAGATGTAAATTATGCCAAAATGCCGATTTACGTTGTTTTTCAAACCTCAGCACTTGACACTACAAAACGTTTGTGATATAATTAAAAAAGTTAAAATAGGTGTTTTTATAGTATGATAACTATTATAACCTATTTTATCGTGAATTGATTTAATTAGCGATGACCCATAATAGCAAAAGTAACGCTATTCCGGGCTTTTTATTATTCCAACAGATTTATGATCTTCTTGCCCAGCTTCTCTGCATACTTTACCGCTTTAGCCGCCCCGCCGTCACGCTCGATAGCACAGATTATAAGATCAGCTCTATCTACCATTTGCTTGTTACGTTCAAAGATTGCTCCTTTCGGGTGAGCCTGTGAGGACTCATAGCATATCTGCACCTCATCATAGTAATCCTCAAAGCTCTCCTTGTTATCCCTATACTCCGCCCGCTCATACGGCAGCACAAGCACAAGTGCCGTATTCCCATAGCCATATGCTTCTGTTGCCTTGCGAATAGCCGACGTCACAAGCTGGTCGAAATCTCCGTCCCTGCCGACAAGGAACTCCACATACTCATGGGTATTTATAATCTCCCGGAGAATAGCCATAATCTTGTCCTCCAGAGCAAACATATTTGGCAGCGTTCTATGCCCAAAAAACGTCACAGTATAGATGTCCAGCATTATCATACACCTCCGCTTGCATATGGTCAGCCGTTTGGTATATAATAAGAACGGGTACGGCAAAACGTTTCGCAAAATCCAATGTTTCAGGGCAAAAGTGTATTTTAGGCTGATTTTCAGCGGTATTTCAAGATACTATCTGACGGCTCTTTTACGTTATGACGCTATGGTCATCAGATTCATGCACTTGCGCTTGTGCTCAAAGGACGAATGCACATAGCGGTCAAGTGTTGTAAACCTCAACAATGGATACAAAAAGCAGACCATATTCGATATCAAGGCATAAAAATAGGGCGGTCATTAGACCGCCCTATGGCATTACAAACATATGTTTTCTTGCTGCTACTTTTACTCAAACCTATAAGAATTGATCCTCAACTCTCTCAGCAACACCAACCGCCTGTCATCAACAAGCCCCTTCTTGTACCTCTGCTGCTGATTGTTGATCCAGCCGATGATATTTACACCCTTGTAAACAAAGTCCCGCTGAATGTGCTCGCCGAAATGCTCATCGGAATACTCCCTTATCACCTCATAGCTTTTAAGCCATTTCAAAAATCTGACCTCATCAGATTTTCTGCAGTCTGATTTGAAAGGATAACCGATCTCATCAAGCAGTTTTTTTCTTTCATCGGACAGCTTATCTTTTCTGTAAAACTTCTTCTGATCTTCGAGCCATTGCCATAGGTTTGTGCCGTCCTTGCTTGGGTAATCCTTTGGCAGACTGTGAACATTATGCTCGGTAAAGTACTCCTTGACTTCATCATAGCGAACCTTCCAGACATCAGTTGTATCAAAAGTGATTCCAAGCGCTTCAAATCTGTCATGATACTCTTTTTTCATTCTGCCATTCTTGTATGCAGACCTACAATTTTTCAGCCATCTTCCCAGATTATATCCGTCATCGCAAGCCGCATTCACCGGAATATCGGCTGTCCCTTGCTCAGCTATGTATTTTTCAAGGTGTTCAAAGCCTACGTCATACAGCATATCGACCCTGTTTCGCCACTCCATGCCCAGCTCGTCAAGAAGTCTTATGCGTTCATCTGAAAGCAAGCCGTCCTGTCTCGCTTTTCTCTGTCTTATGATCCATACATTTAGCTTCTTTCCGTCCGAAGTCAGATAACTTTTTGGCACATTTATGTGACCGTTTTCATCATAAAAATGTTTCAATTCCTCATAAGTCTGCTGCCACAGACGCTCGACTTTTGTAACACCAAACTGCATACCGATAGCTGCAAGGCGACTTTTCTGCTCGTCAGTGAGCGATTTATTCTTACGCCTACCCTCACCGATTATTTTCTGCTCGTTCAGCCATTTGTTGAGCCAGACAC
>CALCRR010000407.1 GCA_937894495.1 uncultured Ruminococcus sp. | reverse complement strand
TATTGAAGACTCTGCGGCTCTCATAGCCTATGCTTGCAGTCATCTCAAAAAGCTCGCGGAAAACAGAATCGTTTATCTTGGCACGAGCCTGACTGAAGGCACTCTGACAGAGCTTGACCTTTGAATCGGTCAACAGCTTAAAATGCTTTAGAGCACTCTTGATAGTACCCTGAAAATGGCTGAGTATCAGCATAACGAGCATGGTGTAAGATAACTTGCGGCTTCTTCTGAAATGATGTTCATAGTCCTTGACCGTCCTTTTCTTTGTCTCCTCGGAATGGAGAATAGTGGTAGATTCATTCATTGCCTGACTTGATATTTTCATTTTCCGGTTCCTCCTGTGCGATTTGCTACAGGTTTCGCCGGTTTCAAAAATATTACATCAGTATTATATAAAAGTTAATTTATTGTTAATCTTGCGATCTGTTTTTGGAGCTTTTGGGGTTAAGTGATTGACAGTGAAATAAAACTTGATGACAGGAGAAGTCCCGGACGCAGAATTTATGTCAGCTTCAACGGCGAATTAAGGGATAATCAAAAGGAAGCAATAAATGAGTTACTGAAATTTGACTGCGGAGTATTATGCGCTGCTACTGCCTTTGGAAAAACTGTGACTTGCTGCGGTCTGATCACAGAAATAAAAGCATCTACGCTCATTCTTCTTGAATCATCTGCTCTTGTGGGGCAGTGGGAAAAAGCTTTTAATACTTTTCTTGAAATAAATGAAGAACTGCCGGAATACCAAACTAAAACAGGAAGAACTAAAAAGAGAAAAAGTATTATTGGAATAATACACGGGGCAAAAGATACTTCTACAGGAATTATTGATATCGCTATGGCAGGTTCGCTTTGCAAAAAGGGAGAATATCACCCAAGGTTAAAAGAATATGGCCTGGTTCTTGTAGACGAATGTCATCACAGTGCTTCCGCAACTGTAAGCGCTGTACTTCGTGAAGTGACTGCCAAACACGTATATGGCGTAACAGCAACACCTTTCAGAGGAGATGGCTTGGAAAAAGCTGTCTTTATGCTTCTTGGACCTGTCAGATACAGATACACTGCAAAAGAAAAAGCGGCAGAACAAGGAATATCTCATATTGTTGTTCCGAGATTTACAAGAACGGTCACCCCTCACGGCAAAGATAAGCTTCACGTGAATGATGCATATGAGCTGATACGGGACAGCAAGGTGCGCAATGATCAGATAATCGCTGATATAAAAAGCTGTGTTGAAAACGGAAGAACTCCTGTTGTGTTGACAAAATATACAGATCATGCCACCGCATTATATGAGAAAATTAAAAATTATGCTGATAAAGTATTCTTATTGATAGGTACAAAGTCAAAAAAAGAACAAAAGGCCATAAGAGCAGAAATGGAACAGGTTTCTGATGATGAAAGTATGATCCTGATTGCAACAGGACAGCTGATAGGGGAAGGATTTGATTACCCAAGACTTGACACATTGATAATGGCTGCGCCTGTCGCTTGGAAAGGTATTGTCGAGCAGTATGCCGGACGACTGAACTGCGACTATGCCGGGAAAGGAAACGTAATGATCTATGATTATGTAGATATGCACATACCTGTTTTTGACAGAATGTATGCAAAAAGACTAAAGGCGTACAAAAGAATAGGCTATCAGCTTTATACAGGAGAAACAATTGAAAATCAGGGAGTTAATTCTATTTTTGATTCCGAAAGCTACGTGCCTGTATATGAGAAAGATTTAAAAAACGCTGCAAAGGATATTGTCATTTCAAGTCCTACGCTTGGGAAATACAAAGTTCACAGAATGATAGAGCTTCTTAAAGAACGTCAAGAAGCCGGAATAAAGGTCACAATAGTCACATGGCATCCTGAAGTATATAAATATGGTGAAGATCAGCACAGAATAGAGCATATGGAGCTTTTGCGAAATTCAGGTTTCCATATTGAACTGATGACCGAATCTTGTCTGCATTATGCTGTTATAGACGGAGAGATAGTTTGGTACGGAAGTATGAACCTACTGTCTAAAGATGATGTGGAAGACAATATCATGAGAGTGGCAAGTAAAGAAATTGCAGCGGAGCTGCTGGAAATGACATTTAAGAAGGACAGCGAATTGACTGAATATCAGCTGCCGATGCAATAAAGCAAGAAAAGTATGAATATTATTATGAGACTTGCTTTTAGGGCTGTTGTGTGATATATTACTTTTGACCGAGAAAATGGAGCAGATTATAAAACACTCGGTTTTGCAAGCGGCATTTAAGGAGGCTGGATTAAAATGATAACAATATATAAAAAGAAGCCTTCAAAGAATGGCATGGAGCTTGTGACTCTCAATGACATATATTTCAACAAATATACTGTAGAAATGCTTGATGATAAAGCGGCTGATATAATTGATAAAATTGATGATTCAAAAATGCTCAGCAAATACACGATAAGCTCAAGATTCAACGGTACTGTTCTGAATATTGACAAGCTCTCGACAGGCTACAAGACTGTCCTGAATATCATGTATAATCCCGACAAGATATTCGATATTTGCGAATGCGGTGATAATGCGCTTGATGTCATTTATGCGCTGCCGCTGGGTAATGTTTATTGCAGCTATCCGTTTATTTCTTTTGAAATGGATAAAGTCAACGTCTGCGACAAGCACGGCACAAGAGTTATAGATTCCTACGAGGCTTTGAAGGAGTGGTGGACTGATGAAAATTAAACCTGTGGTCACCGATCACGTTCAGACAAAGCATACATCCTTTGAGGTTGATCTTAGGCTTGAATACAATGTGACATTTATCAGCGGAGATTCGGGAACAGGAAAATCAGCGCTTTATTCGTTCATGGAAGAGTATGCTGCCGAAAATAAAAACATGAGGTGCTTCAACTATCTTGACCTGAATAAGAAAACATATAAGGGTTCGATAAAGCAATCCAAAGGCAAGCTGTTTGTTATTGACAATGCGGATATACTTCTTGATGACAATATGCGAAGCTACATTGCTTTTGATAGCAAGAATCAGTATATCATCATCGGCAGGAATCCTACAGGATTGCAGCTTACTGCTGACGAGATATATGAATTAAAAAGCGAACAAACCGAGAATATAACGAAGATGTCTATAACAAAATGATTATGAACTGCTGTTTAAAATCAGAGTATTAAGCGGACAAAATATGTTAAAAAGCAGAGCTATAAAAGGGCTCTGCTTTTTAAATTAACAATATATTGTTAATTCTAAATGTTGTATTGTTAATTTAACTGTTGACAATATTAATTTGATGTGATATAATATTAACATAAATATATCATTAATTGTGAGGTTATTATATGTCAGAATATATTTCTATAAATCAAGCCGCCGAACAATGGGGAATATCACGAGTCAGGGTAACCAAGCTGTGTCAGGAAGGCAGAATAGAAGGTGCTGTCAGAAAGGGGCGTTTCTGGCGTATTCCTGAAAACGCCTCAAAGCCTGCCGACTTGAGGACAAGAAGCGGTAAGCAAAGCGAACAGACACGGAGCTTACTGCCTATGCCTATTGGCATTTCGGACTATAAGACTGCAAGCACTCAGTATTACTATGTTGACAAAACGCTGATGATCAAGGATTTCCTTGACGAAAAGCCTGCGGTGTCGCTTTTCACTCGTCCGAGACGTTTTGGAAAAACACTTAATATGGATATGCTTAAAACTTTCTTTGAGATCACAGATGAAGATACGTCTTTGTATTTTAAGGACAAAGCCATCTGGGACTGTGGGACCGAATACACTAAACATCAGGGAAAATATCCTGTTATCTTTCTCACGTTCAAGGACGTTAAGTATAACACATGGGAGCTGACGCTTCGTAAGATATCCGACCTTCTGAGCAAGGAGTTTCTCAGGCATTCCGAGCTTGCTGACTCTGCTAAATGCAATGACAGAGAAAAAAAATACTACAATAAGATCGCAGACTCAAATGCAGACCTTATTGATCTGTCCGGTGCGCTGGGAAGTCTTTCGGCTATGCTCAAAAAACATTTTGGGATCGCTCCTGTTCTTATCATTGATGAATATGATACTCCGATACAGCAAGGGTATATGTACGGCTTTTATGATGAAGCGATACTCTTTATGCGGAATTTCTTTTCCGAGGGTCTGAAGGACAATAACGATCTCAGCTTTGGTTTTCTTACAGGCATTCTGCGTGTTGCCAAGGAAAGCATTTTCAGCGGAATGAATAATCTCAGCGTAAACTCTGTGCTTGATAACAAGTACAGCCGTTACTTCGGATTTACCAAGGACGAGATCAATGAAATGACAGCTGCATATTCCGTGACAGATAAGCTTGATGAGATCTGCGAGTGGTATGACGGATATGTTTTTGGCGAGCAGGAGATATTTAATCCCTGGTCGGTTATCAACTATTTCAGCAACGGCTGCCAGCCTAAGGCTTTCTGGGTTTCAACAGGTGATAACAGCATTATTGAAGAAATACTGGAGCAGGCTGACAGTGAGCTTTATGACAATCTCAACAGTCTGATCTCCGGCGGCAAGATAACCTCTTATATAGATACAAACGTGATATATCCTGAGATCAGGCAGAATCCTTCAAGTATATACAGCTTTCTGCTGATAACAGGCTACCTGAAATACACCAGAAAAGATATTGCAAACGGCAATGACTATATGTGTGAGCTGGAGCTTCCCAACAGAGAGATACGTTATGCCTACAAGAAGGAGATCCTTGACAAAATGGCAGACGTTTTCCCGCAGAATCTGACCATTCCCATTCAGGAAGCTATATATAAAAAAGACGCAGACAAGCTGAAAGACCTGCTGTGCAGGATAATGATAAACAGCATCAGCAGCTTTGATCATGCTGACGAGACATTCTACCATGGAATGATCCTCGGGCTGCTTATTACCTTTGAGAGTGGGTACAGACTGACCTCAAACAGAGAGTCCGGTCTTGGAAGATTTGACATTCAGCTAATGCCTAAAGACAGCAAGCTGCCGGGAGTTCTTATGGAGCTTAAAGCTACAAAGGATAAAAAAGATGATCTGAGTTCTCTTGCAAAGACAGCGCTTAAGCAGATAGATGAGAAGAAATATGATACCGAGATGAAAGAAGACGGGGTAAAAGATATTATTAAGATCGGGATCGCTTTTTGTGGGAAGACGGCGGAGGTTGAGGTGGAGTAAAGTATCTTCAACTATATTATAAGAAAGGATCAATTATGCTGAAGCTTGAAGAATACATCGCTAAGCGAAAAACAGAAGATGGCATGAATGAGTTTGACAAGGATTTACGAGTTAAGAATAATAGTATAGCTATAAACTATGTACTTGAATATTTTGAACACTATATCGATTTGTCTGAAGCCGATGAACAAACTATTGTCAAAACCAAGAAAACAGAGAAATACAGAAAAGCATTACGAGCTCATGATCCTGATGTAATTGATTGGCTTGTAAACTTAAATGTTTTATATGGCTGTTGGTTGGACAGAGTCATAGTGCATCAGATAGATGACCCATACTTCTTTTTATATACTGAGGATGAAGAATTTAACGCTATGGCTTACAAGCTATATTATAAGCTAATAGAAAAGCATAGTTATCTTAACGGAACGCAAGAAAAAATTAAAAAATTCTTGATCGGACATCAGCGAAAAGAGGCTGTCTTTCCAAAATAGTTTAAAAATACAAGAATAACAGATGAGATCGATCTTTGGATAGAAGAAACATATAATAAATATGGGATCAACCTATATAAATGTTTTTCAGAATATGTAGAATCATATTTATCTGATCCGGATAGATGGCCTGCTTCTTGCAAAATAAAAAGCGAATATTACGAAAAATACAAAAATATTAATTCTTCATCTTTCTTGCGTTGGGAATACGATATATCAAAAAGCGATGACATTTTTGATTTAAACTCATTTTATAGGAATATGCCAAAAAAGGCGTTCTTAAAAGGGAAAAAGCATTATATTGAAATAATGTTTCACTATTTAACTGGTGATATATCACAAACTGGTAAAGAAAAATGGTTAGAGTATAAGAATAAATATTTGGATATTCAATAAGGAGATTATTATATTTATCAAAAGTATATTTAAAACCACTATTATAATTTATGGCAAATCTATATTAATAAACAAAACAGACAAGGCTCCTGCCTTGTCTATTGTACATTATTAATGCGATTGACCCACGATCAGCCCGATTTTTTATTAGAATATTATCAATACTTATGATGAGCTTTGGGCAGAATACTAAGGAAAAATCAGAAAGTTACCGCAAGATATGCAAAAATATTAGCTGGTAAAATCTTCCTTCAAATCCCGTACGGGTCACCAAAAGGCTTGCTCTAAAACAGCGTAGACACGTTGTTTTAGAGCTTTTTATTTTGCCTTGATGACCTCTCTGTCCATTATCTGTCCATTATTGTAACTTTGCTGTCCATTGTGTAACTTAGCTTGCGCTTGAAACTGTTATCTTTGGCGGGTCGGTAGGCTCATCATCGTGCTTCTTCTTGAAGTCAAGAACGTTAGCAATTGCCTCTCCCGCCCTTGCCTGTGCTTGCTGAAATACATGGCAGTAAATGGAGGTTGTAGTCCCCTTGCTAAATAGTAACACACTTTCGTATGGTTGATAAACAACGTAAATTCGCCTTAAAACAGGCTTCTTTTGTCTTTCAGAGGTTCGTCGAGCAGCTTGTAGTAGATGTAGATCTCACGGGGCTGTCCCTCCACATAGGCATCAAGGGTGATATACTCGATAAGCTCCAAGCACATCTCACGGGTAAGATCCTGCACATCTGTGTACTTTCTCAGACGCTCCATGAATAGAGCCACATCTTCTTCGTCCTGCCTGATCGTGGAGAACTTTTCTTCAAGGTCTGCGACTTCTGTGGATAGCATTTTCTGCTCTGCTTCATATTTCGCTATCAGCTTCATTGCTACGTCCTCTGATACCTTGCTGAGGACTTTGTCCTCGTAGATGTTCTGAATCAGCGTGTCAAGCTCCTGCAAGCGGTATTTGCTATCTGTGAGCTTCTTGGTGTCAACGGAATACTGCTCCTCGTGGTGCTTCGCCTTGCGTGCAAGAAACTCCGCCTTTGCCTTTTCCTCGTCCTCTACTACAAGCTGTGCAAGGCTGCGAATATCTTCAAGCACGATACGTTCCATGTCTTTCATCTTGATGTAGTGGCTCGGACAATAGCGTTTTCCGTATTTCAGATATGATGTGCAGTTGAAGTTGTGACGATAGAACTCACGAGGTCCGCCACGCTGATGACGGGTATTGTTCCAACACAGCCTTACTTTATTTCCGCAATCCTGACAGTAAATAAGTCCACTGAGGTTAGCAACATAGCCGTCCGAGTTTCTCTTTCCCTGCGACACCGACTGCTCCATCTCACGCACTCTGTCCCAAAGCTCCTGAGAAACGATAGGCTCATGCGTATTTTTCACAACGATCATATCGTCCTCATCGTTCTTGATGACCTTGTGATTTTTGTAGCTGACTGTTCTTGTGCGGAGCTGAACAAGGTGTCCGAGATAGGTGTAGTTGTGAAGTATCTGCCTGACAGTTTCAGGACTCCACATATGCCTTGTTCTGCGAGGATTTGGCTTGCCGAGCTTTGCATAGTAATAGTCCGAGGGGATCGGCGCACCGTCCTCATTGAGCTTATCAGCAATGTGATGCGGAGATATTCCGCTCGCCCGCATTTCAAATATGTTGCGGACGATAGGTGCGGCATCGGGATCGATCACAGGCAGATGATTCGGATCATCACCTTTTGTGTAACCGAACGGAGCGCAGGTCGTGCGGTACTTGCCTGCCTTTGCGTTTGCTTCGATAACTGCCTTAATCTTTTTACTCGTAGAAGCGCTGTGCCTATCATTGCCGAAAACCCATTTAAGAACCAATAATCTCACAGCTATCTACGCTGATCTCATAGAGATGTATCATATTCGCCCTTTTAACAGAATAGCAAATATGAAACCCCAGCGGAATGCCGCTTAGATAAATATCCACTATGTTGTATTCCGGAAAGATGATCTCTCGCACCATTTCTCGGTAAAGCTCGGTGTTCTCAGTATCGTCTTCCGACAGCTTGCGGATTCGCTCGATAGCCTTGTGAACGGTCTCGGCTTGCCTTTTACGCTTGTCCGCAATATCCTGTGAAGCTGACATCTTCTCGGTGAGCCTTTTGATCTCGCTGTCATAAAAGTCGGTTTGCTCTTTTAGTGCTTCCTTGCTGATAAGATTTTCGAGCATAAGGTCAACCGCCTTCAAACGCTTCTCCTTCAGCTTGTCAATCTCAGCCTTGATAGCGCTTGTGTCGGCGGGAGCGATATTATCGTGCATTGTGCTGATCTCTCTTACCATTTCATTTTCAAGGTCAGCCTTGAACTCATAAACGTACTGCATAAGGTATTTCATGACCGTTGCCAATATGCGCTCGTCCACTGTTCTGTTGTCACAGCCAATAAGTTCACCGTTCATTGCTGTGCGCTTTTCTTTTCCGTAAAGCTGACGATTTCGGCAGCCGAGTGTTCTGTGCGTATTTGACTTGCTTCCACTAATGATGAAATTATATCCGCATTTCCCACACTTGCACTTACCGCTGAACCAATAGGAGCGTGAATGTTTCTTGCCCTCTTTTGAGAGCTTGCCACGCCTTGTCAATTCTTCTTGAACAGCGTCCCATACCTCTCTTGAAATGATTGCTTCGTGGTGGCCTTTAACTGTGATAAGCGGCGAGTCGGGACAGTCGCCCTTGTTAGGTATGCGCCTTTCGGCAAGCACGTTCGGCTTGTAGAATTTCCACTGCGTCAGATCACCGACATATTTGTCATTGGCGAGAATTTTCAGAACGTGCTGTGGACTCCATATCCTGTTATTCAGCGTAGGAATGCCACGCTCTGTAAGGTCCTTCGCAATCCTTGTCGAGCCTTTGCCATCGTAAAGATACTGATGAAATATCTCCTTGACGATCTCGGCTTCTTCGGGGACTATCTCCAGCTTGCCGTCAACGACCTTGAAACCGTAAATTCTTCCGCAGCCAAGAACAACACCGTTCTCCATTCTGCGTTTCATTCCCCACTTGACACGTTCGGAGATTTTACGGCTTTCTTCCTGCGCAATGCTCGCCATAATCGTAACCCCACCAAATAGTAACTCAACCCACTGCAGCCATATTCGATAAAATTGGAAAGGTTCAGCGACCTATCAAAGCCGCTGAACCTTTAATTATTTATCCTATCTTCCGATAACTATTTATGCTATCATTTTAGATTTTATGTTAGCAAAGAAAGAACAAATTTACTGTTGCAAATAACCTTCCAAATAGACTGCTATTCCATCATTATCATTCGTGTCAATTATAATATCGGCTGCTTCTTTTACTTCGCGTATTGCATTACCCATAGCAATACCAATTCCTGCTACTTTAAGCATCTCAATATCAGCATAATCATCTCCAAAGGCAATGATATTTGAAACTTCGATTCCGCACTTTTCACATATCATATTAATAGCATTTTCCTTTGTTACCCCTTTTCTTGTGAATTTATACCAGAATCCGTCTGAAAATCTTATCATATCGCAATCAGTCAAGCGTCTTTCTAATTTTATTGCATTTTCAGCTTCAAAAATCTCCGCACAGATTTTTAGCGATTCTTCCGAATAATCACTATAATCTGTCCAGATGCTATCACCCCAGTTTGCATCGATCTTCTTCGGGTCAATTTTGTAATTCCAATAATGCTTATCTATTGTATCAACAGTTATTTCAACATCATTGCCGCATACTGTTCTAACTGTACGTATCAGTTCTTTAGTTCTATCCTTTGAGAAAAGATTTTTGTATATGTATTCATCACCATACTTTATCAATGCTCCACCGCTTGAAATCAAGATATCCGGTTTAATCTCCTTTAAGAATGTGAGACAGTTTTGCTCTCCCCTTGATGTAGATATACCTATGAGATAGCCCATGCTTTTACATTTTTTTAATACTCTATTAGTCCTTTCTGATATTGTTTTATTAGTTTTTAGCAAAGTTCCGTCCAGATCAAATAGTAATAGTGTTCGCATAACTTGGTTCACCTCAAAGTCGCTGAGCCGTTGTTTATTCTATCTTCTTCAAACCTTTCATATTATCATATCACATTTTATATTAGTAAGGAAAATCATAATTTATTCAATTATGCTTATTTCGACAGCTTTTTCACCTATATTGCACAAATGATAATCATCTACATATGTCATATCATTGTATTCATAAACAGAGCATTTTTTACTTTTTAGATTATTAATGTATTTAGAAGCGATAAGCGGAGTTATAACCTTGCCATTTTTATATAATACTTTAAGTTTATAATAATATCCTTTTTTAAGTGTGTTTATACCTATTTTTCCTGTGATTCTGCCTTCATAAGAATTACCTTTAGATTTACATTTAGTTTTCTTATACAATAAAAATATTCCTCCAAGACTTGAATACAAACTGATTATTACAACAGCAACAGATATAAGGATAATCGTATAATCAAGATTATTATCTAAGATAAGAAATATAGTAACACTTAAAAATATAATAAACATTACCAAATCCTTGTATATGGATAGTTCTTTGTGATAATGTACTTTTTTCATTAACTACCTCTTATAAATTTCGATTTTCGTTATTAATCGTAACTTTCTAATACATTATACCACAGAAACTCTTAAAAGTCAATTTACAGCATCACAAATTACTCTATATTGTCATCACCATTATCGTCAGCATCATTACATTCGCTATCATCAAGAAACCAATCACATAACTTAATCATATCCTGCTCCGTCACACCCATTCTCTCAATCATCAGCTGCACCGCATCATCTGGGGTTTCGATCTGCGCTGTTCCAGCCTTGACCATGTCAAGTACATCAATCATGTGCGCGGTCATATCGTTTGTATCTGCGATTATGGGCGGCACCTGCTCCTGCGCCTTAGCATTATTATCAGCATAAACATCCCGCAATATTTGATTGAAATGCTCGGTGATACGATACCGCAGAAACTCGTCCTCGTCCACCTTAGTCTCATTTATGTAGTTCATCGCCGCACCGTACCCCTCCGGCATACCTGCGCCCGCCGCATAATTTTCCACACCTCGCTGCATGACTGCGGTGAGGTTATTTATCGTATTGATCGACTTGGCTGCAAGCTGCTTAACGTAAATGTCAATCGCATTTATCAGATTGCTGAACTCCCCATGCTCGATAAGCTGGCTGACAAGCTCGTTATCCTGCCGTTTGGCAAGCAACACCTCGATAGCCTTGTCGGACAACCCCAGCTCTTTCAGCTCTATGTTCTTCGTGATACGACTCTCGGTGAAGCCGAGCAGATAGTCGGTCGGCACATCAAAGAATCTCGCAAGGTCAACTATTCTGCTATACCCAACATCTCTGCCGAGATCGTTCTCCAGCCCATTCAGCACAGGCTCGGAAATACCTGTTGCCTGCGCAAGCTGCTTGGTAGTCATGTGACGTTCGACGCGCATATCCTTTATCTTCTCGCCCATTGTTGTTTTCATCTGAACATCTCCTTTGTTAGCATTATCATCATTATACCACATCTCAAAATATTTGTGGTGATATTTTTTGGGCAGTTACATCTTATTCCCTATAACTATTATAACATAAGTACTGTTCCAAAGTCGGGACAATTAAAAATATTTTCTATTCCAATTATAACATACCAGATATTCAGAATTTATACAACTGTACTTTTTCATGAAAAATGCGGCATACCCGCTGAGGCAGGTACGCCGCGATAATCAATCTAAACTATTTATCCTCTCTTTGACTTTCGCAAATCTCTCATTACCGTTAAGAGCCGAATAGCACTCCTTGCTCAGCATATCATCAAGAATTATCTGCGCTCGAGAGCGAAAATCTGCCGTATGCCATATTGTCTGTCCCACCGAACCTCGTACAAGCGGCGTAGTGTAGGTGTACCATTCAGGCAGCTCATAGTATTTTTCGAGATAGTCGCAAGCCTTTTCGCTATAGGCAAGGGCTTCATCAAGTCTGCCAAGCGAGATAAGGTCGGGTATCACAGTTTCAAAATATCTCTCTGAAACTGTTAAATTGAATAATCCATTGTCCCCCTCGTCAAACACAAGAGCCTGAATATCCTCTATCACCTTCATAAGCCTTATGCGTTCCTCAGCGGTATAAACAGGATCAATACCCGTGCCTTCTATCATCATCGCCTGAATGTAATATTGCAGACAGCCCACCGAGCTGCAAATACGTCTTCCGTAATGGTCAAGCAGCTCGCCGCCCCGCAGCGCTGACTGGATATTCTCATCATAGCAGCTTTCTATTGGCGGCAAAGTCTCAAGTATTTTTCTTCCCTTTTCAAGATCGTTAAAGTCATTACAGTAAAGATTGGCAAGCCTTATCTTTACTCTGAGGCGCAGATCGTCATCGGTGCAGCCTGCAAGTATCTTCTCACCAAGACTGCGTATTTCCTGCTTGTGTTTCTCCCTGTTTTCTTCCCAATCGGGATTTCCCGCACTTTTTTCGCCTGACTTAAACAGTGCTTCCATTAAGGCGTTCATCAGCTCATAGCTGTGGGGAAAATCCTTCAGCCCCGCACGGGCGATCTCTATGCAGTCGTTCACTCTGCCGCTTTTTATTGCCGCTTCAAAGTTGTTCATATACTGCTCATGCTTCTCCCTGCTCTTTTCGCTGTCCACACCAAGCAGCGTTTCAATGCTCACCCCAAAATACTCCGCGATTATCGGCAAAAGCGATATATCAGGGCTTGTCTGACCGTTTTCCCAGCGGCTGACCGCCTGCGTCGATACCGAGAAAGCCTCGGCAGCCTGCTCCTGTGTAAGCTCATGCTCACGGCGAAGCTTCTTAAATACCTCGCTGAAATTTATGTTCATAAGTGTTACCTCCGTGTGTTTATTCCGACGTCGTTGATATTATTATAACACATTTTGGGCGAAGGTCAATCACTTATTTGATGATTAAAATTCAACTAAAGTGAGAATCGGTAGGTTTACGCCACGTCATTCCACATATGAATTTTCTGGCTCCGATTCAAGAAAAAATTCGGATTTTGGAATATACCGCACGAGACCCATTTATCTGATATAATAAATAATGGAGGGTGATATTAGCACTAATATCATGCTTTTTGAAACAGTAGATCAGCCGCAGTCCTAACCTTGTTGCTTTCCTCTCGGCGTTAGGGTTCAGGGCTTCGGCGCAAAAATGAAAGGGAGAGATGCAACATGGCAAAGGCAAACAAGATCATTCGTGATGAACTGAAAACAAGAGGTGTCCGCCACTGGGTGTTGGCGCACGAACTCGGCATATCGGAGCAGACACTTGTCCGTTGGCTGCGGTTTGAACTGAGCGAGGACAAGCAGCTCGATATGCTGGAGAAGATCGAGCAGATCGTCAAGCAGAAGGAGGCTGACCGCGAATGTGAAACATAAACCGCAGAAACAAACAGCCCCGCACTGCGAAAATAATCGGGCGAATGCACGATACCGCAAGGGAGGGCGAAGCCCGACCAAAAGGGAGTGCAGGGGGAACGCCTGCCCCACCGGACTATTCTTCCGCTGAGCTTGTCGAGGCGGAAAATAGTCCTAGTGGGTTACAACTATCCTCGCGGATAGGTTGCCCCCAACGAAGGAGGAATGCACATCAGCTACGCGATAATCAGAAACGAAAATCACAAAATGGGCGCGGTGCCGCTGCTTGAACGGCACAATGAACGGCGCAACAAAAACTACTCAAACAAAGACATAGACCTCTCGCGCACCTGCGAGAATTATCACTTGAAGCAACCGACTGCCGCAAGCTACGAGCAAGAGTTCTATCGCATAAAGGACGAATATGGACTCAAAGGAAACCTGCGGCTGACCGGTAAGAAGCAAAGCACTATCCTCTGCGAGTTCGTCATCACGTCGGATAAGCAATTTTTTGATAGGCTGGGCGCGGAGCGCACCAAACAGTTTTTCTTTGACGCCTACCGCTTCGTTACACACAAGGTCGGCGGGGAGCAGTTCGTGGTGTCGGCGGTCGTCCACATGGACGAGAAAACGCCGCATATGCACGTCGCGTTTATCCCGACGGTCATGGGCAAGGACAGGCGCGGCAGCCCTTGCAGGCGGGTGAACGCCTCGGAGTTCTGGAAGGGTCGGGACAGCTATTCGCGGTTGCAGGACGAGTACCATGCGTGGATAACCTCCTGCGGCTATGAGTTGGAACGTGGCACGAGGGGCAGCACCGCAGAGCATTTGTCGGTCGAGGAATATAAGGTCAAGAAAACGTCCGAGCAGCTTGCCGCGCTTCAAGGTCAGGTCGAGGAAGTCAAGGCAGTGGACGAGATTGCTGCGAAATCTCTGCCGTTCAATATGGTGTCGGTCAAGCGTGATGACTATAATGATCTGACGGCTGCCGCGAAAGGCTATATTACCGCAAAGGCTGCCGAAGCCGAGAACGAGCAGCTTTCGGCAGAAAACGAGAGGCTCCACGCAGAAAATCAGCAGCTCAAGGATCTCAATAATGCCGCTAATGCCAAGTACGCGCAGCTCGACCACTATTTTGCGGAGTTCTATGACAGCGTGGCGGACGAGGTGGCTCTGCGTGATGAAAATGCACGGCTCGCTGCCGAGAATGGGCGGCTCTGTGAGCAGCTTCATACCGCCCGCACCGTGCTGAATGATGTCAAAACAGAAAATGCTGCCCTGCGGACAAAGGTGTCCGAGCAGGAGCAGCAGATAGTTTCGTTGGGGTCTGAATTGTCTAACTTGCAGCGGCTTTATGCGGCTTTGCAAGAAAGGGTGGAGAAGATAATGCGGTTTGTGGAGCAGCAAAAGCTATCGGATAAATTAAAATGTTTTATGAATACTAGCAAGAAAGTGAAAAGGCAGTAGTATAAAAAATTCACAATAAATGCTTGTTGAATATTCCAAATATGATTATTGCTAATAATCCTAATACATCTAATATTTCGCAAATCATTTTAGCTTTTTTATCTGATTTTAGCTTATCTGATAGTATATTAAATAAGCAATGATAAACAAGAATAAATATAATAATTATAATAAGTGCTGGTAATATAAAAATAAGCATTTTAAAATAGTCAGACCAACTAGTTTGAGTAATTTTAGGGATAATAATATTTTTATATAGTGGATATGAAATCCACAAAGCAATACCTAAACCAAATAGAACGCCTAAAAATGGCCCACCAATATTATCAAAATATCCCCATCCAGAAAAATACTGTTTATTTCCATTTTCAATATAATATTTACTATGTTTAAAGTAATGTTTCAATTTACCCGTTATACAAACCACCTAATAATATATGTGATATTAGAATTTAGTATAACACATTTCATTCATTAAGTCAATCGCTACAAAAAAATCAAATAATAAATAAAAGGACGTGATAAAAATGCATTACATATCTTCAAATGCGATATATAAAACTTGATTTCAATATCGAAAGGAGATACTATTTGAGCAGAAGATTAGACATATTTGAATACGCCGAGCAGCACAAAGACTGCCCCGAACACACTAACGAGTACGAGATAAACGGCAAGAGATACATAGTCCACAGCCACTTTGTCGGCAAGAAAGATATTGACAAAGTGCTGTCGGAGATAGCAGTCAATCGTGCGCTGTCCGAGGTGCTGCATAATGATAATGCCGATAATAACGTCGGCTCAGACACAGAAAATTCAGATAAAACAGCGTAGAATATCAAATCAGAGTATTGCCATATTCGGTATTCTGTGCTATAATATAGGTATCGAATATGGCTGCTTTGATCACGAAAGGAGTAGATTTTATGGCAAAGCAGACCATTTATAACGCAGGAATTTATGTGCGTCTCTCGCAGGAGGATATGAGGGCAGGCGAGTCCCTTTCAATAGAAAACCAAAAGCTGATACTTACAAAGTACGTCAAGGAACAGGGCTGGAATCTTATCGACATATACGTTGATGACGGATACAGCGGGACCGATTTCGACCGACCGGGCGTGCAGCAGCTACTTGACGACGCAAAGAATGGGAATATCAATCTTATACTCTGTAAAGATTTGAGCCGTTTCGGGCGCAACTACATTCAGGTGGGTCAGTATATTGATTATCTGTTCCCCTCGTACAACATTCGGTTTATCGCCTTGAATGATAATGTCGATACCGCCAATAAGGATAGCTCTGCGTTGGATATGATGCCGATAGTTAACTTGTTTAACGAGTGGCACAGCAGTTCCACGTCTCGCAAGATAAAGGCTGTTATAGAAGCAAATGCCAAGCAAGGCAAATACCGCGCGTCATCATGCGCCTACGGATATGTCAAGGCTGATAATGCTAATCACACCTCGATAGTTGACCCCGAAGCAGCAGAGGTAGTCAAGCGTATATTCCGTCTGCGTTCACAGGGAATTACAATTCGTCACATAGCGGACAAGCTGAATGCCGAGCATTTCCCCATTCCGTCCGATTACAAGTATGCAAAGCTGGGCAAGGAAAACCCGAAGTTCACAAGACATTTGTGGTGTCACGACACTATAGCCAAAATCCTCACAAACCCCATTTATCTTGGACATACCGCTATGATGAGAGTAACAACGGTTTCCTACAAAAACCACCGCACCGTAAATAAGGACGAATCCGATTGGATAGTCACGAAGAATACGCATGAGCCTATTATTTCGCAGGAATTGTGGGATAAATGCCGAGAGGTTGACGCTTCGGCAAGTACAGGCAAGCGCACTAAGCAAGGCGTTACGAAGCCTTTGAGCGGATTGCTTTATTGCTGCGATTGTGGCTATAAGCTGAAGCTTGCAGGTAAGCACGTTATGAAAAAGGGTGTTCGCATTCGAAAGGATTTTTACAACTGCACCTCGTATGCGGCGTTCGGTAATATTTCTTGTACTAGTCATTATTTATTGCTTAAAGACATTGAAGCACTTGTCATAGACGACATTCGTTCAATGGCAGCATTGATTGTTGAGGACGAGGACAGCGCCCGAAAGCAATTCCTCACAACCAAAAGACAGCTTGATCTGCACCACGATACGGAAGAACAGAAAAAGCTGTGCGAAAGAAAGAGCAGGTTAGCGGAACTTGAAAAACTAATCCCTTCGATATATGAAGATAAGGTACTCGGCAAGATTTCTGAGAAGGTCGGTTTGCAGCTTATAGAGAAATATGAAACCGAACAGGAAGAACTGACAAAGCTGATTTCCGAGAGTGAAGCCGATCTCGACAGCGCAAAGCAGGACGAAATGGACATTGACGAGTTTATCCGCCGCATGAGAAAATACGCCGATATTCAAGAGCTTACTCGCGAGGTAGCTATGGAGTTGATAGAGTACATAACCGTTGACGAGTATTCGGCAGACCGCCCGAGGGATATTCACATCTATTACAAACTTCTCGACAAGCCGCTGGAAGATAAGAGAAAGCTGTTCAATGATACGAAAAGTTGAAGTATTTTATAAGAAATAAATCTGTTACTATGTGGTGTTTTTACAATTGACAAGCGGAGTTCTCCGTCCTTATCCCTCGTATCAATGCCGTCATTCATGAATATCACGCCGATACCCAAGTCGGACAGCTTGCGGGTGTAGGTCAGAGTGTCGATAGTATTCCTTGCAAAGCGGCTGACCTCTTTGGTGAGGATAAGCTGAATCTTACCCGCTTCGCAGTCGGCTATCATGCGATTGAAGCCCTCACGGTGCTTAGTGGACGTTCCCGTGATTCCCTCATCGTAGTAAATCTCCACAAGCTCCCATTCGTCATGGTTGTTGATATACTCGTTGAAATAATTTCTCTGAGTTGCGAGCGAATTCAATTGGTCAGAGAAATCGGTAGAAACGCGGCAGTACGCCGCAACTTTTATCTTGCTATACATTGTACCTCCTTTCCCCGGTAATGGGGATAAAATCCCCCTGCATATTTATTATACCATTTGCTGCGGCAGCAGTCAAGCGGTAGAAAAAAATATGCAGGGGTTTTACCTTATGCAGAGTATTTATTTTGCAGATTGATTAAGTATTCGAGTTCTTCATCGCTCAAAATACCCTGCTTATGAAACTCCTTGTAGTAACCGATCTTCAAAGCGGTCAGGAACGCCCGACGGTCTTTTTCGGAGATTTCAAGTTTCTTGTTGTCTTTTTTCTGTTCAGATATTTGCTGTTCATTATTATTTGTTCGTTTCAATAATTCTCCGTTCTGAAAGGAGGTCGCACGGTGCGTTTTAATAATGGCGTCCGCTGCCGTGCGATAATTGCTTGACCGTGCAATCATGATCTGCACGGGACGACGTAGCAAGCGCTTGGAGTATCTGATCAGGCTCATCAGATATTTTTGAAATAGAACGCAGGGTACAGCAACCCTTTTTAAATGCTGCTATGAGTTTTCAGATTGGCGAGGTCTTATTACTCATAGGCAGCGGTCTTTTTACATCGGACTCACCTTTCCCTTCCTATCGAACAAACATAATGTTATCTTGACATTAGTCTCTCTACTTCTTTGGTTATCATACGCTGTACTATATCTTCAAGTGATTCTTTGCATTCAAGGTCAAAGTATGTTTTGACGATATATGTTGTCTTTCCAAATTTGTATTCAGTCACCGAATTCAGTTCATAGCGTCCTTTGTTCAATTCATCTTTATCTATTGATTTATTCAATTTTTCTCCTTTTGTTTTCGGTTGAATATTACAAATCGGTTATTATCACTTTAGTTTCCGGAGCGCTGTTTACTTTTTTCACAGCTTCAAGCCCCAGCTTGTATTCTTTTATCACCTCGGCTATGAACTCGGCGCAGTCCTCATGCAGAAACATAAACTCAATGATCTCGCCGTACTTTTCAAGCGGAAGATCGTCTTTCATTCTGCTTCTGAACATCTTACCGACTGCCTGATTAGTCACCATTTCGGCTTTTTTCAGCTCATCTGCGATCTCCGCATCGAGCTTTCGCTTAGCTTCACGCATATCTTTCAGTCGATTCTGCGTTTTCTCCATGTTCTCGGCATACAGCTTAGACTTGGCGATCTTTTCTTCTGTTGTCAGTTTTCTGTTACTCAATAGCATTCTCCTTTCCTTGAGGCGCAATTCTGCGCCTGCTGCATACGCAGCTATTCGCACACACGAAGGTTTGTTCGTGGGCGGCTCTCTTTCTGCACAACATGTGTACCCGTTTTAAGCTAACTACCCCCGGAGGGCGCACTTATACAAACCACGGAGGGTTTGTAAGTGCGCCAGA
>CALCRR010000406.1 GCA_937894495.1 uncultured Ruminococcus sp. | reverse complement strand
TTGTAATAATTTTGTGATTTTTAGTACTCTTTATTTTGAAAATTGATTTCCGTGGATACTTAGTCGGAGAAGATCGAATTAGGTTATAAAAAAATGAAAAAATTTTTTTGTGGATATTATCAAGGCAATATACTGACAATTCCAAGTTAAATAGAGTCATAAAAACGGACGCAATACCAGCATGGATATTTCGTCCGTTTTGCGTTTTAGAAATGTTTTCTATCTATCGAACCAAAGTAATAATTCGTATCATGGAATATGCGGTACGGCGATATTTTTCCGCTGTACTTAAAATAGGGGTATAAGAGTTTTTTACTTTCAAGTTTTCTGATGATGATCGTGCAAGCAAAAGAAAAGCTTTTGAAAAAAATTCAGCGCTTCAAGACGAAATTGAAACGCTGAAAGATATGATCACCTGTGCTGATGTTTTTTTAGTCTTGCCGATATACAGCCCACACAGCAAGGTGCCGTGTTAAACTGCTGCCAGTTGTCCGCCGTTCATTTTAAAAATGCGGTCGGCGTAGTTTTTAGCCTCGTTTTCGTGGGTAACTACCAGCACTGCTGCGCCGTTTTGGGCTGCTTCTTTCAAAAAGCCGAAAACGGCGGCGGTGTTTTCATCGTCAAGGTCGCCTGTGGGTTCGTCTGCCAGTATGAGTGTGGGCTTGCGCACCATTGCACGGGCTATCGCCATTCGCCGCAGCTCTCCTCCCGACAGCGCCGAGGGCATTGAAGCTGCAAGGTCTGCTATGCCCAGACCTTCAAGCAGCTGTTCGGCGTATTTTTGCTCCCCCTCGCCCTCTTTATAGAGAGTATAGGGCAGCATAACATTTTCTATGACAGTAAGGCTGTGTATCGCCGTCTGACCCTGGGGTATGACCCCTATCCTCCGGTTTCTCAGCCTTGAAAGCTCCTTGTCCGCAAGGGAATAAATATCACTGCCGTCAAGCAGCACCCTGCCCTCGGTGGGAGCTAAAAGCCCCGAGAGCATATTTAACATAGTGGTCTTGCCGCTGCCCGAGCGTCCCATGAGCACCGTAAGCTCACCCTCGTTCAGCTCCAGCTCCGCCTCCTTAACTGCAAAAAAGCGGTTGGTGCCCCTGCCCTCACGAATAAACTCTCTTGAAATTTTTTCTGCTATGAGCGGCATTCAGTTATCCCCCCTGAGAATAAGTCCTGTGTCTATCCTGCTTATGCGGTGCGCCGAAACTGCCGCTGCGGCAGCCCCCGTTATAACCGAGAGCACAACAGCTGCTGCGATATAAGCCGCCACCGAGCCGATACTCGGCATAAGGTACGGCAGACCCAGCATCTGCTCGATAAAATTGTTGAAGGGCAGCAGTATCAGCAGCCCTGCCGCCGTGCCGATAACGCTGCCGATAACACCCGTTATCAGCGCCTCTTTAAGCACAAGTGACGCTAGCTTTGTCCTTGACGCGCCCAGCACCCTCAGCACCGCAAACTCCTTTTTGCGCTCGTTGGCGCTCATGGTAAAGGCGAGCATAAGTATGACTGCACCCAGCACCCATACTGCCGCTATAAGCACACCTATAACGTCCGATACCCCCGAAAGGCTGTCGGATATGCCCGATATCATCTCCTTGGTCTGAACGGCTTTTACATTCTTTACATGGAGATTTATGTCGTTTAAGACCTCCTCGACGGTGTAGCCCTCCGAGACGTTTATCATCACGCAGGAGACCACCCTTTCCGGGTCGATGTCCTTGAAGTTGTTCATCTTTCTGTCCAGTGAGGACTGTATAAGCGCTTTTATGGTCTCCTCGTTGGTGAACACTGTGGTATCAAAGCTGGTGCCTGTTTTATCAAGCTTTGCGGCAACATGGCAGTCAACTCCATAAAAGCTCAGGGTATCTCCCACAAAGGCGTTAAGGTCGTTGCCTACCACTATATCCAGCTTTTTCAGATCATTTGAATAGCTTTTTTTTATCCAGGGTGTTATGGTGAAATCGGTATCGGGGTCAAAGCCGATTATCTGCACAGGCAGCGTGCAGCAGCCCGAGCTGGTAGACGCCAGAAAAAACTGCCCCGATATCTGCGATATGCCCTCGCACCGGGATATCTGCTCCATATAGCTCTGGTCCATGTAAAAATAGCCTGTGTTGCCCTGCAGCACTATGTTTTCCAGCTTTTTCTTGGTGGTGGCTTCATAGGGCACCACCATTATATCCGCTCCCAGCCTTGACTCCAGCGAGCCCAGACCCGAACGCAGGCTTGATACTATAAGCGTGCCGCCGAAGATGGTCAGGGACAGCAGCGCCGTAAGCAGCACCAGTGCGGCAGTCCTTACAGGCTTGCCCTTTAAGCTGCGCACAGGCAGGCTTTTTGATATCTTCATTTAAAACTCTCCTGTTTTCAGTCGGCTTTTCTGTTGATAAGTACGTATACTGCGCTGACGATCACTATCAGCAGGCTGATAACAATAACGGCAGGACGCATATGGGTATGGCACTGCATATCCTTCATCATACAAAGCTTTATCAGCACATTGGGAGTTAATGCCGCCAGCAGTGCTGTGGGTATCATGGCTGTCACCAGACCGTTTTTGGTGCTCTGCTTTTTCAGTATCAGGTTTATCACCGCTGTTACCGATAGCGCAGCACCTATGCCTGCTACAGCCTGTTCTGCCCAGTGGCAGCTCATCCACATCCCGCTCTCCATAGGTCCGGGGCAGGCATGGAAGATAAACTTGGTGCCAAGGCATAAAAGCAGGCTCAGCACCAGCAGCAGGCAGTCTGATACCAGTGTTTTTACATTTCTCTTGTTATTCATTTTACATTTCCTTTCTAATCGGCAGCTGCCGAAATATTATACTGATCTTGACTCTATGAATGGGGTCTTGAAACCTTATCATTCATAGCTATACTGCGACATTGGGTACTGCTCATAAAACTCGTCGGTGATAAACTCATTATCTCTTTTGTGAGAGGTAAAGTCCTTATCTCCCTTTAAAAAGAATACCTCGCTTTCAAGCTGTTTATCCCACGTCACATCAATATTATAATACTCACCGTCTATCCTTACGATGTTCCACGCATGGAACTCCTCCCCCAGCTCCTCGTCATACGCCATGCCTGTTATCACCCTGCAGTCCACGCCGCACTCTCTCAGCATTCTGTACATCAGCACCGCATAGCCCTGGCAGACTGCGTGACCGTTTATCAGCGCACCGTAGGCGGTGGCTTTTAGGTGATAGCTGTCGTTCTTTTTGTGTATAACATCATAGTCCACATTTTGATATATGTAGTCATAAACGGTGCGCACTATCTCATAGTCTGAGGTATCTTCATCAAACCCGAATGACTCTATTACCTGTTCAAGCTTTTCATTAACCTCTTCCTCCTGCTCGGGGTCTGTATATAGCCTTGGTGTGATGACAAGCTCATACTCACGGTCATTACCCTTTTTCTCACAGGTGTAGTTAAGGTCATAGCCGCCGCTCTGGTATCTCAGATAATCACCCTCGTCGGCACGGTCGGTCTCATACACCGCATAGTGCATAAGCTCGCTGACTACATCGTCAATATCCTCCATATTATCACTGTGAGATGTATAGGTGATAGTTATGCTTTTGCTGCGCTCTCTCATGGCTGTGCGTATGCTCTCTATCACCCTGTCGGCATTGGTGAAATGCACGCTGAGGTCCTTTCTCACCTCATAGTGATATCTGGGCTTGCCGCGTATATACACCGCCGCCATGCCCGAGACTATAGCCGTTATAAAAAACAGTATCATAACGGCAAGAGCTGTACGGTCCTTGGTTTTGCGGCTCATTTCAGTCACTGCCCCTTTTACGCCATGCCCTGCGCTTCCATACAGCAGCCGCGTTGGAGTTTACCAGCATAGCATCGATATCTATCCCCGCAGGGCAGATATCACGGCAGGCGAGGGATTTTCCGCAGCCCTCGTATATGTGTGCTCTGTACTGCTTGTATGCTTTTCTCTGCTGCGCCTTGGGCATAGCCGCTATCAGCCTTGACATGGGCGCTGCCGCCGACATACCGCAAAACTCTCCCTCGGGATAAAAGTTTGGGCAGACCTCCAGGCAGCAGCCGCATTGCAGGCAGCGTGATGCATCATAGGCGGTGTCCAGAGTCCTTTCATCAGCCTTGGTCTTATCATCAAGCCATGCGCCCAGCGCTTTCAGGTTATCAAACATCACCGATCTGTCAACCATCAGATCAGCCACATTCTTAAATTTTCTCAGCGGTCCAAGGCTCACACAGCCTGATTTTTCAAACTCTTTAAGAGCCGCATCGCAGGCAAGTCTCGGTTTTGAGTTTATGACCATAGCGCAGGCGCCGCACTTTTTCTGCAAGCAGCTGCACTGCCATTTTATGGGCTTTGCCGCATTGCCCTCGGCGTCCCTTATCACTGCCTGAGAATTTATATCGCAAAGGGCAGTGGCTACGGTGGCGTTCTCGTCATCAGTCTCATAAATAAAGCTCTGGGTGTAGGGGGCGGCTTCGCTGCTGTCTCTTCTGAGAATATCAAGCCTTATCTTCAAAAGACCCCCTCCTTTCGGGAATTGCACGAAAGCTTATGTTAACGCTGCCGTCAGCATAAGCGGCAGCAGTGATCTTTCTTAACTCCTCCCGTGTCTCGGGGCAGTCCTCCCTGTAGTGGGCTCCCCTGCTCTCCCTGCGCTCAAGGGCGCTTAAAAGCATAGCTTTTGCAAGGGCGAGCCTGTCAAGCTCTCTTCTGTTATATCCCCTCTCAGCCGAAAGCTCATCAAGGGCTGACAATGCTTTTTTGATACCCCTCTCGCTTCTCACTATCCCCATAGCGCCAAGAAGTATCTCGCTGAGCTTTTCGATAAACACAGGTGAAGCCTCCTGCAAACGCTTGTCATCATCAGCAGAGAACACAGGCTCTTTATCATCATAAGCCCCGTCCCTCTCGGAAAGCGCCGTCTGCGCCGCCTTTCTTCCGCCGTAAAGCGCACCAAGCATTGAGTTTCCCCCAAGGCGGTTAGCACCGTGATACTGGCTGGTACACTCACCTGCGGCATAAAGCCCTTTAAGGTTTGTGCGGTGCAGCTCGTCAACATCAATACCGCCCATAAAATAGTGTATGCCCTCTCTTACAGGCACAGGCTCGCTTCCGGGGTCAATGGCAAGGTAGCTGATGATCTCAGCTCTCAGGTCTGATAGCTTGGTTTTCCAGGTATCGTCATCAAGCCCTGTCATATCAAGATACACACTGTCCCCCGTGTCATTTTGCCTGCGCACAAAATACATCTCCCTTGCCACCACATCTCTGGGCATTAGGTTTTTAAGCTCGGGATATTTTTCCTCCATAAAGTACCAGGGCTTGCCGTTTTTTTCAATAAAAAGCCTACCGCCCTCGCCCCTTGCGGCTTCGGTAACAAGGCAGCGCTTGTTTGATATACCTATGGTGGTGGGGTGATACTGCAGCATTTCAAGGTTTGAGAAAACAACTCCCTGACAAAAGGCAGCCGCTGCCGCAGCACCGCTGTTCTGGGTGGTGCCTGTGGTCATTTTCGGAAACACCCCGTTCATGCCCCCTGTGCAGAGTATCACCTGACCGTAAAGGCAGGCGGTCTTGTCGGTATAGGTATCTTTTATCTTAACACCCGTGCAGCTGCCGCTGTTTGCGATAAGGCTCACCAGCTCATGGTGGGCAAAGCGTTTTATAAGCCCTTTGGCTTCGTATTTTCTAGCCTCGTCTATAACAGCCGACATTATTATCTTGCCTGTGCTGCTGCGGGCATAGGCGGTTCGCTTTTTCTTCTGTCCGCCGAAATTGCGAAGCACCACCTCGCCGCCCTTCATATTAAAGGGCACCCCAAGACCTATCAGCCACCTGAGTATCTCGGGCGCTCCGTTGGTAAGTCCCATAACGGCATTGGGGTCGGCAAGAAATGCACCGCCTTTGAGGGTATCTTCAAAATGCTCGCTGATACGGTCATTTTCGCCCATAGTATCAAGGGCTGCGTTAATGCCGCCCTCTGCCAGCACCGACTGTGCTCTTTCAGACTGCTGCAGCGAGATTAGTGTGCAGCCCACCCCTTTTTCGGCAAGGGCTATGGCAGCCGAAAGTCCTGCCAGACCTGCCCCCACGATGTTTATACTGCTCATGATCATTTTCCTCAAAAAACGTTCCAACGAAGATAATAAACAACAAATGCCGCTCCCATAAAAAACAGCAGCACCGACAGTATCAGCACTATATCCAGCCCCAGCTCTTTATAGCTTTTTATGCCGAAGGAGAGCATGACAGGGCGCACGTTTGATATAACGTGCAGCGCTATGGATATTACCAGAAGTATCTGTGAGGCAAGCTGTGCGCCCTCAAACAGATTTAGCCTGTATGCGCCGCTGCTGCTGCCGATAAATATCAGCACATGGAAGAGTATGAATACCATTATAGCAAAGCCGCTTATGCGCCTTATCCAGAAGAGCTTGTTTTCTTTGAAATAGTGCGCACCCGACTTTTTTATGGCTTTTATGCTGTCGGCAGTCAGCTTTATGCCGATGACTGTGTGCAAGGCTATCAGCCCTGTCATCACCCATGCCATGACTTTAAGCAGCACCGAGCCCCCTGACATGAGCCCTGCCAGCTGAAAGCCCCCCAGCACTGCGTGTATCAGAAACAGCACCAGTATGCCCATACTGAGTATAGCGTTTATCCTTCTCATCAGGCTTCTCCTTTAAGGGGTATCACCTCAACTCCGCTGCCGTAAACCGTCTCGGCAGAAAGCATATCGGCGGTCTCTGCCGACATTATGATGATATCGAACTTTTTATACTCAGCCTTTGATATCATCAGCACCCCGTCCTCCTGTTTTATCTTCATCTGGTTCTCGGGCAGCCTTGACTGAAAGCTCTCAGCCATTTCTCTGCCGCCCTTGTCGTTTGCTGCCACGGTGCAGGTAAGGTCCTCGAAAATAAAGTCTATCTCGCCGCCCTGAAAAAAGGTTTTCCAGACTGCAAGATTTTCAGCATTTGTGTGCTTATCAAGATTTATCAGCACTACATAATCTCCCGAGGGCTGCTCAACCGCCGCAGATGCGCTTGTTACCGCATCGCTGTCTCCGCTGATGAGCGTTTTGAAATACCCCGTTGTGAGAAAGGGTATGCCCAGCGACACAAAAAGTGCCGCCAGCACCACCACAATGTGTTTTAATATCTTCATTTAATTATTCTTCTGCCTGCTTGAGAGCTGCGGTAACAGCCTCCTTGAACTCGTTATAATTTACCGTTGCGCCCGTTATGGCGTCAACATCGTCAAGGCTGTCCTTAGCCACCAGCTGCTGGGCGTAGTTATCGCAGGCTGCTCTTGCTTTCTGGGCTTTATTGTAAAAATCCTTGTTCTTGACCTCGCCGTTCTCCTTGCCGTAGTTCTCGTCTTTAAGAGTACCGTCCAGCTCGTAGGTCTTGAACTCGCACTCGGTTATATCGCCGTCCTTGATGGTCAGCTTTACCTCGCCGTAGCCGTTGCCTGCTTCGTCGCCGTCCTCGTTTATATATTCAGCGCTCTTGGCGGTATATGTGCCGTCCTTATAGCTTGCGCTGCCGCAGGCGGTAACAGTTGCCGAAAGTGCTGCTGTCAGCAGTATCAATAAAAGCTTTTTCATAATATCCTCCTGCCTTTACTTAATGGGGTTGCCATTATCAAAACGTATCTTTCCTGTGAAATTCTCATTCACTACCTCCTTGGCAAGCCTGCCGCTTCTGAGCACCAGAGTTCTCTGGGCGACCTCGGCTACCTCGGGGTCATGGGTAACTACGATAAGGGTAGTTCCCTCGTCGTGCAGCTTATGAAACAGGTCAACTACTATCTCCTCGTTGGCTTCGTCCAGGTTACCTGTGGGCTCGTCAGCAAGTATTATCTCGGGATAATTTATAAGGGCTCTGGCTACGCATACTCTCTGCTGCTCGCCGCCCGAGAGCTGGCTGGGCAGATGCTTTGCCCTGTCTGCCAGGCCCACTCTTTCAAGAGCCTCCAGCGCCTCCTTTTCATCGGGAAGGCTGTGGTAATACTGCGCCAGCATAACATTCTCAACAGCGGTAAGATAATTTACCAGATGGAACTGCTGGAAGATAAGACCTATCTTATCCCTTCTTATAGAGGTAAGATTTCTTGCGCTTTCCTTTGAGATATCCACTCCGTCCAGCAGCACCTCGCCCTTGGTGGGCTTATCCATGCAGCCTATAATATTCATCATTGTGCTCTTGCCCGAGCCCGAGGGTCCCATTATAGACACCCACTCGCCCTTTTCAACTTTAAGGCTGACATCGTCCAGGGCGTGCAGCTCGCCGTATATCTTATATACATTTTTAAGTTCAAGTAAACTCATAACAATTTGTACTCCCTTTCTCTTATTCGCCCTTCAGCACAAGGGCAGGGTCAACGTCTGTAGCGCTTCTTATGGGCATAAGGCTGGATATTCCCGTTACTGCGATAGATACCAGTATGGTAACAGGCACCAGCAGCGGTCTGAAGGATATCGAGCTGCCGAACACGCTGCTGCTCACCTCCTGGGCGAACACATAGCCCAGTACCGAGCCGAGGATACCTCCCAGCAGACCCAGCAGCATACTTTCGCCCATAAACTCCTGTATTATGCTCTTGTCAGATGCGCCTATGGCTTTTCTGAGTCCTATTTCCTTACGCCTTTCAGCCACGACTGCCGTCATGGTGGTGGCTACGCATATCATGGTCAGCGCCAGCACCACTATCGTTACCAGCAGCACCAGAGCCTGCAGCTTTGTAAGCACCGTAGCCTCAGACGCAGTTACCCTTTTAACAAGGCTTGCGTGTATAGCAGGCACGGTCGAATTGATCTTGTCGGCATAGCTGCTCAGCTCATCGGCGGTGGCTGATATGCTGAGCTCTGCCACATCTATCCTGCCGCTTGTCTCTGTCAGGGTTTCAAGGTCTGCAAGAGTCATATAAACATAATCCTCCTCAGAGCCGCCTGTATCCAGTATACCCACAACGTTGAGATAGGCTGTGTTATCAAGCACCACTTCGTCCTCCTGCGATGTAGCTTCGCTGTCGGCTTCCTTATCATCACTTTTTGCACCGGGAGTATAGCTTACCTCCAGCAGGTCCCCCACCTTTATGCGGAAGGACTCAGCCACGTTTTTGCCCACAAGTATCTCGCCGTTGTTTTTGAACCATTCGCCCTCCACATTCCAGTAGGGGCTGGCAGCCTTTGCGCCCTCGGGGTCTGTGCCTGCGGCAACTATGGGTCTTTCGTGTATCCTTACGTTCTCATATCTGTAGGGGGCAATACCCACTATGTTTTCCTCGTCGATATCAGCCGCACCCCTGTTCATATCCGCAGCGGTGAAGCTGCCGTCGTTGGCGGTGAATATCATATTTGCGCCGTAGTTACGAAACTCAGCACCCATTTGTCTGGGCACATCGTAGTATATCGAGATAAGTCCCGAGAGTATGGTCGCACCTATAGCTATTGAAAGCAGCGCAACTATCATTCTTGAGCGTCTCCTCATAAGAGAAGCCGTTATCATTTTTACAAACATTCTTCTTTTCGACATTTTACCAAGCCCTCCCTTACTTGCCGTGGAGAACTTCGGTAGGACGAAGTCTCAGCATCATTCTGATAGCAGGTATGCAGCCGATAAGGGTAACGATAACTACCAGCACAGCCACAATGGGTATCACCATAGGTCTCATGGTGATAGCCGAACCGAACACCGACCGACCGATTATCTGCGCAAAGCCGAAGCCTGCGAAAAATCCAGCAAAGCCGCCTATAATTGCAGTTATGAATATCTCGGTGAGCACCAGCAGCGATATTGCGCTGTTATTTGCGCCTATGGCTTTCATAAGTCCTATCTCCTGGCTCCTCTCCATAACGCTGGCTGTTACCAGGTTGCATATGCCCAGTGCTGCACCTATAAGGCTGAGTATGGTTATAAGTATCATAAGCAACTGTGTTTTGTTAAGTATCTCACCCTCTGAATTCGCCACCTGTCTTACGGGAGACGCCACCGAGTCGGTGATGACCTCCTGTATCTGGTAGCAGATAGAGCTTGCATAAGCGGTGCAGTACCAGGTCTCAAACTGTGCTACCGAAAGTGATGAAGTACCCTCCTTGTCGGCTTTTCTGGCAAGCTCGTTATCGGGGGTTGTCAGGGCACTTACCTCTATGCTGTCGATCTTGCCGTCAAGATCAGCCAGCGACTGTGCAGTGTTCAGGGGGACATATATCTGGCTGTCCTCCTCGCCGCCTGCGTCGTAAATGCCCTTAACTTTAAGGCTCAGGTCGGCTGAGCTGCCCTTTAAGTTCAGGGTGCTGCCCACCTTCAAGCCCTCCTTCTGTGCAAGGGCTGTGCCTACCATAGCTTCCATTGCCGAGTCGCCGCTCGCCTGCTCGTCCAGCCAGCTGCCCTCTTCAAGCTCCCACCAGCTTCTCATGCTGGCAACGCCTGCATCAAGGGACTCACCCGTAGGCAGGTCCATATGGTGGTTGAACCAGCTGCCCACCACCGTTACATCAGAGCCGTCATCAAGCTGCGCATCAACATTTATGAAAGGGGCGTAGTCAACAATGTTGAATGCCCAGAATATTGTTTTTATCTTACCCAGCTCGTCCTCACGCAGATATATGCCTGAGGAACCGCCTTCGACCTCATAAAGGTCGTTGAGCACCGAAGCGTCCTTGGGCACAACGGTAATGTTTGCGCCGTAGGTCTTTAGCTCCTGGTTGACCTTGTCGCCCACATCCAGCATAACGCTGAGCATAGCCGACGCCAGAGAAGCGCCCAATGCTATAGTGAAAGCGATCATCAGCATTTTCTTCCATTGCCTGAACAATGTACCGCGGATCATTCTTCCGAACATACAAACACTCCTCCTTACTTAAATTCTTTTTCGTATTCCAGCAGACCGTCAACAGGGACAACTATCTTGCCGTTTTCGATACTGTAGGGAATAACTATAGGATTGCAGCCGCCCTTGAAGCCGATGGTATTGATGTTCATAACAACATCGCACAGCTTGCAGACCACCTGACCGTCCTTTTCGTAATAACCTGTTTCGCCGCAGATATCGCAGGCGTCAAGACCTATTCCGTATGAGGAGGAATTTGGTTTTTTGATAACTATAAACCTTATCTCGGTACCGTCGGGAGAGGTGTAGCCGAAGCGGTGCAGGTGCTCGTCGGCAACGTCCTCAAAGGGCACGTAGATATTGCCGTTGTCATCAGTCACCTTTTCAACGGGCGAAAGCTCTATCTCCTTGTTGGAAAGGGGCTTAAGCACCGTGAAATTCACAACGCCCAGCGCAAGGGTGATGATAACTAAATTAGCCCAGCGCCTTGTGACCTTCCACTTTTTGCGTATCTTTCTCTTTTCGGCAGGGTTATTGTAGGGCTCGTTGGCGGCAAAGCTCATCGCCCACAGGATAACAGGCACTGCCACCGACACGCCTATGATGATATATGTAAACAGAATATCGTTGTTTGATGAGAACTTAGCTATCTCAAAAAGCTTGTGATAAAGCTCTCTGTCCATTTCCATAACGTTGAGAATGCGCTTTGTGAGCATTATGCCCACGCTGTTCATACCAAAGCGCACACCATTAGCCGCCAGCGCCAGCGCCAGTATTATAAACGCAGGCAGCTTGGGCAGCCTGATGACTCCCCTGTTGAAAGACATCTGCACCAGCAGTATAAAAATAACGCCCAGCACAATGCCTATCATCTTAAAGAGAAAATCTGTAGAAAGCACAGTGCTGTCTGTTAGCAGGATGTTGTAGGGATAAGCCAGCACATCGGGCAGTGCATAGAACACCAGCAACGCTGAGCAAAGCCCCAGCAGCACCGACTGGATGATCTCTCCCGGCTTTCTGCACAGCTTTTTGAAGGGTGAAAATATCAGAAATAATACCAGAACAGCTATCGAAGCTATGAATATCCTCAAATTCCACTGTGATGTGTCTATCTTTGTGGTGGCGTTTTTCATATAAGACATAACGCACGCACCGATAAAGCCCGCACCTGTGCCTATGGAGGCTATCAGACCCCCAAGCTTTTTGTTGGCAAGCCTTGAATATCCCCTTATAAGTCCCACCAGCACAGCCGCCGTTATAAGCGCTTCGACAGTCATTACAAAATACTTCAGCACGAATAATACCTCACTTTTTATTGAGTTTGCTAAGCGATCCGCATACTATATGTAGTGGTTAACCGAAGTTAACTTCTACATATAGCATACAGAGCGTATGCTAAAAAATGCACAAAATGCGCCGCAAGGTAATTATGCAGCGCATCTATATGCCATATCAGACCCGCACTGCTGCACAGATCCGATACTTTATTATAAGGAAATTTACCACTCCTGAGGAATGTAATCCCAGCCCTCAAATGTAACCTTGAGGTTGCCTTCGCCAAAGTAATCGTCGAAGCTTCCGCCGGGGCCTGTCTCTGCATCTGTGTGGAGCAGATAGTTGTTCTCAGCAGGGCTGTGGATAGTGAATTCTACATTGTAGGTGTCAGCATTGGGGAGCTTGATGTTAGCGCCGTAGTGAGGACCGTCAGATGCACTCATCTCCATGAATGTACCCTCAGCAGCTGTGCTTCCGTCAGAGCCTGTTACCTTGTAATCTACTGTCAGATAAGGTACCCAGTCGCCAACGCCGAAGCCCAGGTTGTTCTCCAGAGCTGAGATATCAGCCTCCAGGTGGATATCAAAATCATCAGGGCTGTTGCCGTCAGACATAGGTACAGGCTGGAAATATACAGCCGATACGTTCAGGAAGCCTACCTCTTCGTCCTCGAAGATAGGATACTCGGTAAAGCCTGCATCTCCGGGAGCGTCGCCTGCATCAGAGCTTACCTCTGCTGCTGCGCCCTCGCTCTTGGACGCTGCGCTGTCCTTCTTCGATGATGACTCGTCATCTGAGCTTCCGCAAGCTGCAAGGCTAAGAGCCATCATAGCAGCCAGTGAAATGCCAACTAACTTCTTCTTTGTCATGATTTTTCCTCCTTCAAAATAAATAACAAAGTAAATAATATATTACCGGCGGTAATTCGTCGGGATATACCTTTCAGGTTGTGGGAACGTTTTGCTTTCCCACACAAGAGTGGGTGGTCTTATGTCACGCTCTTGCTTTTTTCTTAGCGGTCTTTTCTTTCTTTTGCTTTTTGGGCTTTGGTTTCAGCTCTTCCTCAAACTGCTCCTGAGTCTCCGTCAGGTAGTGTATACCTTCAAGAATGCCCACCAGCGTAGGTATTCCCGACCAGCAGAAGAGTATGAAGAGCAGTCCCTTGCCGTACTTGCCGTTATAGAACTTGTGCAGTCCGATAGTGCCGAAAACTATGGCAACAAGTCCGCACTCCACATGGCTGTCTCTCTTCCAGTTCTGTATAACGAAGATCATCACTGTGATGAGTATGAGTATCAGCTGAGGTATCAGTGTCTCGATAACAGGGTATACGCCCAGCACGTCGAGAGTATCGTTAAATGGGATTATCGACTGCAGCCACTCGGGTGAGGTCATGTCGATAACGTCACCCTCTATAAGCTCCTTGATACCCGAACCCAGGAAGGATATGGACATTATGAACATCAGCACGCTGGTGCCCAGGAAGAAGGGTCTGAGGGGCAGCTTGACGCTGAAAAAGCGTATTGCGATGAATACCACCGCCAGCACAACGCAACCCACGCCGAAGCCTGTCCAGACCATTTTCATACTGCCGCCCAATATGAGGGGCTGGTAGAAAAGTATCACCTCTGCGCCCTCTCTGAACACTGCCAGGAAAGCGGTAAAGCCCAGTGTGAACACGCTGCCGGTCTCGGCAGATATCTTCACCTGATCGTCAATATACTTGTTCCACGCGTCAGCCTCAGCCTTGGAGACCATCCAGTTGCTGACATAGAAGAGTACAACCACTGCAAGCAGTGCGGTAACGCCCTCGATTATCTCCTGATTAGCGGTATTTGCAAGCTTTAGCTCGTTAAGCAGCCATGCGCTCAGAAAGCTTGCGCCGATAGCCAGCAGGCAGCCTGCATAAACCGCCTTTAGCTTATCCTTATTACCCGATTTAACGAGATATGCGATGATAGCGCCGACAACCAGTATAGCCTCAAGTCCCTCACGGAGAATTATTCCGAAGCACTGCAGGAATACCAGCGTAGGGCTGCTAGCGGTGCTGCCTGCGCCTACGGTATTGCCGTTGCCGCTCTTTTCCTCGCTCTCAGTCTCGGAAGCGGCAGCTTCGTTGGCTGTGCCGTCCTCGGCGATACCGCTTACTCCCTCGGCGTCAATGCCATCAAGGGTGTTTGCCTGATTATGGAGTATGGTGCTGAGCTCAATAAACTCGCCGATTATCTCATCTTCGGGCTTACCTGCTTTAACAGCCTTGCGGGCGGTCTTGAACTGCAGCTCAGCCTTGCTGACTTCCGAGCCCGAATAGCCGTTTACATTTCGCTCAAAGCCCGAGGTCTCATAATAGAAATTGTAGATAACAAGGGCTGCGTTATAAGCCTCGTCCATATTTCCCTCACGGTAGAGGGCGATAGATGCCAGCATTACATCATCTATTGAGTCAGCCACATCGTTCCAAGATGATGCAGGTGCGCCCGACTCTACATATTCCTCCCACGAGGGTATGTACTCTGTAGCTGCCAGCGCCCTTACAGGCATCAGCACAGCCATTAGTATAACAAGCAGCACCGCCCCTGCGGCAGCCAGCTTGTTTTGTTTTGTCAGTGACATTTTCAGGATCTCCTTTATTAAGGGCAAAGCCCTGCTGTGGTATTTGCAAATAATTAAAGAATGCTAACTAAGTTTACCCAGACTAACTTATGAATAATTTTTTTGCCGCAAGATCATGACCTTTGCTGCCCGTTCAGCTTATGCTCAGCCGGCTGCGGTCAGCGGCGACTAACTAAGTTTGCCATAACCAACTTATGAATAAACTCCCCTGCAAGTCAAATAAATTTACTCCCCTGCCGCTTTTTGTGCAAAAGAGACTAAAAATTTCAAAATTTGCAGCCTAAGTTCGGTTAGAAAACGCTAACTGCTATGCATTTATAAATGCGATACCGCAGCAACGGCAGCACCGCACTGAATATACATGACTAACCGACTAAGTCTTGACTAACCAAGTGCTTTAAACTCTGCCGACAAGCCCAAAGCTTATCGACACAGCTCTTTAATGTTTACAAATCCTGTAGAAAATATTTTAGCACCTTTCATTTCAAAAGTCAAGGGGAAAGGGTGGTATTACAAATATTTTGTAGATAAAAGCCAAAAATCGGCAGCCGTTCATCATTCATATTGTTTATAAGTTCCACGTATCAGTTTTAATATGCTAACTCTTTTAACTGCCTTAAAATTGGCTTAATTTTCATATAGTATCCTTGCCCTGGGCGGTGAGCAGCTCGTTGATTTTCTCGGTATAGCCCTCGCTGATATTACCTGCGCCGATTATGGGCTCGGTGGTGATATTGCCCTCATGGTCAACAAACACGGTGGTGGGGGTATACATTATCCTTCCCCCAAGGCTTGCCAGGTCGCCCGTGCCGTCGATAAGGGTTATGCCGTCAAACTCTGCGTCATAGATGATATCTTTAGCATAATCGGTATTATAAAAACCGTCAAGGCACCAGGTCATCAGCTTGACATTATCGGGCAGAGATCTTTCAAAGTCAGACAGCTCGTCCATTTCGTCAAGGCAGGGTCCGCAGGTGGTGGACCAGATATTTATTACAGTGACATCAGCCCTTGCCAGCTCGCTCTCGTCGATCTCAGCACCCTCCAGCGTGGTTGCCGTAAAGCTTTTAAGGCTTCTGTAGAGCTGCTCGTCCTCCTGCACCTCCTGTGCGGCAGGCTGCTCTGTCTGAGCTACGCTGTCACCGACAGGGGCAGCCGCTTTGCTGCTCTGCTCGCCGCTCTCCTCACTGCCGCAGCTGCACATTAAAAGCGCCGTCATCAGCGCCAGACCAATAGTAAAATACTTTTTTGAGCTCATATCACACACCGTCTTTCTTATAGTTTTGAGTATATTGTAGCACAAATACCCAAAATAATCAAGTGGTCCTCGCCGGACGGGTCCTCACCGGACGGGGTATTTCCCCCACCTGCCGAACTATCGTGTGGACGGCAAGATATCGAGTCCTCCCCGGAGGGGAGGGGGTGCTTTTGTGGCGGCTATTGCTCCCCCAATTAAACCTTGCCGGAAAGGCGCAGGCAAAAATAAAAAATATCAAGGCGTAAAAGCGCAGATGGGCTGTCGCCCTTCAAGCTTTTACAACGCAGAGATTTTTTATTTGTGTCAAGCATTTTTGGCAAGGTTTAGTTGGGGGAGCAATAGTATTTTGATGGCTGCGCCAACCTTGGAAAATGATGACTTGGTGCACCTTACTGTATTTTGATTAGGATTATTTTTCCCCACTAAAGCTGTGTGGAGTTTTTTTAATCTTTGCATTTGTGCGCTTTACCGTACAATTTTGTAAGAATATTTTCTAGCCACTAGCACTCTAACAACTAGCGACTAGCAGCTTACCTCTAAAAAAGCGCCTATGCAGTCTGCATAAGCGCTCATAATTTTTATTCATCAGCCGCTGGTCATATACCACAGGAAGCCTATGAGAGCTGCCACAAAGATAGCAAACAGCACGAACTTGCCGATAGAGCCGTACAGCTTCTTCTCAGCCTGCTTCTCTTTAACATACTTCTTTATAGCGTCCTCATGATACTCCTTGTTGAGCGTGCCGCCCACGGTGGGGTTTATCATGTCGTCGATGTTGATATTCTTATACTTAGCCTTGATAGCCCTCGCCGCAGCGTTGGGGTCAGACTCGTTTATCCTTCTGGTGCCGTCATAAGCCGAGTCAAGGCTTGATGTGTCGATCTTGTTGGGGTTGATCTCGTCCATGGTGATGTTGGACACCTTGGCGCTGCCCTCGTTACCGCCGCCGTTGATGAATACGTGCTCGGTATCTACCTCCATCATCATCTTGTTGGAGCGGTTTGAACGCAGCAGCTTGATAAGAGTATCGGTGTAGAGCTCGTCCTCTATCTCCTGCTCTGCCAGCAGCTGTGTGCCTGACTCCTCAGTCTTTGACTCAACATCCTCGATGATCGAGGTCAGAGTTTTTCTTTCGGTTATGTTCTTCTGGTTCTCGACAGTTTCCTCCACCAGCTGTACAGGCTCCTGCTTTCTTGCGCCTGTGGGCTGTGTGAACTGCATCTGCACCAGAGTATCGCCGCTGTCAGCGCCGCCCTCCAGTCCGTCAAGACCTGTCAGGCTGACCTGTTTGCGCTTTGTTGCGCCTGTTGTGGCATAGCTCTCCACAACTGCGGGACCGCTTGATGACTTGCCGCCTGCCGAAGCAAAGGGGTCGATAGCTTCAAGGGACCTGCTGCCCACATTTGCCGAAGGCAGGTCGTTTGCAGGGGGCGAGGTATAGTAAACAGGAACTGCCGCCTCCTTAGGCTTGTTCTTATCCTTTGTATATTCGTCGGGAGAAGCATTGATAGTGAGCTTGCCTGCGGTATTCTCAGAGGGCAGGTCAAATCCCACACCCTGACCCGATGGTGCCGAAGGCTTTGACTCAAAGGAAAGTCCAGCCGGCTCCTGCGGCTTTGGCTGAGCTGCTGTCTTAGGTCTGACTCTGGGAGCAAGACCGTCGATAGCCTCAACGTGCTTAACAGGCACCTCTTCCTCCACCATAGAAACTCTCGAAGCGTTCTGGGCAGTATTGGCTGCTGCCTGAGCTGCGATATGGTCATCTACCAAACTTACCTTCCTCTCCTCCTTGGGAGCGGCAGGCTGTACAGGCTGAACAGGCTGTGCTGCCTGAACAGGCGCAGGTCTTGGTGCGGGCTTGGGAGCCTCAGCGCCCAGTATAGCGTCTGCCGAGATAGCAGATGCTGCGGCGGCAAAGGTATTGCTCTCCACCATCTTGCCCTGTGAAAGGTCAAAATACTCATCGTCCTTGGCAGCTATTTTAAGCTTAGGCTGTGGCATACCGGGGGCAGCCTTGTTAGCCTGGGGTATATCTATCCTTGGGAACTCCTCATGGACGTCTACCTTGGCAGCTTCAAGTATCTGTATAGCTGTGGTGCATCTCATAGAGCCCCTTACCAGCTCCTTGATAGGCAGAAGTATAATATCCTTGAAGGTAGCATGGAACTCTGCCAGCAGCGACTCGCCATCCTTAGCCAGTGCCGACTGGGGGAAACGGCTGTCAAAATATGCGCCCCACTTTGAGGGATCGGCATATATCATCTTATCTATGTATTCAGCCAGCGGCACCCAGAGCTCGGGCTCTTCAAAGGTTCGGTCGTTGACTATCAGCCACATATAGCATCTGAGAAAGCAGTCATAGCCTGTGATATCATAGATATTCAGCAAAACGTCGTCGATATTAAGCGACTGCGAGAACTCGCCGCTTGAAAAAGCAAAGCAGCGGTAGCCGTTGCTGGCAAGCTTTGCATATGCCGTTTTCAGCGTGAGCTCGTCCCTGCGGAAGGGCGGAAGTGCAGGAAAGTCATAATCGGTCTTATAATTATCGGCTTCAGCTGTACCTGCTATGGAAAGCAGCTTTTTGTAGGTAGACGAAATGACCTCGTCCTCTGCCGTAACGGGAAGACCCAGTATTCTGAACGGGTTGCAGGCGAACAGCTCGTTAGCGGTAACGCCCAGTTTCTGATTAGGCAAATTAACTCCCCCTCTGATCTTTAGTTTTCGGGTTAAAAAAATATACATTAAAAAGATAAACAAAATTAACGTATTATAGTCCAAGTAAATTATATCAAATTCTTTCGTATAATATATCAAATATCGTTTAATATATTATTACTAATGTGTAAACATGGGTAAAAATTACTAAAAAACTCCTTAAAATTTATCTTAATTCGCCTACAAAAAGTATTTGCAATTTCAGACAAAATATTGTATAATTAAAGAGTATAGATAATAAATGACTAAATGACTTGATAAGTTAAAGTTTTTTTGATCTATCTGAAAATAATTGTTTCAGGGGGAAGATAAATTATGGGTCTTTTCAGTAAAAATAAGCCTGTAGGCAAGCCTGCAGCAACAACAGGTGCTGCCGCCAAGCCCAGCATCAATCCGGACGATATATGGAACACACCGTCTCCTGCAAGAAAGAAAGCCGCAGAGACTGTTGCCGTCAAGGAGTCAAAGTATGACGAGCCTCTGCCCGAGAAGCTGGAGGTCGAGTCTGTCGACCCCGAGATGATAAGGTCTAAAATGGCACAGCTTGAGGCTGAGCTGGCTGAGAAGAAAAACCAGCCTGTCAAAACCCATGCTGACTACGGCACCAGCACTGTGGAGCAGGAGGAGATAGTTGACGCCCAGACAGAGTATGAAAAGCTCTATGAGGTGGAGCACGCTCGGTATGTTGAGTCTCACTATGAGGACATAACCGTGGCTGCCGAGAGCGGCATAGACGAGAAGATGGAGGCTATGTATGCCGAGCATGAGGCTAAGGTAGCCGAGGTAGAGAATACCGATTTTAAATTCAGCAAGGTAACTCAGGACGAGGTAGACGCCAAGCTGGTGGACCTGCCCTATGCAAAGAAGCCTGAGGATTATCCCGAATATAAGGATATCGCAGCCGTGACCAAGGAGCCCGACCAGCAGGATATCGACAAGCTGGGAGTTATCGACCACAGTGAAGATCCCGATAATATCGGTGAGGTAGACCACGAGCTGCTGGCACAGAAGGTGCAGGAGTTCGAGGCGATGTACGGCGACCGCAAGAGAGAAGAATAGATCCTGCTTACAAGGCGGCTTTTGCTGCCTTAAACATAATAATTTATTGATTAGGAGAGCGAATTCAATTGAACATCAACACTGACAATCCGATCATCAAGTATTCAGAAGAGGGAAAGGTATTCCCTTACGACAAGCTTTTTTATGCTACGGTAAACGACTATATACTGGAGTATAAAAACGCAAGGCTCGATAAGCTGACCGACAAGGACGCTTCGGTATGCCTTGCAAGGATAATAAGAAAAATGGAAGTCAACGGCGTGCCTGTTCAGCAGTTTTTCAAGGAAGAGCTGGACGACTGGAACGATGTTTCAAACTACACCAGAGTTCTCAGGCTGTGCGATCTCATGGCAAGGGATATCTTCTGCTGCTTTGACAAGAACAGATACGACGAGGACGGCAATTTTGAGAGGGTCAACAGATACTACTGCATCAACAACGACGGCAAGAGAGATTTCTTCACTCTTGACGAGTTCACAAAGTCGGGTCTTTTCAAAAAAGTGAGAACCCCTGAGAGTGAGTATTTTCAGGAGCTGCAGAGAAAGTTTGACGCTGACCTGCTGCCTAAAAACAAGCACGACGAAGAGCTTTTCGGCAACAGATAATTTGATTTGTGAGGTAAAATGACATGGTCAAAATAGAAATGGAAAACGGCAAGACTATCCTTATCGAGCTTTATCCCGAGGTAGCACCTATCACGGTGGCTAATTTTGAAAAGCTGGTCAAGGAGGGCTTTTATGATGGCCTTATATTCCACAGGGTCATCAAGGGCTTTATGATACAGGGCGGCGACCCTGAGGGCACAGGCATGGGCGGCTCTAAGGATAAGATCAAGGGCGAGTTCAGCACAAACGGCGTTAAAAACGATCTTAAACACACCAGGGGCGTTATCTCCATGGCAAGATCAATGATGCCGAACTCTGCAAGCTCACAGTTCTTCATCATGCATCAGGACGCTCCCCATCTTGACGGAAGCTATGCGGCATTCGGCAAGGTGGTCGAGGGCATGGACGCTGTTGACGAGATAGCTTCCGTAAGCGTTGACCTCAGCGACAAGCCCCTTGAGCCGCAGGTGATGAAAAAGGTAACTATTGTTTAAAACGATAGCTTTATCACAAGCCTCTGTATTTTTATATAGAGGCTTTTAAAAGTTTAATGCATTTGGCTTATTTATTTAGCTTTTACCGATCGTAAAACAAGGTCGGTGCTCCTGAATAACGCTGTTTGGGAGCTTTGCGGTAAAACGCGATCAGTTCAGATCTAGGAGAGATCAGTTTATGATTATCAGAAAAACTGCCGCACTGCTGGCTGCGGTGCTGACGGTGCTTGCTGCTGTACCTGCGGCAAGTGCGGATTATACGGAGGATTACGGAGCCTACAACGGCTACGGTGATACCTACGGTTATGACAATACATATGATAACACATATAACACTGCCGATGACACATCGGGCGATACAGACGCAGACACGGGGGCTGTTACCACCGCTCCCCCTGCAGGATATGACCCCACAAAGTCGGCAGGCAACGAGGTCACTGCCCCCGGGGCTTCAACGACCATAACTACATACGTGGCAGACACGCCTACATCTAAGCCCTCAAGCATTTATCTTGTGCCGGGGCAGATGCAGGACGGCGAGGTAAAGGTAAACCTTAATATGGAGTCGGACTACAAGATAGCCAACGCCTCACTATCGGTATCCTTCGACAAGGAGCTGCTGGAATTTGTAAGCTCGCAGAAAAACGAGCTTGCAGGCGGCATGGCTGTTGAGAACTGCTTTGACGGAAAATACGTTTTTAACTACGTCAACAAAAACGGCTCTGATTTTGACGGCACATACTGCACCCTGACCTTTAAGGTGAAGGACCCCGATATGGTATCAACGGTGCTTTATCTTGCGGTGACTTCATTCGATGATGAAAAGCTCAACCAGATATCCTTCGCCAGCGAGAACGGCATTGTTAGAAATCCCAATGCCATTGAGGAGGACCCTGCCGAGACCACTGCCAAGGTGGAAAGGTCGCTGACGGTGCCTTTCCGTGATGTGCCTACAGAGCTTTCGGAGCTGGGTATCGAGAACGTTAAGGCTTGCGTTATCGACAACACGGATATAATGCTCTACCAGAACGGCGCTGTGCTTACCCTTGATGTGGGCAGCACCAAAATGGAGATAGTTTACGAGGATACCACCATGCAGACCTTCAATGTTGATGTGGTGCAGTTTGAGGAAACTCCCACCGCTGAGGAGGCATCGGCTGTGATCACCGAGGAAAAGCCCGAAGATGACAGCAGCAAAAAGAAGCTGAGGTATCTTTTCATAGGCATACTGGCTACTCTGGCGGTGCTGGTGATAATTATCGAGTATCTGCTAATTATCAAAAAGCCCAAAAAGAAAAAGCCTAAAAAGGCAGCTCCCCCAAAATCCGCTGAGGAGGATAACAGCGAGATGCTGGCTGACCTGAGAAAAGCTATCGAAGCCAAGAACGCCAGACGTGCAGCCGAGAACGCAGCTGAGTATTCCCCCGAGAACGAGCTGCAGCAGACCGTTTACGGTCCCCCAGAAATGCTGGGGGCTCCCGAAGATGACGGCAGCGAAAAAGAGTAATGAAAGAGGTATGATATATGACCAATGAATATATACTTATTCTTGATTTTGGCGGACAATACAACCAGCTTATTGCAAGGCGCGTGCGTGAATGCAATGTGTTCTGTGAGGTAAAGCCTTATAACAAGGTCACGATCAACGAGATAAAGGAGCTTGCTCCCAAGGGTATAATTTTCACGGGAGGTCCTCAGAGCGTTTACGGTGATGATGCGCCAAGCGTTGACAGGGAGATATTCGAGCTGGGCATACCTGTGCTGGGAATATGCTACGGTTCGCAGCTTATGGCGCACACTCTGGGCGGCAAGGTGGAGACCTGCAAGGTATCGGAATACGGCAAGACTGTGACTCACTATGACAAGGACTGTGTACTGTTCGGGGCAGTAAAGGACCTGCCCGAAAGTGCGGTATCATGGATGAGCCACACCGATTACATATCACAGGTGCCCGAGGGCTTCAAGATAGCAGCCCACACCGACAACTGCCCTGCTGCGGCGATGTACAACAAAGAAAAGCGGCTCTATGCGACACAGTTCCACCCCGAGGTGAACCACACCGAGCACGGACTTGGTATGCTTGACAGCTTTCTGAAAAACGTCTGCCGCTGCACAGGCGACTGGACTATGGAGAACTATGCCGAGAAGGCTATAAAAGATATCAGGGAGAAGGTCGGCGGCGGCAAGGTGCTGCTGGCTCTGTCGGGTGGAGTTGACAGCTCGGTGCTGGCGGCGCTGCTCTCAAAGGCGGTGGGAAACCAGCTCACCTGCATTTTTGTTGACCACGGCTTTATGAGAAAGAATGAGGGCGACGAGGTAGAGGCAGCCTTCAAGGACTGGGACATCAACTTTGTAAGGGTAAATGCCAAAGACAGGTTCATGGACAAGCTGAGGGGAGTATCGGACCCTGAGACCAAGCGCAAGACCATTGGCGAGGAATTTATAAGAGTATTTGAGGCTGAGGCAAAGAAGATCGGCAAGGTGGATTTTCTGGCGCAGGGCACTATCTACCCCGATGTTATAGAGTCGGGCGCAGGAGATGCGGCGGTGATAAAATCTCACCACAACGTAGGCGGTCTGCCTGATTATGTGGATTTCAAAGAGATAATCGAGCCGCTGAGAATGCTTTTCAAGGACGAGACGAGAAAGCTGGGACAGGAGCTTGGACTAAGCGACACGCTGGTATGGCGTCAGCCTTTCCCGGGTCCGGGTCTTGCCATAAGGATAATCGGCGAGATAACCGACGAAAAGCTGGAGATACTGCAAGACGCAGACTGGATATTCCGTGAGGAGATAGCCAAGGCAGGCATGGACAGGGACATAAACCAATACTTTGCGGTACTCACCAACAACCGCTCGGTGGGAGTTATGGGCGATTTCCGCACCTACGATTACACCCTTGCACTGCGCGCAGTAGAGACCACAGATTTCATGACCGCCGAATTTTCACGTATCCCTTACGAGGTACTTGAGGTATGCTCAAGGAGGATAGTTAATGAGGTGAAGAATATCAACAGGGTTGTGTATGATGTTACTACTAAGCCGCCGGCTACTATTGAGTGGGAATAATAAACATGTGTTCACAGACACCACTCCTTATCCACTTTTGATCCAAACTTTCTATCCACTTTCAAGTGATAGAAACTAAACTGAACACATACAGAATAGACCCTAACTATGGTTAAAATAATCATAGTCGGGGTCTTTTTGTTTTCTTTTATTTCTTCGTTTTTATGATTCGGCTCTTGATTGCGGAGGACGTTTGGTTTTCGTTTGCTTCTTTCTTTTTATTTTTACTTAATTTGAACTTAGAAATGTAGAATATGCCTTAAATACAGAGAAATTTTTTAGGATAAGGACGGAAAGAATGGCGGATGGGGTTCGTTTAGGATTCCTTTGAGCAGTCCATTGGAGCCTTCCGTTTGGTGGGGAATGGAGAGGGGAAAGGATGAATAAACGAAAACTGATGAAGCTAATATTTTGATAAAACAGGTACGTTTGAGGATCCTTTTTATCTCCATTTGTCGGGATAAAAGTGAATGGAGAACTTGCCCCGAAAGTGGATAAGGAGAGGTGTCCTTGGACATAGTGGTTTTTGGAATTATCATTTTGGGGGAAAATACGAAATCGTAAAAACAACGTAATAACGCGGTTTGAGAGGTGTTTGCTATGCTGATAAAATAATAAAATCCCTAAAAATAAATGTTTTTGGGAAAAATCAAAGTGTTTTTGGGAAAACTCCTAAATTATGGAAATTATATTCGGATAAGAATCTATAAAAACCCTGTAAAATCAGGGCTTGCGAGCAATTGGTAAATATTAGTGAAATCCCCAAAAACGTTCCCAAAAATGAACTAAAAAATTCGTTTTTGGGAAAACACCTAAAAAATGGAAATTGGAGGTTATAAAAATGCTGAAAAAGAATTATAAGGGCAGATGTCATAAGCACCATATTTCAAAGTGTAAGGAAATATGCAGAACATATAGTCCACTGCAAACGAGGTATGCTGATATGCTTCAGGATAATGATGAAATCACCGAGATCAGATGCAATGTTCTGCTGGAAGGTCTTACAGAGGGCGAATACACCTCAGATTTTTTCTGTACCAAAACAAATGGTGATGTAATGGTTCGGGAATGTGTTTATAGGAGCAAGATAGAAAAACCTATGACAATAAAGCTGCTTGATATGTCAAGAGAGTATTGGTTGAAGCGAGGTGTTACTGATTGGGGGATAGTGATCGATGCTACTGAGAAATGATGACAGGATTTATAGGGTGCTGGACTCTGACGATGATAATTTCTTCGTAATTGATTGTATTAAGAGAACAACGCCTGTTTGGAATAACGATTTACATGGCTTCTCCGAAATGACGGAACAGGAACTGTTGGATTTGACAGGCATGGTTATTCCCGAACTATCGGACGAAAACATGGGCGTTGTTAATCGGAGGTTTGGAATGATAGCGCCGATTCTGTCGGTGATTTCAGATGCGAGTGAGCGTTCTAAAGCTATCAGAGCAATTGCCGTTGATAAAGGTATAGCATAGTCCTCGGGAATGCATATATCGTCATCGGCTATACCGTCAATAGTATTCTCATAGTCCTCAGCAGTCGAAAAAGCCATAAACTTTTCCTGCTTGCGCCACATTGGTCTTACTTCGTTGAGGACGAATGTTGACAGCCACTGGAACAGCTTGTCATTGTCCTTGAGCGTCTGTATGCGGTTATCGCTCATTGCCCTTGCAAATGCGCCCTGAACTGCGTCCTGAGCATTTTGAGGATCATTGTCTGTAAGCGAAAGCGCATGGCGGTACAGTTTGTTATAGTAGGTCTGATACACGACCGACCATCCGTTGGTATCACCGTGCTTTATGTTTTCGACGACGGAATTTAAGTCATTCATAATTCAACTCTCCTTTGAGTCTTCTGTGTTTTCTTCCGGCAGCCTTAGCCACCGTCCTTCTGCTTTCATTTCTTCAAGAAGCAGTCTGATGAATTCTGCAAACGTCATTTTGTTGTCTCCTGCTATTATTTCAGTTTATCTCGAATCTAAAGTCGGCGAACACGCTGTTAAACGTCATCTTAACTACGGTATGCTCGCTCTCACAATGGCGGCAGGCTCTGCTGTACTGCCGACGGAGCAGGGCAGTGCGGAGCTGTTCGCAGGCTTTAACATCACGGCTGATGCGGCAAGCTCGGTACCAAGCAAGACTGTCAAGTCCGAAAAGGAAATAGTCGATTTCGTGAAAACACAGCTCAAGAACCACACCGAGACATTTAAGATTACTATAAACAGCAACTTTTTTACTTTTGATCGTATGGACGAGCTTATCCATGCGGCTTTTGTCAACACATCTGAGCCTATGGGCGGTGATTTTGCGTATGTTCACGCCACCGGGAAAAAGCACTGGGTAGTAAGGTCTACGGACAACAAGAACTTCACAATAACGATGACCTACGCGATGACCCAGTCTCAGTATGCAGCCGTTGAAAAGGAAATGAACCGCATAATCGGCAGCCTGAAATTGAACGGCAAAACACAGCGGCAGAAGGCGGACGCTATATACAATTACGTCTGCAAGAACACCAAATACTACAACAACGGCGGAAGCTGCTATTATGCCTACGGAGCGTTCGTTGAGAAAAAGGCAGTTTGTCAGGGTATGGCGCTTGAGCTTTATGCGCTGATGAAAAAGGCAGGCATCGACTGCCGTATAGTTGACGGCTATTCGGAGGGAGTAGGTCACGCATGGAACAAGATCAAGCTCGGGAATTCGTGGTATTACATCGACGCGGCTTATGACTGCGGAAGAAATCCCGCAAATTACAGAGCTTACCTGAAAACGAGCCTTTCTCAGATGCCGGGCAACAGGTATGAGGACAAGAGCATGGAGAATCCCGCAAACTATAAGGATTACAAGGTTTCAAGCAGCGAATTGAAAAGCAATATCTGTAAAGCTACAGTAGACTATATCCCTGCATATACCTATGACGGCACTGCAAAAAAGCCGTCTGTCACCGTTAAGTACGGGACCAAGACGCTTGTTAAAGGAACCGATTACACGGTCAGCTATTCAAACAACGTAAACGCAGGCAGGGCTAAGGCGACCATTACCGGCAAAGGCTCTTATGAAGGCACGATCACTAAGGAATTCTGCATAAATTCTATAAATATAAAAGATGCCGTTGTTACACTCTCCCGGAAGGAGTATTATTATGACGGCACTGCGAAGAAGCCCTCGGTAACGGTCAAGGTCGGCGGTAAAACGTTGAAAAACGGCACGGACTACACGCTCACGTATCAGAACAATGTCAGTGTCGGAAACCCTTCCGTAATGGTTAATGGAAAAGGCAATTATGTCGGCATAACATACGGCTATTTCAAGATACTTAATGTGACAAAAATAAATGTCGGTGACACAAAATCCGGGCTGGACAAATACTATTCCTACACAGGCAAAGCGATAAAGCCGAAGCTCAGCCTGACCTACAAGGGAACTCCTCTGACCGAGGGCAAGGATTATACGATCACCAAGTACACCGATAATGTGAAGGTCGGCAAGGCTTATGTTCACGTTAAATTTATCAACGCCTACAGCGGTTCGCTCAAGTATCCTTTCAATATTACCGATAAGATCATACTGAAACCTACTGACTGCAAGGTTGCAGGCTCAAAAAGCTATAAATACACAGGCAAAGCCATTACCCCGAAGCTGACGCTGAAATACAAGGGCAAGGCGCTCACCGAGGGCAAGGACTACACCGTTTCCTATACAAACAACACAAATGTCGGAACGGCAACGGCGCACTTCGCAGGCAAGGGGGCATACGTCGGAAATCTCAAGATCGATTTCCAGATCGTTAAGTGAACAAAAGATAACATAATGAAAGGCTGTGCAGTTTTTCGGGCTGCACAGCCTTGTATTTTTACCAATCTTCGGGAATAGTAACATCTAAAAAATCAAGAAACAAATCGTCATTTTTCAACCATATATTGTTGCCAAAATCTATGTCGTTATAATCCGACAAATGTATTTTTTCAAGCTCTTTTTCGTTATATGCGATAACGTTATCCGGAAAGATTAAATGACTTGGGCTTCTCTCAGTAGTCCAGAGCAGCCAGCGGTATCCGTCCTTTTTGAAATATAAGATACCGTCATATATCTCAAAATATTTTGAGCCTTTTTCGACCGTAATCTCATTTATTTCAGGCATATCATAGAACAAAAAATAATTCTGATAACCGCTGGCATGGCCATATTCTTTAAAGCTATTAACGTAATCAGAAAAGAATACGAATGTATATGAAGTATCACAACCCTCGTGAAAGCTGTTATGGTAGTCTATTTCACAGGTGTTTTTAGAAATGACAAGTTTTCCCGAACTGCCTAAATAGAAATTCTGACAATAGGCATTGATGTCATATATGGATCTGTTATAAGCACCGTTATCATCAGCATAGTCACATCCCGTTGATGTCGACCATTGATAAGAATACAAATCGTTTTTTATAACATCATGATGATAAACTGAAACATGATTGTTTCCGTTGTGTTCAGTAGATACAGGAGTGATTTCTGTATAATCGTAGGATTCTCCTGATTCTGTGTTTAGAATCAAAGCAATCAATTTATAATTATTATTATCACTTTTTGATGTAGTATAATTAATTTCTAATGTTCCATAAGTAGGTTCTCTTCTGATACTCGTTATTGTTGTAATATTACCAGTATCTTCGTCAAAGCAGTAGGGCTTTATCCCATAATAAACTCCGTCACTGTTATAGCTTCCGAAATCAACATCTTCCCATTGTTCCTCTTGTTGAATTATCTCTTCTCCGCCGTTATTGTCGTCATTGACATCAGGAACATAAACATCATTTTTCGGCTGCGTAGTCTGCACGGGCACAGTCCCGGCAGGAACAGCAGAAGCGGCAGTAGTTGTTGTCCTTGCTGTGGTTGTTACTCTGCCTGTGTTTTCAGATGTTTCTTGTGTGGTTTCAGGTATTGTGGTGGTAGTTGTCCACGAGGTAGTGACTATGCTTGAATCATCAATACCCTCAACAACAAAAGAATCGGGCAGCCTTTCATCTCCGCGAAGCTGACCTCTTTCTCTTCCAAAATAAAACATAGCACTTGTTGTTCCCACAACTATCGCTGTAACAGCCGCTGCGATTGCCTTTCCTGAGGCAGCCGAAGCCAGAGCAGGCGCACCGCCCGCAGATATCTTAGCCTCGCTGTCAAGCTGCCCGATGATGCTCGAAATAGGCACAGCACAAAGCATGACACCGCTCTTTTGCAGATCCTTGAGCTTGCGCTCCATGTATTTTCGTGCAAGGCTCAGGCGGGATTTGACTGTATTCTCGTTTACTCCTGTCTGCCGGGCGATCTCGCTTACAGAGCGGTTTTTTTAGTAAAACAGATATATCGCATCACGCTGATCGGGATTAAGGGAGTTTATCGTGTCTGCGAGTATCTGCTTTATCTCCTCGCTGGCAGCGTAATCCTCGGGGAGCATTATCGTGTCTCCGTTATACTCGGCAGCCTCTGCATAAGCAAGGTCAAGCCCGTCGTTCTGCTCGTCGCCGTCACCTGCGGAGTAATCGACCCTTGCATAACGCTTTTCCTTTTGCTTTATAGTGAAGACCTTATTTTTGGCGATGGAATGCAGCCATGTTGAGAAAAAGGCGTTGTTTTTCAGGTCGCCGATATGCTCGATAACCTCCATAAAGCTGTCGGAAACTATGTCCTCTGCGTCATTTATGTCAACGCCGAGCTTGACAACATATTTGAGCAGCTTCTCGCTGTACTCCCGGTAAAGCAGATCGAACGCTGCCATGTCGCCGCTTTTTGCCTTTGCAACTATCTCCTCGACTGTCTTATTTGCCATTTTTCTCACCTGCGCTTTCTGTGTCATATTTTTTCTTCAAGTCATTGAGCATACCCTTTTTTGACATATACTCAAGGATGACCCTTATCAGTTCATCAAGTGTCATAACATCAGCCTCCAAAATGCATAATTTGGTTTGTCTCAGATGTTAGACACTTTCCGGAGGTCTGAGGTTTAATTTGAATTGTAAATATTATGTTAATTCACAATTACTTATATAAGTTATTATATCATACTTTTAGTTGGTTTACAAGTATTATTTAATAATATTATCTCAAACAAAAAGCCCGATCGCATTTCGGGCTTTTAATCATTTATCGGCGTGGGCTATTAAAGTGTCGATGACATCAAAAATCCTTTCCTGCTCGGTCTTGGGAAGAGAAGCTATCTTGTCGATCAAAACCGAGGTCTTGACATCATATGATTGCTCGACAACGTCACTCAAAAGCATATCTGCTGTTACACCCAAAGCATTGGCAATACTCACAAGAGTACTGAGAGAAGGGGTCTTTTCACCGCGCTCGATCATGCCGATGTAATTCGCGCTGAGATCGGTCTTTTCAGCAAGGGTCTCCTGCATAATTTTCTTTTCAAGTCTGTATCTGCGAATACTTTTACCTACAGAAGATAGATCCATAATAACACCACCAATAGTAATTTAAAACTACTATTAGTATATATTATCAGGCGACGAAAATACACAAATTATCCGGAAGATAGAGTGACTAATGGTTGTTATTTTTTGAAATTACTTTAAGTGCATCACAGAACTCCTTTTTATCATTCAAGGCTTTAATAACCCTTTCCATCTCTGCTAAAACAGCTTCTCTTGTGATTCCTTTGGCTTCACCGTATTTTAAAAATTTGTCAGAATCTGTAAGCATCTCAACATAGTTCCCTGGTTTATCGGTTTGTATCGATTTGTATATCATAGCCCATGTAACAACAGATAAAAAGCTATCGTCCGACTCATTATATTTCCACATTTTTGTTGCTCCTTTCGGGTCTCACCAAAAAATAATGAAGCACGAGATCACCATCGTTGAGTTGAAGTGTTCCAAGGTAGCTGTCCAAATTTATCCTGTCACTATTTATTTTATGACCTGTGCCTATTGCAGCGATGAAATACTCAGTTTCATCAGTCTTACTCCCTCCGTCGGCCTGATACCATATAGTAGGACAGCCATATTGCAGGTCAAGCTTTAAGATATGAGCTTTTGCTTCAGCTACTGATTTGTACGGCAGTATAATATCTCTGGTGTCAACTGTTGCTATCGGTAAATGTTGTTTGTAAATCAGCATAATATGCTCCTTTTCAAAAATGCGTTATCATTTCCTGTCTTTCAGCCCAGAAGACGATTTGAGATTCACATGAGGGAATTTCTTTTATAGCCAATATTGTCGGGAATACTGTTTTGCACTTTTCGACCAGAGCATCAAAAGAACCGCATTCAAGGTGAAACTCAGGAATTTCGTCGCAGTGTGCCCTCCAGATCGCATTATCATCATCAAATACAACCCTTATTATATATGTTATTGGTTCATCGACCTCAATATCATCAAATATAAAATCGGGCAGCTCGTTATCAGTCATTTGCTCATTTTCCGGCTCGTTAAAATCGGGAGCGATCATCTCTTCATCAGGCGGGAAGTCAGGCTCCTGAATAACAAAATCATAAGGGATATCGTTGCAGAACACGGAAGCATCCAAGAAGCCCATAATGGCTTCATTTAGCGATAATCCCTTTTCGGTAAAAACTTCGCTCGCAGCTTGTAAAATGTTACTGTTGATCTCAAGCGTTAATAATGTGTTGTTCTCTGTCATCTTGATTACCTCATTTCTTATTGTTTAAATATTCCGTGCCGCATCTTATCATTTCGGCAGCAACATCATCCTTTGTTATGCCGAGCAATTCAGCGTATTTCTGCGCTTCTTTGGGATTTGTGATTATAGCAGTAAAATGCTCCTTCCTTTCGCTTGTTGCAATACCCGACAGCATTGCCCACATCACAAGCTCTACCTCGTCATCAGTCGATTTAAAAAATGCTTTTAGTTCCATTTTACACGCCCCTATATTATGTTTATCTCGTATCCGCCACTTGATTCAATTTTGAAAACCCTTGAAAATGCCGTATAGTTTATTCTTTCATTGGGCTTGCAGTAAACTGCAAACTCAATATTTTCAAAATAGTATATATATTTCTCCGTAAGCTTCATCATGACTCTTGCAACAATAAATGGTGGGATTTTACAGCGTCCGCAGCCAAAAGCTCCGAGAATAATATTGTTGGCTCCGTTATTTATAGCGGTAATAAAAACTCGCTCCAATCTCTTATATAGAAGCTGTGATAGCTGTTCATCAGAGATTGGTCTATACTTCATAAAAGGCGGTATACAAGTAATAATATCAAATTTGAACCACTCCTCACGCGGTCTGAGTGCAGGTGTGTCTGTAGGTGTTTTAAAGCACAGGACATCGGGGATATAAAACAGATCATCATTAAACAGCGGGTAGTAATAACCTTCACGATATTTTAATTTAATGCTGTGCAAATAATAAAAGTTTTTTGAATCAATAAGCTGATGTTCTCCAACTGTTGAGACCCTGCTAATGTCCTCTTCCTGCCCCGAGCTACCCTCGTCTGCATCACCGCCTCTCTTATATGCTGAGCCGAAACAAAGCACACATACTTTCCCGTTTTTATATTTTTCGGCAGCTTCTATCGTTCTGCATTTTGAGACAGTTACCTTCGCAGGCTTATCTCTTGGAACAGCATTAATCTCGATGACCTCATCATCCAATATGGTATACTGTCTGTCCTGCGAATCTATCATTGCTGCTGAAAGATCCGGGTCATTCATGATCGTTTTAAGTGTATCATTATACACACCTATAAGGTATTCTTGTTCCGGAGTCCTTTTGATTTCAGGCTCTTGTAATTCAATGAAGCCCAAAGGTTTTAATGATTCTAACATACGCTATCAGCTCCCTTTATTTTGTTGTCTTTAATTATATACTCTCTTGTTTTGTATGTCAATAAAAAATATTTTTAAACTGTCTGAAAAAATGTGGGGCTGTCTTTGAGGGTATTTTCTGAATATATAAATTGAATTTAATTCTCGATGAATTATGGTAACATACTATTTTTTAGCAACATAAGTTTTCGAGTATAATAATAGTGTAAGTGAACACAAACAATAACCTGTTTTTCGAGGAGGTATATTTTATGAAAAACTATACAGTATTTGGAATGCTGATCCTGCATTTCGCCGCTGACAGAAATATGTCCGTCGCCGATATTGCTAAGCAGACAAAAATCAGTTATCCGCACCTAAGCAATATGCTTAGAGGTGAGAAAAACGTTACGCAGGACGCAGTTAAAAAGGTAAGCAATGCTCTGAAATTAAGCAGACAGGAGCGTGCTAAATTAAGAGAGGCTGCTTTTATGTCCAACAAAGTCATTCGCATCGAAAATGACGGCATACCATATTACACCTTGCGTCTGATTTATTTTCTTGTAATAAAGAAAAATACCTTAAGTAAGGCAAATATTGAACAATGCAAGAAAATGCTCATCAGCAAATTGCCTGCCGATCAGTCGGAGTCTTCATCGTCAGAAACATAATAATAAATCTTCTGAGGTTCTGTCTCTTTTTCGGCTGTATCGTTCCCATTCAGCTTTCTGATTACGGTTGAAGCCTTCACTGGAGTAGCCACAACGGTTTTGTCGCTCAACACTATCAGGCTTCTGATTGCTTTTCCTCTCGTTAAATTGACGAGCCTGTTTCCCTCATGAGCCGATTGGTAAGTTGTTTTAGAGATAGTGCTGCCGTTGTATGCGAGCACAAAGCGCACATCGTCCGTCGAAATATAATTGCCCATTGAAACGAGAATAAACATAGGACCATTCCTTTCTGATTTGCTACATTTATTATATCAGATAATTGAGATTGTCAAAAATGAGTTTAATATTTTTGTATCTATTTTTGGCGCACACTTTACTCCGGTAAAACCATACCAAAAAATGCTTTATTACGCTAAAGTTAAAAGATTATCATGTTTTTTATTCCGACCATGATTAAAAACCTATCTCATAGCAGGATAAAACAGCCGGTTTTCGTATTAAAAAAACAAAAAAATAGTTTTACCCTCTTAAAGGAAAAGATAACAGATGGTTTTATGGATAAGCCAGTTAGTTTTACGGTTCAAGAGGGTTTTGGTGAGGGTAAGATCAGTGGGTTCTATGCATGATGTAGTTGTGAGCTATAGCCGAGGTGGTATTAAGCTGATTTGATAAAACGAAAAAACAGCAAATTATCTCGTTTTTTATTCGATAATGGAAAAAATGAAATTAGTTTTAGCAGGGTCGATAAAAAAGAGGATCAAACCGAAAGAACAGCTTAAAAAAATAAGAACAATCATACAAGCGACTATTCGGTTAAGCCTTTTATAGGCGAAACTAAAATAATTACATATGCAGAAAAGGAAGTAGTGATCTAAAAATGTATTATCAATAATTTATTGTGATCGTTTTTGTTGTTTTGAAATTATAAAAAACTTGCGGCTTGCGTTTTTTGAAAAACAAAGTTTTCTGATATATTAATAAATAGAAAGAATTGAAAGGAGTTGATAGGTATGGAACCGAGAGGACCGCCTAAAAAATAGGTAAGTCGATTTCAAAATATAATTAACTTGTGAGATGATATAAAAATAATAATGTTACTGCCAAATATTGTTTTAGAATTTGATTTGTATTTAAAACAATAAAAATATAATATCATAGCTTTCATGCGCAAGTTCATGAGAGGAATGATTGTTTTGTATACTGATATAATCAAAAAAGCAGATGCTGACATTGGGGCTGCTCTTAAAGGACTGTTTGCTAATATTGATGAGATAGGTGAAAAAACCATACTTGATCTTAGTTTTGGAATGGTTGAAAAATATAAAATAGAGCCTACATCGTATTTGTATAGAATGGGTGATAGGTCATTTGCGAGAGTTGGTCAAAAGATATATACATATAACGGTAAGGACTACAAGAAATACAATTTTGAAGAAGCATATCAAAAATGGAAAGGTGTTATGAATCGTAGTAAGTATGAATATTACAAGGAATACAGAAAACTGGGGATATCAGTTTCTGAGGAACTGAAAAAGTCTGAAAACTTTATTATTTGGATGTTTTTGATAAGTAATTATACAGATGTTTTATATACTGATCGTATTAATCCATTTGATGATTATATCCCTGAAAATATGAAGTTTTCTACAAACATTGAATCTGCTAATAATAAGACAAATAATATTTATTTAACGATTTTTTGTGTTACTGATACTCTTGCAGTATGGTGCAGAAGAGCAAAAGTTGATTATGATACGATGTATGGTTTTATATATACATTTGGTTTATTCGGAATGTGGTTTGTCGAAGACGTAATAAGAGCAATACTTAAGGATAAGTAATTAATTAGAGATGGAATTATAAATGAACGTGGTCATTTTATTTCATCATATACTTGATTAAAAGTAAAATTACAAAACGATATAAAACTTTTAGATAGTTTAATGGAAAGTTCTTGACGTGGAGAATTACCTATGATATAATTACTTTATAGAAAACGAACTTTACTATAATAATGCTTAACCTATCAATAAACTTTGATTTTGTAAAAACAAGCAGCTCTTAGCAGCAAGAGCCTAACATGCTGTGAAATCTCCAATCATCAATAATCGTTTTTGCTTGTAAAAATCAAAGTCATCCCAACTACAGTCAGTCCACGTTGTATAGGAAAGCATTGATATGTGATTTTTTAAATGGATCCCCTGTGTTTTGAAGATGCAGGGGATCTATTTATGTTAAGCTGTTTTTTTCTAACACTATAAACGCATTTGCTTGACAGAACAGCAAATATGCCTTATAATATTTATAGGGTATATTCTATATGTTCACAGACACCACTCCTTATCCACTTTTGATCCAAACTTTCTATCCACTTTCAAGTGATAGAAACTAAACTGAACACATACAGAATAGACCCTAACTATGGTTAAAATAATCATAGTCGGGGTCTTTTTGTTTTCTTTTATTTCTTCGTTTTTATGATTCGGCTCTTGATTGCGGAGGACGTTTGGTTTTCGTTTGCTTCTTTCTTTTTATTTTTACTTAATTTGAACTTAGAAATGTAGAATATGCCTTAAATACAGAGAAATTTTTTAGGATAAGGACGGAAAGAATGGCGGATGGGGTTCGTTTAGGATTCCTTTGAGCAGTCCATTGGAGCCTTCCGTTTGGTGGGGAATGGAGAGGGGAAAGGATGAATAAACGAAAACTGATGAAGCTAATATTTTGATAAAACAGGTACGTTTGAGGATCCTTTTTATCTCCATTTGTCGGGATAAAAGTGAATGGAGAACTTGCCCCGAAAGTGGATAAGGAGAGGTGTCCTTGGACAACATGTTCAAAGACACCACTCCTTATCCACTTTTGATCCAAACTTTCTATCCACTTCAAAGTGATAGAAACTAAACCGAACATAACAAAGAATAGACCCTAACTATGGTTCAAATAATCATAGTCGGGGTCTTTTTGTTTTCTTTTGATTTTCGTTTTGATGATTCGGCTCTTGATTGCGGAGGACGTTTGGCTTTCGTTTGCTTCTTTCTTTTTATCTTTCCTTCATTGAACTTATGAATGTAGAATATGCCTTAAATACAGAGAAAATGATTAGGATAAAGACGGGAAGAATAGCGGATGGGGGTTCGTTTAGGATTCCTTTGAGGAGTCCATTGGAGCCTTCCGTTTGGTGGGGAATGGAGAGGGGAAAGGATGAGAAAACGAAAACTGATGAAGCTAATATTTTGATAAAACAGGGACGTTTGAGGAACCTTTTTATCTCCATTTGTCGGGATAAAAGTGAATGGAGAACTTGCCCCTAAAGTGGATAAGGAGAGGTGTCCTTGGACAGGAGCTAAGCGGAATTGTTCTGCGTACCAAGTGGCTTACAGGTTACGCCACTCTTTCGCAGGTTCGTGCTTTCCACAATCATCGGTCGTTTTCGGCCAGTTAAGCTTCCATTCTGTATATTCGGCCTTGCTGATCTTGCCGTCAGCAAGGTCTTTTTTTCGTCTCTGCCACTCAGAAAGGAGGTCAGTCATCAGGATAGAGCCGAAAACAATGCCCTTTCTTCTGTTGCCGTCCTCGTCCTCGCAGTCTTCAATGCTGATCGGGTAATGCTCATCAAGCTCAAATAGCATCATCATAACTCCCTCAGCTCCGAGTATCTCATCATCAGCAAGGAAACGAGGGTTCACGTCCAGAGCTTCGGCAAGCTGTTCAACAAGTGCCTGCTTGGGTGTGCGTGTGCCGGACTCATACTGTGCGATGCGGACATCGGCGGACTTTTCATCAAAGCCGACTGCCATACCGAGCTGTTTCTGCGTCATTCCTCTGAAATCACGAATGCGGTGTATCTTATCTCCGATAATGCTCATGGTGGTTCGCTCCTTAATTATGTTCTGTGTAACGAAATTTAAACTAAAAACTTGATTCTTGAACTTGCTTCCGAATCTCCATTCAGATGCCCTCTTATAGTATCATAACTTGCAACGAGAGGTCTGACCAAGGCATTATATACGCCTGTTTCATCTTCGTTTGGAATTTCAACCACTACCTTGTGATAGCTATCAAAAAATAGAGTTGAGCAAGTTCCGACGATTTTACTATCCTCGGTCATATTTAAATGATCAAGTATCTGATTTCTCATTTCTTCATTTCGTTTGGAAGTGAATAAGAGTTCAAATGCCTTTGTCATTGTATCACGCTCCTAAGAATAATGATTTATCTGCATTATAACATATTTGTTTAGGATAGTCAATAGATACTAAACAAAAAAATTTAGAAAAATTTCGATTTAGGGGTTGACAAAAGCAAAAATGTTTAGTATAATAAGACTAAGCAAAAATGTTTAGATAGAGAATTTTGCTGATCGGATACGCAAATGCGCCCGATACCACACAGAACAATATTTTAAGAAAGGGTTGACTACGATGTCAGAAAAATTTATCCGTGCAGAAGAACTGGCAGAGATCATGGAGATCTCCGTTCCGTATGCATACAAGATCATCAAACAGCTCAATGAGGAGCTTGACGCCAAGGGCTACATCACCATCACAGGCAGAGTGAACCGTGAGTATTTCAACGAGAGAGTGTACTCGGCAGAGCGCCCGGTGAAAGCACCTGAAAAGAAAGAGGGTGAGGACTGATGCCCGTATACAAGGACAAAAACGGCACTTGGTATGTTATGACACGCTGTGATGACTGGCAGGGGCAGCGCAAGCAGAAGTGCAAGCGTGGCTTCAAGACAAAGCGTGAGGCTCAGGATTGGGAGCGCAGATTTCTTCTCCAGCAGGGCGGCGACCTCGATATGCTGTTCAAGGACTTCTACAAGCTGTATGAGCAGGACATGAAAGCCCGTTTGAAGCAGAACACCTGGGAGCATAAGGCTTGTGTCATCAAGTCGAAGATCTTGCCCTATTTCGGGGAAAAGTCTATGAAGGACATTCAGGCAAGAGATGTGCTGACGTGGCAGAATGAGCTGCTCCGCCACCGTGACAAGAACGGCAAGCCCTATTCGGAGACATACCTGAAGAACCTGCACAATCAGCTCTCTTGTATCTTCAATCACGCTGTCCGCTACTATGACCTGAGTACCAATCCCGCAGCCAAAGCAGGGAGCATCGGCGTGAAGAATGCCAAGGAGATGAACTTCTGGACGAAGGACGAGTATATGCAGTTCTCCGAGGTCATGATGGATAAGCCGATCTCATTCTATGCATTTGAGATGCTCTATTGGTGCGGTATCCGACTCGGTGAGCTGCTGGCTCTTACGACTGAGGACTTCGATTTCAAGAACAGAAAGCTCCGCATCAACAAGTCCTATCAGCGTCTCAAGGGGCAGGACGTCATCACAGAGCCGAAGACCAAGAAAAGCAACCGCACCATTGAAATGCCCGATTTTCTTTGTGAGGAGATGCAGGAGTATTTCAGTATGCTGTACGACCAGAAGCCCGATGAGCGGATCTTCCCCATATCCAAGAGTTATCTCCACCATGAGATGGACAGGGGCGTGAAAGCGACAGGCTTGAAACGAATCCGCATTCACGATCTGCGTCACAGCCACGTTTCACTCCTGATCGAGCTGGGCTTTTCGGCGGTGGCAATCGCTGACCGTGTGGGACATGAGAGTATCGAGATCACTTACCGCTATGCACATCTGTTCCCCTCCAAGCAGGCGGAAATGGCAAATAGGCTCGGTGAGCTGAAGAAGGGAGGTGATTTTAATGTCAGCAAAGAATCTTGACAGCAAGGGCAGATTCAGGGCAAGGACGATCGGTTTCCGTGTCTCGCCCGAAGAAGATCAGCTCATCAACTCGGCAGTCGCACTGTCGGGGCTGACCAAGCAGGACTATATCGTGAAGCGGCTGCTGTGCCGTGATGTGGTGGTGCAGGGCAATCCGAGAGTGTACAAGGCTCTGAAAAATCAGCTTGCCGAGGTACTTGCGGAGCTGAAAAGGATAAAGAACGGCTCTGCTGTGGACGATGAGCTGCTGTCTACGATACAGCTTATCGGGGCAACTCTGAATGGTCTGAAAGGAGATAGAGAATGACCGAAAAAAGAGAAATGACCGCTCTTGACGCACCTGTTGGCGCAGGTGCAGAGCAGTCATCAGAATTAACACCTACTATTATACCAGACTATGGGGAGAATTTCAACCCATCAGCCGAGGAAATGTTCGAGGCGCAGATGCAGTACGAACAGGAAATGCAGGCACAGGCTCAGGCGGAGCGTGAATCCGCACCGGGCTTTATGCAGACTGTTTCGATGCCGGAGCTTTATGAGATGGTCTATCTGGGAAAACCACCGATCATCGACCACTTCCTTTACCCAGGCACTTACCTGTTTGTAGGAGCACCAAAGGTCGGCAAGAGTTTTATGATGGCTCAGATAGCCTATCATGTCAGCTCGGGAACGCCGATGTGGAATTATTCCGTCCGCAAGGGTACGGTGCTGTACCTTGCTTTGGAGGACGATTACCGCAGATTGCAGGAGCGTCTGTATCGAATGTTCGGAACGGAAACAACGCCGGATCTTTTCTTTTCAGTTGCTTCCAAGTCGCTGAATGAGGGCCTGCTCGATCAGCTCGACACCTTCATGCACGAACACCCGGAAACCTCGGTCGTCATCATCGACACATTGCAGAAAGTGCGTGAAGCCGAGAGCGACACTTACAGTTATGCAAGGGACTACGATATTATCGCTGGACTGAAAGCATTTGCGGACAAAACGGGTATCTGCCTGATACTTGTTCACCACACCCGCAAGCAGAAGTCCGATGATAATTTCGACCGCATCTCTGGCACGAACGGTCTGCTCGGTGCAGCGGACGGAGCGTTTATTATGTACAAGAATAAGCGTTCCGACGGTGATGCGACGATTGAGGTATCGGGCAGAGATCAGCCGGACAAGAAGTTTATGCTCACCAGAAACAAAGAAACGCTGTGTTGGGAACTGAGCGGAGAGAAATCTCCCGAATACACAGAGCCGCCTGAACCTGTGCTTGAAGCGATAGGCGGATTCATTAATGCGGACAATCCGACTTGGGAGGGTACGGCGACCGAGCTTATCGAAAAGCTGGAGCTTGACATCAAGCCGAATGCTCTGTCGCTGAAACTGAATGTCAATGCAGGAAAGCTGTATAATCTTTTCTTTGTGCAGTACAGCAATTCCAGAAGTCACAAGGGCAGAAAGATCACGCTCCGCTATGACAAGGATCACCCTATCATCATTGAGCCTGAATCGGATAATGCTGATACTTCCGAGGACGAGTTTCAGTATCAGCCTGTTGATGGCAATCCGAATGCAACGGTGTGTTATGTCAGAGGTGATAGCGGAAACAAGTCTTTTCACGATATGACTGATGCAGAAAAGGAAAACTTTCTCGCTACAAGTTACCCTGCGTGACGATGTGTGACGGTCGTGACGATGTTTGTGAGGTCTCTATAAGACCGTCACCATCGACACGCATCGTCACGGGGTGAGAAAAATATACGGGAAGGGGGTGTGCTATATGCCCGATATGGAAAAGGTAAAAGCGCTGACTTCTATCCTTGAAGAAAGAAACGGTCTTGATGTTCGTGAAGCTGTTGCTCGCAGCATTCATTACCTCGATGGATATGAGAGTTATCTCTATCGTGATGAGGTAAAGTATCTGCTCGAAACTCTTGATGTCGAGGAGGAGACGCCGTTCTGATTCTTATGATCTCGGAGCGAGTATTTTTACAAAATCCGAGCTGAGATTTTTGCTGAAAATATCATTTAAGATATGATGTTTTTGAAAAAATGTAATGCGGATTTTTGAATAAATGCGCCCACATTTTCGGCTGCTCCGTCAGCCGTTCAGCCTCGCAGAGCCCCATAAGCATTTTTGATAGTCCGAGTAGGCTGTCAAAAGTGCTTTGGGGTTACTGGCGGCGCACCGCAAGTAAATTCCGGCTCTCCGAGCCGTTTGGTTTGCTGATCTCCGTATCGTTGCAAGCCAATTCAAAAGCCCTTCAAGGGCGCTCATCATATCACAGGCGGTGAGCCTTATGCGTATGATTGTCCCTCGTCAGAGGGTTCAAACAGAGATATAAAAGGAGACATTATATGAGTACAAAATCTATCTCGATGTGTGAGGGCAAAGGCAGCCTTTCACATAACAACCGAGAGTTCACTGCCAAGAATATCGACCCGCTCAGGACACCCGATAACATCGTGTTCGTTCAGCAGGACTTGGGCGAAACTTACCACCAGCTTTTTGACGAAGCGGTAGAGAGATACAACGCTCGGCAGAAAAGAAATGATCGCAAGATTGATGACTACTTTGAACACCTGTTCAACCGTCCGCCGAGCAAGAGTGTGATCGAGGGTGCAAACAAGCAGAAAAGTTTCTACGAACACCTCGTCTATATTGGCACGAAAAATGATTCGGCTGTCGGAACTGCCGATGCTGAAAAAACTGCTGAATGTCTGCGTGAATACATGGAGGGATTTCAGGCGAGAAATCCGAACCTCTATGTGTTCAATGCGGTGATGCACCTCGATGAAGCAACTCCCCATTTGCACATCGACTATATCCCACTCGGACATTACAGCAGGGGGCTTGAAGTCCGCAATGCAAAGAACAAGACGCTTGACGAAATGGGCTTCGGAAATGACGCTCATTCCAATAACCGTTGGCGGCTTCGTGAGTGGGAAGTGCTGAGGGATATTTGCAACGCTCACGGCATCGAAATCAGTGAACCTAAGAAGTCCAGAGGGTACAGCTACACGGTCGAGGAATACGGCGAGCATGAGGACGAGATCAGGCGGCTGAATGAGGAAAAGGCTCAGGCTCTCTCCGAGCGTGACGAAGCCAGAGCCGAACTCGACAAGGCGGCTAAGAAAAAAGTCAAGTTGGACGAAATCGAAAGCATTGAGGTAAAAGAATCTGTGTTCGGCAAGAAAGTTACCCTCGCCAAAGAGGACTACGACACACTCAGCGACACCGCCAAGAAGTATGTGGCTATGGTCAAGTCCACGAAAAAACTCAAAGCTGAACACGATACAGCTGTTCAGGAGCGTGATGCTCTGAAAACACAGTTGGCGGCAGCTTCCTCGGAGCTTGCCGCCTACAAGAAAGCCGAGGAGCAAAAGGGACTTTTCACCCGTGAGAAGCTGAAAAAAGAAACGGCTCGAATCAGCCGTGAGGACGAGCTGTCCCGTGAACTGAGGAGGGCTAAGGCTTTTATTTCTGCCTGTGGGCTGAGTTCGGATTTTCAGCAGTACAAGTACAACAGCAACACAAGAAAGAAAACTTTAGAATAAAAGAAAGTAGTTTATGACATACCCGAAAAAAGTACGTCAACCCCCTTGACAACGGCGATTTATTGCGCTACAATCATAGATGTACAAGGGTATGTCATAAATATAGGAGGTAATTTATGGCAACCATAAAGAAGCGTGGCAACAGCTATCTTATCAGAGTGAGCTGTGGCTACGATGTCAACGGCAAACACAAGGAGCAGTCCATGACCTGGAAGCCTGATGAGGGTATGACCAAGAAGCAGATCGAAAAGGAACTGAACCGACAGGCGGTGATGTTTGAGGAATCGGTCAACCACGGTTTCAAGACTTCTGCTATGAAGTTTCAGGAGCTTGCGGAGGAGTGGTTCGAGAACTACGCTAAAAACGCCCTCAGAAGCACTACATATGAGAGAATGCTCCAGCTCACGCACCGTGTTTACCCTGCTATCGGTCACTTGCGTATCGACAAGATAACCGCAAGGCATTTGCAGGGCTTTGTGAACTCTCTCGCCAAAGAGGGAGCGAACGAAAAGACGGGCAAGCCCCTCGCACCGAAAACGATACGTCATAACCTGAGTTTCATAAGCGATGTATTCAGTTACGCTGTTCGTATGGACTTGGTATCGGACAATCCGTGCAGGAAAGTGACTATCCCGAAAGGCGAGGTCAAGGAGAAGCCTATCTACTCTCAGGAGGAGATTGCACAGCTCCTGACGGCGATAAACGGCGAGGACACAAAGTACCGTGCTTTTTTCTATCTGATAGCGTACAGCGGCTTCCGCAGGAGCGAGATGCTCGGTCTGGAGTGGAAGGACATTGATTTCGAGAACAACATCATAAGCATTAAGAGAACGAGCAACTACACGTCCGAGCGTGGCATCTACACCGATACCACAAAGACCAAACGCTCGAAGCGTGTGCTGAAAATATCGCCGTACATCATGGGTATCCTCAAAGAACTGAAAGATGAGCAGGACGAGGAAGCACTCCGCTTGGGTGACAAGTGGGTGGAGAGTGACAGGCTGTTCGTCAAGTGGAACGGCGAACCCATGAACAATCAGACCCCTTACGGCTGGCT